>CAYREK010000007.1:8093-36256 GCA_964423305.1 uncultured Halobacteriales archaeon | reverse complement strand
CGAAAATCCTGGTCGGCAAGTCCCTGACCAACGGGCTCGGTGCCGGTGGCGATCCCGAAATGGGCGAGCGCGCCACTGAGATGGCCCAGGGAACGATCAAGGAAGTCCTCGGCGACGCGGACCTCGTGTTCGTGACTGCCGGAATGGGCGGTGGCACGGGCACTGGTGCGGCGCCCGTCGTCTCGAAGATCGCCAAAGAGCAGGGCGCGATCGTCGTCGGTATGGTATCGACGCCGTTCAACGTCGAGCGTGCCCGCACGGTCAAAGCCGAGGAAGGCCTGGAGAACCTCCGCAACGAGGCCGACTCGATCATCGTTCTCGATAACAATCGGCTGCTGGATTACGTCCCGAACCTCCCGATCGGCAAGGCGTTCTCGGTGATGGACCAGATCATCGCCGAGACGGTCAAGGGGATCAGCGAGACGATCATCCAGCCCTCGCTGATCAACTTAGATTACGCCGACATGACCTCCATCATGGATCAGGGCGGGGTCGCAGTGATGTTGGTCGGCGAGACCCAGGAGAAAAACAAGACCGAAGAGGTCGTCAAGGACGCGATGAACCACCCGCTGTTGGATGTCGATTACCGCGGGGCAAGCGGTGGACTCGTCCACATCACTGGTGGTCCGGACCTCACCCTCCAGGAGGCGGAGGGCATCGCACAGAACATCACCGACCGGCTGGAGGCCAGTGCCAACGTGATCTGGGGCGCCCGCATCCAGGAGGAGTACAAGGGCAAGGTCCGCGTGATGGCGATCATGACTGGCGTGCAGTCGGCCCAGGTGCTCGGCCCGACAACGCAAAAGCAGGCCGATAAGTCCCGCCAGGCGATCGAGGGCGTCGAGGACGGCTTCGACGCGAGTGAGAACGCCGGCCGGAGTCGGGGGCTGGGCGAGACCGACGGCGGTCACGACCAGCTCGACCGACAGAACGGGCTCGACGTCATCCGAACCGAGTAATCCGTCCAGTCGGTCGTCGATCCGTCTTCTTTTCCGTCTGATCCGCTCGTCTGTTCAGTTCGGTGATCGCGTCAGCGGAGCGAACGCCGGCGGTGTCGGTAGTTTGATCAGCAGGACCCGAACCGGCGTGTGCGCTGTCTGTTCGTCGGCGCCGGGTCGGGCGACTCCTCGTGGAGGCCCGTTTTGGGCCGTCTACAAGCGGAGCAGGCCGAGTGCCTCGGGGCTTGACCCCGAGGCGGTTCACGTCACCTGGCCGACGGTCACGTAGAACGGGATCGTCTCGCTGTACCGGTACTCCTCGTCGTGCATCTGCTCGATCACCGCCCGGCCCATCGCGCGCCACCGCTCGCGGAGCCGGTCGAACGCCTCGGGCGTGGTGTTGCCGGCGAGCATCGTCGCCCGCTGGCCGTCGAGTCCCGCGCCGGTAGCCTTCCGGCGGGCGCTCTCGAGGGCGGTCTCGGAGTACGGCGGCGCGACGGTCAGCCGGTGGTCGTACCGCTGGACTGTCACGCCAGTTAGTCCCGCCCGCTCGAACAGCGTCCGGGCACCCCCCAGCGTCGGATCGCTCGAGACCCCCCGGAGGTATCGTCGGCGGGCCTCGCTCGCGAGCTCCGACTCCTCCGGGACGGTCGACTCGACGGTCACCGCGCCATTATCGGGTTCGATCGTGCCCACACGCTCGCTCGCGACGCGGGCGAACTCCGCGACCGCGGCGACCGGCTCGGGCAGGTTGACGAGTAACGCCTGACAGACAGCCAACTCGACCGCGTCGTCGGCAAACGGAAGCCGGGTGGCGTCGCCGACCAGTCGGGGCGAAGCGACGCGCTCGAGTAACGACCGATCGGCGTCGACCGCGACGACCGTTCCCGACGATTCCTCCCGGAGGACCCGGGTCAGCTCACCGGTGCCGGCGCCGACATCGAGGGCGCTCTCGGTCCCTTCGAGTTCGAGGTCTGTGAGTGCCGCCCGCGAGTCGGCCCACATTCCCCGACGGGTCGTCTCGAGGTACTCGGCACTGAACCGGCGCACGCCGCTGGTAGCGTCGGCCGCCGCATAACAGTTTGTTACTTCGCGCGTCCGACGACCCGAGCGAGCGCCGGTCGGCCGCCGGAGGCCGCCGTCCCCATAGAGTCTCGGCGGACTCAGACGAACCCGTAGCAGGACCAACACCGCTGCCAGGAACGGGATTAGCGCGAGCACCATGACGACCGCGTAGCCGACTCTCTCCCGGGCCCTGATCCGGGTAATCGCGAGCAGCGGGATCGTCTAAAACGGGTTCAACAGGTCGGTGTGGGCGTCCCCGACCGCGCATGCCATCGTCGCGTGGCCCGGCTCGACGCCCAGGTTCTGTGCGGTCTTGAGCACCGACCGCCCCAGCATGATCCACTTGCCACCGCCGGAGGGCACGAAGAGGTTCACGACCGCGGCGGTCAGCCACGCAAAGATCGGGAACGTCCTCTCTCGAGAGGTCGATCAGCCCGTCGACCGACGCGTTCACACGGTGCCGGCGAGCGTTCGCGCTCGGTCGATGTTCCAGGTGAACCCGCGGCCGTCCTCGTCGGGGGTCTCGAGGACGATCGGCAGGTCCCGGATCGCGTCGTGGGTGAGAAAGGCCCGCATGCCGTCCGCGCCGATCTCGCCCTCGCCGACGTGGGCGTGTTCGTCCTTGTGAGTGCCACAGGCGTGTTTCGAGTCGTTGAGGTGGACATAGGCCAGCGCATCGAGACCAATCGTCTCCTCGACGGTTTCGAGGGTTTCGGCGACGGCCGCCGGCGTCGAGAGGTCGTAGCCGGCGGCGAAGGCGTGGGCGGTGTCGAGGCAGACGCCCAGCTCCTGTTCCGACCGGTCAAGGACGGTCGCGAGCTGGTCGAACCCGTCGCCGAGCTTCGTGCCGCCGCCGGCGTCGGTCTCGACGAGGACCTGCACGTCCGCGGGTACGTCGAGGGCGTCGAGCGCGGAGGCGGCGTTCGCGAGTCCCTGGTCGATCCCGGCACCGGTGTGTGCCCCTAAGTGGACGTTGACGTACTCGATCCCGAGCCGGGCGGCGGCGTCGACGTCGGCCTGGAGGCTCGCGATCGACTTGTCCCGGAGGTCTTCTTTCGGCGTTGCCAGGTTTACCAGATACGACGCGTGGACGACCCAGGGCCCGATCGCTTCCGCGGCGGCGGCCTCCCGGAATCCGGCAGCCTCCTCGTCGGTGATCGAGGGCTCGCGCCACACCTGTGGCGAGGTGGTGAAAATCTGGCCGCAGGTGCCTCCGACCGCCCGCTGTCGTTTGACGGCGTTGTCGACGCCCCCCGCGATCGACACGTGTGCTCCCACGCGCATATCAGAGTCAGGCCGAGCGCGGACATAGCCGCTTCGCTCTCCCTCCGAGCCGCCAACTCGATCACCGTCTGTCGCTCCGAACTCGACGAGCCGACACCAGTACACACGTCTCACGACGGAGGCCCCGTTCGTGCTACGGGAAGCTTGAATACGTTGATCCCATGTGGACTAGCTGCTCAAAAACAACTCGTCGGCAGCGTCGGTTTGACTACTGCTGGAGCAGTTCGCGAAACGAGCAGTTCACCGCTCTGTTCGCGAAGAAACACAGTTACAGAGTTTCGAGGCGAAAGCCAACGACTTTAGTCGTGGGATGAAGCCGACAGCCGCCGAAACGTTGATGATGTCGGCGTTCGTCGGTTGTGGTGCCGAGTCCGAGGTACGGATACGCACCCTTCGCGGGGGTAGATGAAGCCCGCTATCTCGGTCGGGGGCCGCACTGGCACGGCCCACAACCCCACCGCGTACGAGTGGGGAACCTCCCGCCGTGGACTGCCCGACCTGTGGTCGGGAACCCCACGGCTTTAGCCGTGGGAGGATGTCAGTATGATTTCAATTTCTACGGCGCTCGTATACACGACCGGCCCCGTGGTGCTGACCGACATCGTTCGGTGAGGACCGATCTGTGAGAAACACAGCGTCGTCACGGCTCTGACGGCGAATTCGAACACTGCGGCGATCGGAGCAGCGCCGAACGGGTCTGTTGAGAGATACGAACGACGGCCGATTCCCCTCGACTCGGGTTAGCGACATCGAAAACCACCTCCCGACGATCGGGTTCAGTGATTCTGAACTGCGTACGCACTGTAATAAAATCCAGAACAAATGACAGACGACGCGTCCGTTCCGAGCACCCCAGGAGCGGAGGGTGTCAAATTTATACCTAAGTGTTCGATATCGTGTACCGTGGCACACAGAGACCACAACCTGATACCCGACCGTTGTACAGTCGTATGTCGCTCAGATCACCGTTTGCGAAACTACCGTCGCGGAAAAGACAGTTGAAACGATGGATAATGCCATCCGGGAGACCCCGACCGGCGTGACGGAGCCACTGCTCGAGGTGCAGAACCTCCGAACGGTATTTCGCACCGGCAAAGAGACGATCCACGCGGTCGATGACGTCTCGCTTGACGTTTACCCCGGTGAGACGGTTGGACTTGTCGGCGAGTCTGGATCCGGAAAGTCGGTGATGGCACGCTCAATCCTCGGGCTCGTCGACGATCCCGGGCACATCGAGGACGGCAAAATTTGTTTCAACGGAGATGACTTGGTACAGACAGGTTGGAATAAACACCGTGGCGATATTGCGATCGTGTTCCAGGACCCACTGAACTCGATCAATCCGGTGTACACCGTCGGAAACCAGATTCGCGAGGCGCTCAAAATTCATCAGGGATTGACCGGCGCAGACGCTCGGGAACGAGCGATCGAACTTCTTAACGAAGTGGGGATTCCCGATCCACAGCGACGAGTCGACGAGTATCCACACCAGTTTTCCGGAGGCATGCAACAACGAGCGATCATCGCCATCGCATTGGCCTGTGATCCCGATCTGCTTGTCTGCGATGAGCCAACGACCGCGTTGGACGTAACGATACAAGCACAGATTTTGGACTTGCTGTCGAGATTACAAGACGAAGAAAACCTTGCTATCCTGTTCATCACACACGACATGGGTGTCATCGAGGAGGCGGCAGACCGCGTTAACGTAATATACGCGGGTGAAATCGTCGAACGGGCACCGACAGCGGAACTGTTCGCAAACCCAAAACACCCTTACACGCGGGAACTGCTCAAGAGCATTCCGGGGCGGACGAGCTCCGAGAAGACACTCCCAACGATAGAGGGGGAGGTTCCGACTCCGACAGGGCCGGCGAGTGACTGTCGGTTTGCTCCACGCTGTCCCGCGGCGTCGGAGGCGTGTTCGTCGACACATCCAGAACACATCTCGGTCGACGGTGACTCCGACCACACTGCCGCCTGCCTCATCTACGACGAGACGTACCCGAGCGTCACAGACGAGTACGATCCGAGCGGAGAGACAACGAGTGAGACACCGACGCACGATCGCTCGGAGAGACCGTCCGCGAACGAACGAACAGGACGTGCTGAGCCGTTCGTTGAAATTCGGGACCTACACACGTACTATCAGGCGGACTCGTTTCTGAACACGACGCCTCCCGTACGGGCAGTAGACGGAGTTTCCTTCGAAATCCGTGAGGGTGAAATTCTCGGACTGGTCGGAGAATCCGGCTGTGGTAAGACCACGCTCGGGCGAACATTAGCCGGGCTCGAAACCGCCACCGACGGAGCCGCAATCGTTAACGGCCGAGATGTAACGTCACTGACCGGGTCCGCACTCAGAGAGTGGCAACGAACGGTCGGATTCGTGTTCCAAGACCCGGGCGAGAGTCTGAACAGCCGCATGACTGTCGGGGAAATCATCAAAGAACCGCTAGAGGCACACGACTGGAAGTCTCCGGCAGAACGCGACGACCGTGCGTTTGAATTGCTTGACCGCGTCGGACTGGTCGAAGAGCATTTCTACCGGTATCCGAACCAGTTCTCGGGGGGACAGCTGCAACGAATCAGCATCGCTCGCGCGCTCGCGCTTGGCCCGGAGTTTCTGATCCTCGATGAGCCAGTCAGCGCGCTAGACGTTTCGGTGCAAGCCCGAGTGATCAATCTACTGAAAGAACTCCAACAGAGCCTCGACGTTACGATGTTGTTTATCGCACACGATCTCTCTGTTGTCCGATACATCACCGACCGCGTCGCTGTCATGTACTTGGGCAACATCATGGAGATCGGCCCAACCAACACAATCTTCGAGTCACCGGCGAATCCGTATACACTCTCCTTGCTTTCTGCAATCCCCGGATCGTCTTCGCCAGTGCAGGACAGCCTCTCGCGTGTGACGCTCCGCGGTTCGCCACCAAATCCGCGATACCCACCGAACGGATGTCCGTTTGCCACTCGTTGCCCGGTGAAAGTGCGGCCAGATAGTGCAGACGGTCTCTCTGACGAGTCGTGGAACGCGATACAGACGTTTCGACAGATCCTACGTCAGCGAGACCGGAAAGACAGGTCGGTGACTCAATCGCTGCGACACTACGTGGGATTTGACTCTGATGAGCAAAACATCCGGTCGGTCCGAGCGGATCTATTCGCCGATGTCGAGCTTCCGGCGAATGTCCTAACGGTTATTGACGCGGCGGTAGACCGAGCGCAGTCCTCCCCGGGCGCGGCTGCGGACCTCATTGACGAGGAGTTCCGTTCGGTTTGTGACCAAGATGTCGAAACCCATACTGTCGGCACCGACGGTCGACAGAGTCAGTGTGTCCGTCACCGGCCGGACCACGAGCGTCCATCGGAGACGTTTGAATAATATCGCTCGACTGTCTCGCTCCGACGCGAGTACCGCAAGTTTTGCACGCAGCTCCCCAGATACGACGGGGATCCATACGAGGTCTCTCTACACTGTCTCACCGAACAACCGTACGTTCACACGTATCAGAACTGCTCGCTCCCAGTCGATAATACGTCTCCGTTCGCCTATGTAGATTAGTACAGTATCGGTTGTATAGCTTTGGGAATGCCTTGTTGTTGCCGGGGTGGGCTCATTTATTGTTCACCCGTCAGATCATCTAGTGTGACCAACGAAAACACCGACGGGCGGTCACGGCGGACAGTTCTGAAAACTGCTGGCGGCGTCGCGACTGTCGCGCTCGCCGGCTGTACCGGTAACGACGACGGTAGTGACGAACCGTCACAGGAGGAGGGGCAGAGTGGCGACGACGGCAGCAGCACCGACGACGGATCAACTGGCTCTGACGGTGACTCATCCGAGGCCGAGGACAACGTTCTCTCGCTGTCGATCCCCGAGGCAGCGAACTTCGACCCAGTACAGATCAAAGGCGACGGTTCACAGATCGTCTCGGATCACGTGTTTAGCGAGCTGTTCACCCTCCCGCAAGGGGGTCTTGAACCAACTGGGCAGCTCGTTTCGGAATACTCCGTCTCCGATGACGGACGAACGTACACGTTTACACTCCGAGACGACGTCTCGTTCGACAACGGTGACCAACTGACCGCACAGGACTTTGTTTACTCTTGGGAACGGCTTGCCGCTTCCGAGAACAGTCAAGAGGGGGAAACGATTCTCGAAGGCGGGTTCCAGATCGCATACGAGACAACGACAGAGACCGTCGACGGTGAAGAACAAGAAGTCTATCAACCCGGCACTCTTGCCGTCGAGGCCGTTGATGATCAAACTCTGGAAGTCACGCTCGCCCAGCCGTTTTACGACGCTCTGTTCTGGTTTGCGTACGGCTCACTGAGCCCGGTCCCCGAGGGAATCGTCGGTGATATCGAGGGCTACGAGGGAGAGATGGACTACGCCGAATTTTCATCTCAGACGCCTGTCGGAACCGGTCCGTACGAGATCGACTCCGTGTCGACGGGCACCGAGGTCACGGTCTCAGCTCGGGACGACTACCACGGCGAGGATCCCGGGCCGGATCAGATTTCGATGCAGGTGGTCGAGAACTCGGAGGCAACGTATCGACGAATCGTCGAACAGAACGTCGACATCTTCCAACTACCCAACTCACGGTTTGACCCGAACAACGTATCGATCAACGAGACACGCTCGTTGTCTCAGGAGGTAGGCACGTACGGTCCGCTCGAAAACGGCGAGACGGTCAACTACACGACCTGGGACGAAGCGTATACCGCCTACTTCATCTTCGATTGCTCGCGTGTCGAGAAACCGATCCGACAGGCACTCAACTACGCGGTCAACCAGCAGAACTTCGTCGAACAGGGATTCAGGGGTGTCGGCGAACCGGCCTATCACCAAGCACCGCCGACCGTGTACCCCGGCGGGAAGGAAGCCTACGATCAGCACGCGGAGCAAAACTTCCCATACGGGTATAAGGAGGCACAGGTCGATCGAGCACGGCAAGTCATGGAAGAGGCCGGGTACAGCGACAGCAACAGGGCGTCGATAACACTGACGCTGTATAACGACCGAAACCCCGATGCGTACTCGCGAATCGCGGAGCTGATCCGCGGGAAGGCACAGACAATATACATCGACCTAGAAATCGAACGCGCGCCGTTCAATACGATCATCGACGAGGCGATCAACGGAAATCTCGATGTGTACACGCTGGGAAACGGATTGGAGTATCCGTCGCCCCAGGATATGCTGAAATTCGGTCGACCGTACGACGGCAACCTCGTGCGGTGGCGCGAGGATCCCTCAGATGCCTCAGAGCGTGCAGCCGCCGCCTGGGAGCAGGTACAGAACAACCTTCAGCCGACCGAAGAGGCCCAGCAGGCACGGAGTGAAGCGTACATCCAAATGGAGGAGGCGATCTGGGAGGATGCCATCTATCTGACAAATTACCACCCGCGTGGTCGGCAGTACTGGTATGACAGGGTTGATGTTCCCGTGCAAACAAGCGGCTTCCATGACCGACTGTTCGACGGGGTCACCTTCGAGTGACGGCGCCACACGGTCGGACACTCCCGGCTCGGCCATCGCCGACTCCGGAGTGCCAATATCGTAGATAGATGAACCGTCTGATCTACTTTTTTAAGCGAGTACTACTGTCGATCCCGGTTCTGTGGCTCGGGACGACGGCAACGTTTCTCATTATCCGGGCCGGGCCGCTCAATCCCGCGGCGGCGATCGTCGGCCCGATCAACAGTGCGGAGGCACAGGAGCGGCTTGAGCGGATCGAACAGCAACTCGGACTGAACGATCCGATACTGGAACAGTACGTCGAGTACATGATCGACCTGTTCACGTTTGATCTCGGTCAATCGTGGGTACTGTACCCGGGACAGGACACAATCTCGCTGTTGGTCCAGTTTGGCCCGCGGACGATCTGGTTGGGGTTGTGGGCCGTGTTGATCCCGATTCTGATCGGAATCCCGTTGGGGATTTACGCCGGACTCAACGCGAATACGAACCGTGACTACGCAGCGTCAGTCACCGGAATCGTGTGGCGTGCGATGCCGAACTTCTGGCTTGCGGCAATCCTGTTGGCACTCTTATCCCAGACTGATTCGCTCTTTCTTGGACGCGGATGGCAGTCGTTTATTACCGAGACGGAGCTCGTGGGGCCTCCGAACCTGTCGAACCTCGGGAGCATGGACGGATTTATTACTGCCACGAAACAGATTCTGCCGGCCGCGTTCGTGCTCGGCTCGGCGTCGATGGGAAACGAACTTCGACTGTCCAGAACCGCAGTGCTCGAAATCGTCAACGAGGATTATATCGATACGGCAAAAGCCGTCGGCGTCTCGCGGACCCGACTAATCGGCAAGCACATTTTGCGAAACGCGATGATCCCGCTCATCCCGGTAGTCACGAGCGAAGCGTATATTCTGGTCGGTGGCTCAGTGCTCGTGGAGGTGGTGTTTGGGATCAACGGTATCGGAACCCTGTTTTACGATGCGATGACCAGCGGTGATCTTCCGCTTGCCGGTTCGTTGATGTTCATCTTCATTTTACTCACTGTCTTTATCAACATCATGCAGGATATCCTGTACACGGTCATCGACCCACGGATCGGCTACGAGGAACGACAATGAGCAAGCAAGTCTCGACACCCGTACCGGAGTCTACCGCCCGAACACGCCTCGAACGCCTCCCGATCTCCCCGACGAAGGCATGGGTACTGGTCGCGGGGGTGCTGTTATTGCCGCAGGCTGGTGCAGTCGTTCAGTTCATTACCGCTACGCTGCCGGTCGGATCTTCAGTCACCCAGCTGGCAGACCAGATCCCGGTATTACTGAGTCGAGAACAAATCCCCAACCGTGGAGTACGCGTTCCAGGCGAAGGTTGGCAGGGAACGTTCCTTGGCCTTTCACCCGCGGTCGCGTGGGGACTGCGACTGGGGCTTCTGTATCTGTACGGGTTTTTTTGTATGTATTGGCTCTGGCGTGGGTATCTCCTGTACAGGGACCAGCACCGGACGGCCAGTTGGACACCGTTCGACGATACCCTCCGTCGGTTCAGACAGCATCGGTGGGGACAGTTCGGCCTGCTCGTCGTGCTCTCGTTTATTATTCTCGCTCTGTTCGCACCCGCACTCAGCCCGACTACGCTCGAACAGAACGCTATCGATCCATACAGCTATGAGATCAGCTACTACGACGAGACGACCGGAGAGATCGAGACAATAACCATCGGCGCTGCAAACACAGATTCAACGTCTCAGGGCATCCCGGGCAGACACGTCGGGCCGCTCAGTTACGACGAGTATGACCGATTCCACCCGTTCGGAACAACCCCGTCCGGGCAGGACCTGTTCACACAGGTTGCGCTCGGATCGCGCGTGTCGCTGTTCATCGGGCTGGTTGCCATCGCTATCAGCAGTACCATCGCGGTCAGCTTGGCGTTGATCAGCGTTTATTACGGTGGTCTCGTTGATCTCGTCATCGTGCTGTTGAGCGACGCGACCCAGTCGCTCCCGCAGCTTCTGGTTATTATTATGTTGTCGGTCGTTCTCTCACAGACGTGGCTCGCGGGCGTGTACAACGGCGGTCTACTACTCGCGATCATTTTCGCGCTCACCGGGTGGCCGTCGCTGTGGCGTGCGATTCGCGGCCCGGCGTTGCAGGTGTCCGAGCGAACGTGGGTGGAAGCCGCCAGCAGTTACGGACTCGCCCCGCGGACGACGATGACTCGACACGTTTTCCCGTACATAGTCGGGTACCTGATGGTGTACGCCTCGATGAATCTCGGCGGAATAATTATCGGCACGGCAGGACTGTCGTTTCTCGGACTGGGCATCTCGTCCCCGACCCCGGAGTGGGGACGGCTCGTCGAAATCGGCCAATCGCTTCTGACGACGAAATCGTGGCACATCGCTACCATCCCAGGGGTTCTCATCGTCATCGTCGTGACGGGATTCAACGCACTTGGAGACGGAATCCGTGATGCAATCGATGCCGAAACGGCTCTCGGGGATGAACAGGAGACGACGGCCGCGGCAAGTGGCGGAGGCGGCTAACCAATGACCGAAGAGACAGCGCTCACGACCGCATGGCGACAAATCCGAGAACAGATACGAACGGACGCAGCGGAGTATCGTGCCGCGGGAGACACGGTTATCGAGGCCTTCGCAGACCACAGCGCTGTGCGTCGGGCGTCGGAAGAGACGATCAGGTTCTCATTTACGATTCCCAACAACACCGTCACGGAGGTACAACAGTACGCTCAACCCCAGTCTCTGTCACACACGGAGATCCGGTACACTGACGTCGATCAGACTCGGTTCTACGTGCTCCACGTCCACGACGAACCCCCAACCGTGCGCGTGCTTATTGCCGGTGCGGTCGACCACCGATCGCTGACGGAATCTGTCGACAGTCTCACCTGCACACAGCGTTCGGCACGGACAGTCCTTCGATCGGCGACCGGAGCCGTCGTGCTCAACTTACGCCACGCGAGTCTCGGTCCGTTTCTCGCCGGGCTTGGCCCGAGCGATCGAGACTGAGACGGAGCTAACAGGCGTAGTCGACGGGGTGAGCCGGACCTGCGGGCTGCAGATAGGGACGATAGCCGAGGAGCACTGGTCGGACCGACCGGGCCAGCATAGAGACGGACAGCCGGGACGCGCTCGCGCCCCGGACCAGAGACACGAACCCGTTTGGCGTCGTGATCACGCTCGCTGACACCCACGCCGACCGCGTCACGGGCCGGCTCGCGGACGGGAGACAGGACGCATACGACCGCTACGAGGTCTTCCGGCGGGCAGCCGGCGACCGGATGTACGTCGTCGTCCAGTCCCTCGCCCCCGACCAGGACGAGGCGATCCTACTCGCCGGCAGCTACCGGCTCCGCTTTCTTGAGCCGATCCGGGAGGCCGCGACCGAGGCCGGCGAGCTGGTCACCCGGCTCACGCGGATCGACGGTACCGCGGGGCGACGTTTCGCCACGAGACCCACGAGCAGTCCTTCCCGCCCGCGGAGTAATCGTCCCCTCGGGGCGTCATGCTCTCGTATTGTCTTTCATCGTCTTGAGCCGGCCGACCGGGAGACTTTACACCCGGTGGCCCGTGCCGGGCGTATGATCCTCTCGGACGGGGATATCCGGCGTCGGCTGGCCGAGGGCGAGCTGGTCGTCGAACCGCTCGCGGACCCGGAGTTGCAGATTCAGCCTGCCAGCGTCGACCTGCGGCTCGGTCGGACCTTCCTCGAGTTTCAGCACACGAACATCGCCTCGATCCACCCCGACAGCGACGACGAGATCGACGAGTACGTCGCCGAAACCGTCGTCGACGAGGACGGCGAGTTCATTCTTCACCCCGGCGATTTCGTCCTCGGGACGACAAAGGAACGCGTCGAGATCCCGCCGGACCTGATCGCCCACGTCGAGGGCCGGTCCTCGCTGGGCCGGCTCGCGGTCGTGGTCCACGCCTCGCTGCCCGCCGACGAGGAAGTGTTCCTGTGGACGCCCGAGGACGGCTTCGGATTCCACGAGATCGGTGCTGTCGTCACGAACGAACGACCTGCGCGCGCCGTCGCGTTCGACCCACAGACGCTGCGGGTCAGCACGCACCCGGTGACGGGGTATATCACGAATCCGACGAAGCGAATCTACCGGGTGCGACTCAACTCCGGCCGGGAGGTTCGGGTCACGAGAGACCACAATCTGTTCACGCTCGACGATCGCGGCGGCGTCGCTCGGGTCGCGAGCGACGATGCCGAGGGCGAGCACGTGATGGTCCCGGCAACGCTCCCGGCGTCTCCCGGAGAACGGGCGGAACTCGATTTACTCGACATGCTTGACCCCGAGGAAACGACGCTGTACGCCACCGACGGGTTCGGCGCGGTCGACTGGTCGCGCGTTCCGGCCGGATCGAGGCGACAGTACAAGGAACAAGACAGCGCCCCGATGGATGCGCTTCCGCGGACGGCGACGCCGGAGCAAATCGAGGTCGCGTTCAAACAGAGCACCGCAAAACTCCCCCGTCACCTGGAGCTGTCACCGGCGTTTGGTTGGGCGCTGGGCTTTTACATCGCAGAAGGATCCACACGGCGGAAACAGCTCCAAGTGTCGAACACCGAACGAGACCATCTCGATCGCTTTGCGGCGTTTTTCGACCGGTACGACACGAGTCTCTCGTGGTACGACGCCGGCCGCATCACGAAACTAACCGTCTGCTCTGCGCTCTGGTCGACGGTGTTTCGCGAACTCGCCGGCTCCGGTCAGAACAAGACGATCCCAGCGGGCGCGTTCGACTGGCCGAGTGACGTTCTTGCGGCGCTGCTTGAGGGGCTGCTCGACGGAGACGGCTGTCGGCGGGAGGCTTATGACACCCTCTATACGGCAACCCCCGAGCTCGCGAACCGTGCGGCCTACCTCGGGACGCGCCTGGGCTTGCTGACCTCCGTGTACAGCCCCGACCGCGAGACACACATCCCGATGAGCGATGTCGACTGGGCCGGCGAGATGTGGGCCGTCGATTTCAGGGCGGATGCCAACAAGCGCGGCCAGTACGTTCCCGTCCCGAGCGAGCTACTCCGTGAGTACAGAGAGCGGGCGGGCATGCGGATGATCGACGCGGCCGAGGCGATGGACTACGCCTCGAAATCGAGCGTCTCGAACGTCGAAAACGAAACATACGACACGGTCAAACGGGAGACCCTCGAGCGGTTCCGCGACGCCTACGCCGACGCAGGGGTCGACACGAGCCGCCTCGATCAGATACTCGACGGCGGCGTCCGGTTCGAGGAGGTCGTCGCCGTCGAGGAGACCGACCGGGTCGAACCGACCTACGATCTGGAAGTACAGCCCGGCGGGCGGGCGATCGAGAACTTCCTTGGCGGCCGCGGCGGCGTGTTCCTCTCGAACACCGCGGGTCTCTGTGATCCGGGGTACCAGGGCCAGATCACCCTCGAGCTGTCGAATCTCGGCACCGCGCCGGTGGCGCTGGCTCCCGATATGCGGATCTCCCAGCTGACCTTCACCGAGCTCAGCTCGCCGGCAGAGCGCCCCTACGGCGAGGACCGGGGCTCGAAGTACCAGGGCCAGGAGGGCCCGCAGGCCTCCCGGCTCGGGAGCGATCGCGAGTTCGGGGGTGACCAGTAGATGCGGCCCCGCGAGCGGCGGAGATGAAGCTGATCGAGGAGGTCGTCGTCGAGGAGTTTCTCCCCACCTTCCGGTCGCTGCTGGCGGCCGAGCTGGACGAGCGTGGGCTCACCCAAGACGAGATTGCCGCCCAGCTGGGCATCAGCCAGAGCGCCGTCTCCAAACACGTCCACGGCGAGGTCGCGATGACCCGGGCGATCGCTGAGGACGACCGGGTCCGGGCGCTCGTAACCGAGCTCGGCGAGGGACTCGCGACCGGCGAACTCACCGACGTTGAGGCGGTCCTCGAGACCGAAGCGTACATTCGTGAACTCGAGCAGGGCGGCGTGCTGGCCGAGCTCCACGCCGCTGGGGTCCCCGGGTTGGATCCGAATACGCCCGTCCACGGCGGGAGTGAACGACTCCGCGAGACCGTCCGGGTCCGCCGGTCGGTACGCCGCGGTGTGAACATCCTTCGCAACACCGACGCGATCGCCAAGTTGATTCCCGATGTCGGGGCGAATATCGTCGAGGCCACCGCAGACGCCGAGACGATCGACGACGTGGCCGCGGTGCCGGGACGGCTGTTCGCGGTCCGGGGCCGACTCACGGTGCCCGACGAGCCGGCCTTCGGAGTGAGCCAACACGTCGCCGCACTATTGCTCGCGGCTCGCGGGGCCGGTCACGACGCTCGGGCGGCAGTCTGTGTCGCCTACAGTCCGGCGCTCGTCGAGACCCTAGTTGCGGACGGACACGTCGCCGTCGAGTTCGCCGCCGAGGAGGAGATCGAGCCGGCCGTGCGAGCGGCGCTCGCCGATCGTCTGGACGCGGACGTGCTCTACCAGACCGGGGGCTTTGGCGTCGAGCCGGTGGCGTACGTGCTTGGGCCCGACGCCCCGACGGTCGCTCGAGTTGTTCGTGCATGCCTGGACTGACAGACAGCTTCTACGGGTGGGGCGCCGGGCTGTACGACGCTCTCGCGACCGCGCCGGGCGTGGGCTCCTGGCGCGAGTGGGCCGCCGATAGCCTCGAGCTGTCCACAGGCGAGACGGTCCTCGAGGTCGGCTGTGGCACCGGCGCGAACTTCACGCAACTGCGCGACCGGGCGGGATCGACCGGAACGGTCGTCGGCGTCGACCTCGTCCCCGCAATGCTCGAGCGGGCCCGCGTCCGGATCGGGGCGGCCGGCTGGGAGAACGTCCAGGTCGTCCGGGCGGACGCGACCAGACCGCCCGCCGACGGCGTCGACGCCGTGCTTGCGGCCTTCCTCGTCGGGATGCTTGAGGAGCCGGCGGCAGCCGTCCGGACCTGGGTCGACCGGACGGCGCCAGGCGGTCGGGTGACTCTGCTGAACGCCGTCCGGTCCGAGCGGCCGCTCGCGCGCCCGTTAAACCCGCTCTTTCGCGCGCTCGTCCGGCTGGGTGCGCCGGGGCGCCGGTTCCAGCGAGCGTCGCCGGCCCGCGCGCTCGAGCGGCGGTATGCACGGGCCCGGACGGCGCTTTTCGAGACGACTGTCGACGTCTTCGAGTGGCGACTCGGGGGCGGGTTCGTCGCGCTGGCGAGTGGTCGCGTCCCCGAGTGAATCCGGGTCAGCCGGCCCGGTTCTCCTGGACGCGAACGGTTACAACTCTCCCTCGCGGATCGCTCGCTCGGCAGCACGCCGTGTCGCCTCGGGATCGAACTCTTCGACGATCCCGCGCAGGGTCTTCTCGTCCGCGCCGTCGAGCTCTCGGGCGTGGTCCGCGATCGTCGGGAGCGCACGCACTAGGTTGTCCACGACCGGAATCGCCGCGGCCCGCGCCGACCGCGACAGCGGGTTCAGGTCGATCACAATCTCGGTCTTGCCGAGGTCGGCGAGTGCCGCCGCCCGGTCGCCGTCCTCCAGTGGCACGAGCACGACATCGGCGGCGGCGATTCCCTCGGCCGCCACCAGGGCTCGATCATGATCGAGCCCCGGCAGGCGCGTCTCGGCCCCGGGCCCGAGGACCCCCTCGGCGCCGTGCTCGCGCAGGTGTGCGGCGATGCGCTCGGTCCGGCCCTCAGTCCGGTGAAAAAGGTTCACCTCGATCGCCGCCTCGACCGCTCCGGCGAGCTCGACGACCGCTTCGGGGGCGAGTGCGGCGACGTTCCCGTTAACCGACAGCACCGGTCGGTCGGCAAGCAGTAGCCGGGCGGCAGCTGCTCGGGCGGCGGCGTCGGCGCTGGGCAACGTCTGCTCGCCCAGCAGATAATCGAAGGCCTCGCCGCGGCCCTGGGCGATCAGACCCTGCTGGCTCGTCAGCCCCGTCTCAACGCCCTCGACGATCCGCTCGCGGGTCCGTAACGACGCCGCCCGCGGGTGACTTTCCGGAACCTCCGTCATACCCGCCGTCAGTCTCGGTCGCCCTTCCAGGTGACGGTCCGGCCCCAGGTGGTGGCCTTGCCCCACAGCCCCGAGCGCATCGTCTCGAGTTCGACGATCTGTGAGTTGTCGACAAAGAGGTTGATCTCCGGGCCGAAGTTCTTGATGTACCACTCGAACATCTCCGGGCCGGGCGCCTCGAAGACCAGGTTCTCGATGCCCAGGCCGTTCGCGATCTCGTAGGCGACGTCGGTGCGCCACTCGACGACCTCTTCGGTGATCCCCTCTGCCTCGACCATCAGCAGGTTTGCCCCGGCCTCTAGGTGCCGGCGGCCCTCCTCGATGGCCTGTTCGGGGTCCTGCTGGCCCTGCTCCTCTAACGTCTCGGGGTTGGTCGCGCCGCCGGCGCCGAACTGGACGTTGATCTCTGGCTTGGGCTCGAGGTCATAATCGCTGTCGACGATCTCGGTCATCCGGACCATGTCGTCGGCGCCGATCGCGAGAAAGCCACTCGACAGCTCGACGATGTCGAACCCGACCCGTTCTGCCTCCGCGAAGTACCGCTCGACGGAGTCGTTGTCCCGCGCGAGGACGTTCTCGACGTACCCGCCGGTCGAGACCTTGACGTCGTACTCGTGACAGATGTCGATCAGCTCCGTGACGGCGTCTTCGGGCATCAGGGCGAACGAGCCACCCGAGAACTTGTAGATGTCCACGTAATGGCCCATCGTCTCGAGGATGTCCCGGAGCTCTCGGGGTCCCATCGGGTCGTAGTACGGCCCGCGGATCTCGGTGATGCCCGTCGACCGGGGTTTCGATTCGCGCTCGTTGACGTGGAGAAACTCGAACGGTCGGTCTGGATCTGCCATAACTGCCGTTCGGACGGGTCGTATTTATGACTGGCTGCGGTGTGTGTGGCGAGTGCCGGATCCCACTTCAACGCCTGTAATATACAGCCACACTGTTAGCCGGAGGGCGACCCGATACCGTAGTGCATGAGCTACGATCTGACCGGCGAGATCGCGGTCGTCACCGGCGGAACCCGGGGGATCGGCCGCGCGATCACGGAACAGCTTGCTACAAGCGGCGCCACAGTCATCGCGAACTACTACTCAAACGAGGAGGCCGCCCGGGAGACCGAAGCGCTACTCGCGGAGTACGACGCTGACTCGCGGGTGATGCAGTTCGACGTGAGCGACGCTGAGGCGGTGATCGACGGCTTCGCCGAGGTCAGATCGACGATCGGGACGCCGACGATCCTGGTCAACAACGCCGGCATCCTCGAACAGGACACGCTCGATTGCACGACCGAGGACTGCTGGGACAGCGTCATCGACGTGAACCTCAAGGGAACGTTCTTGTGTTCCCGCGAGGTGCTTGGCCCGATGCGAGACGCCGAGAAGGGGGCGATCGTCAACATCTCCAGTGTCGCCCGCGAGAACGGCGCTGAGGGCCTGGGTGGGTACGCCGCGACAAAGGGCGGGCAGGTGTCGCTGACGAAGGTGATGGCAAAGGAACACGGGGCTTACGGGATCCGAACCAACGCCATCGCGCCCGGACTCATCGAGACCGATATCTGGAAGGGTGCCGACGGCGACGGGATGCTCGCCGCCGACGAGGAGATCGTCCGAGAGAACTGGGCCAAGCAGAGCCCCCTCGGTCGGGTCGGACACCCCGAGGATGTCGCCTCGGTGGCGGCGTTTCTGGCCTCCGAGGAAGCTGCCTACGTCAACGGCGAGGTGATCACCGTCGACGGCGGGACGAATCTCTGAGCATGCGTGAGGCCGGCGTGTCCGAGCTGGTGAGCGCCTGCCGCGGGGCCGGCGTCGTCGGCGCGGGCGGCGCTGGCTTTCCCGCACACGCGAAGTGGCAGCGGGCCGACGAGGCCTCCTACCTGCTGGTCAACCACCAGGAGAGCGAGCCAAACTGCTGTGTCGACAAGTGGCTGGCCCGTGAGCACCCCGACCGGCTGGCGGCACTCTTTGACCGACTCCAGACGACCGTCGACGCGGTGATCGTCGGCGCCAAGTGGGCCGACCGGGAGTGGCTGGGGCTGCTGGAACGGGCGAGCTCGGCGGCGGTCTACCGCCCCGACGAGCTCCCGCTCGACCCCGAGACGGTTTCTGGCGTCGCGATCGCCTACACCGAGAGCACCTACGAGTACGGGATGGAGGGGCTGCTCCTGCGGGTGGTCGCCGATACCGTGATCGGACAGGATCTCCCGATCGAGCACGGGTGGATCGTCCAGAACACCGAGACGCTCGTTAATGTTGCCGGCGCGCTCGCCGGCGAGCCCGTGGTCCGGACGGGGCTTCACGTCGACGGCTACCTCGACGGTCGTCGACTCTCGAACCGGCTGTTCGAGGTTCCGATCGGGACGCCCGTCTCGTCGCTGTTCGCCGCGGCCGAGATCGACCTTCCGCCCGAGGCGGTGCTGGTCGATGGCGGCCCCGGCTGGGGCTTCGAGACGACCGCCGAGCGGGGCGTCACGGCCCCGACGAACTGCCTGCTCGCGCTCGATCCCGAGACGGCGGCCGAGCACCGTTACGAGAACGGTCGGATCGATGTCCGCGGGCTGACCGACTGGTCGCTCGCGAACCCGCCCGCGCCAGAGCGACTCGACCCCTCTCGGGTTCGGGTCCCGACGCTTCCCGGTAACCGGTTCGACGGAGTCGTCGCGCCCGCGGTCCCGACCGTCGAGTCCGGCGAGGCAGTACAGGCCGGCGACCGAATCGCCGACCCGGCGGACGAGGCGTACTCGGTCGCCCGACACGCGCCAATCAACGGCGAGGTGACGGCCGTGACCGACCGATCGATCGAGATCAGACGGCGGTGAGATCGGCGACGCCTTCCCGTTTCGCTTGACCTTTTGATATAGCGCGCCGAGAGCCCGCGAAAGTGTCAACACGGCCGTCTTCGAACGCCTTCCATGGACGTGTCACTCCGGGAAGCGGTTCCCGCCGACGCCGAACGGATCCGCGACGTTCACCTGCGGTCGATCGAGGAACTCAGCGGGCAGGCCTACAGCGAGACCCAAGTCGCCGCGTGGGGACACGACCGCGACCCCGAAGAGTACCCGATCGACGCCGACGAGACCCACGTGCTCGTCGCCGAAGGCGGAGACGACGAGATCGTCGGCTTCGGCTGGCTGCGTGACGGCGCCCGGGACCACCTCCGGGCGATCGTCGAGGGCGAACTCGTCGCGGTGTACGTCCACCCGGCAGTCACGCGCCAGGGGATCGGATCGCGGCTCTGCGAGGCACTCGAGGCCGAAGCCGACGGCCGCGGGATCCGGTCGCTCGGGCTGTGGGCGTCGCTGAACGCCGTCCCCTTCTACGAGGCACAGGGGTACGACCGCGTGACGGCCCACGCCCACGAGTACCGCGACGGCGTCGAACTCACCCTGATCGAGATGGCAAAGCGACTCTCCCGGTAGCAGACGGCTCTCTGCCCCGCGCCCGGAGCTGCGTGGGTATCGCCGTTCCGAGGCGGTCTCGAGGGCGATCAGGCGAGCAACGCCGTCAACTCCGCCGCGGTGGTCGATTCGAGGCGCTTGATCGCGTCGACGATCTCCTCGCGGCGCTCCCGGTCGTAGACGTTCGCCGCCATCGGGTGGAACTTCTCTTCGATCTCGGACCAGTCCATCGGATCCGTCGGGTGGCCCCGGAAGGCGTCTTTCTCTATGTGGTGGACGCGACCGTCCTTGAGCTCGACGTCGATCGCCGCGGGCATCTCGCCGTTCTCGAAGCGTTCGGTGAGCCGCGGGTCCTCCGTGACGGTGACCGTCCGGAGCAGCTCCTGGACATCCGGCGACTGGATTCGGTCTGGCTCGTACTGGGCGTTGTGCATCTCCCGGTCGAGCAGGGCCGCTGCGAGCATGTAGGGCAGGGAGTGATCGGCCTGGGCTTTCGTCTCGACCGCGTGGCGGTCGCCCTCGCCGCCACCGATGATCAGCTTCGCGCCGTGGAACGTCTCGAGGTGGATGTCCGTCACCGCCTCCCCGTCGATGTCATGCGTTTCGGCGAGCTTGATGACCCCCTCGACGGCCGACTGTGCGTACGTTTCCGCGACGTATCGTTTCGCCATCACGTCCTCGACCCGGCGACAGGCCGGATCGAGATCGATCTCGAACTCCCCGGAGATGATCTGCTGCCAGCCCTTCTGCCCCTCGAAGAGGTTCTTCGGGCCCTCCATGCCCTCGTCTGCGAGCAGGGCGGCGTAGGCGCCGTTGCGGGCCGCGTTGCCGGCCGCGACGCCTTTCCACTCGTTGATGCCGCCGGTACGGGTCACCCGGAGGGCGTTGTGGGCGGTGCCGGCGATCCCGATCGCGTCCCGGATCGCCTCGTGGTCGAGATCGAGCAGCGCGGCCGCCGCGGCCGCCTGGGTGATGACGGTGTGGGTGACGTGATCGAATCCGCGATCCCGGACGGGTGCGTTCCAGGCCAGCTCGCCCTGGAGTTCGTAGGCGATCGCGGTCGCCTCGATCAGCTCCCGGCCGGTCGCCCCGACGGCCTCCCCGACCGCGACGATCGTGCCGACGTTGTCACTCGGGTGTGGTGTCTCGCCCGGCGCGAGAAACGAGTCCATGAAATCCAGGTATCGGGTCAGCGTCGTGTTGTACATCGCCGCGCCAGCCGGCGAGGCGGTCTCGCCGGCCGCCCACAGCGACGCCCCGTCCCCGCCCTCGCGGGTAACCGTCTTCCGGACTGCCTCGACCGGCAGTTCGCCGACCGCCCCGAGCCCGATCCCCACCGAGTCCAGCAGCCGGCGCTTGAGCTGGTCGATCACCTCCGCCGGCAGGTCATCGTACTCGACTGTCTCGACGAACTCCGCGATTTCGGCTGTCGTCGTCATGGGCGTCGTTCGCGCGGCCCGAATAAAAGCCCCGGGCGAGCCCGGCGCCGTCGCATGGACGGTCAGGGCTGTTCTTCGAGGCTGGCCCCGCCGGGGTGGATCCGACAGGCTGCCGGCTCGTAGCCCACATCGGAGAGTCCGGTCCCGAGCGCGACGACGGTCTCGCCGAGCATCCCCATCGTTGCGCTGCCGCCGGCCTCGGCGACCGCCTCGATGGCCTCCCGAACCCGGTCGGTCAGCAGGCCCGACTCCCGGGCGAACCGCCGCGAGGCCCGCATGAACCGGTTGACGGTCGGCTCGGCCACGACCGCCGAGAGCGCGCGGTCGCCGGCGGCGTCGATCGCCTCGGTCTCCTCGCCGACGACCGCGGCGGTGTCTACCTTTCCGAAGGTTTGATACTCGATTCGGCCCCGCGCCGGGATCGCATCGAGCAGGTTGTCCTGTGGCCCGCCCGGCTCGAGCCGGATCGGCACGCCGCCCCGGGCCTGGGCGACCACGTCTCCGAGCCCGGTGCCCGACTGGACCTCGGCGCCGTGGGCGATCGTGCACAACTCGTTTTCCGAGAGCTGGCGGTCGAAGGCGGCGTTCGCGGCGAGTGCGGCCCCCAGTGACGCGGCCCCGGAGACGCCAAAGCCCGCGCCCACCGGCAGGTCCGTCGCGATCTGCACCTCGGCGGTGGCTTGGAGGGCATCGAGCACCCGCTCGACCGGGGCCATCTCGGTCGACTCGCCGTTCAGGAGAACCTGTCGCCGGTCGGCAGGCTGGACGGTTACCGTTGCGCCCGCGGAGAGGACGATCCCAGCTCCTCGCGAGCCGGCTTTGGTCGGATCGTCGTCTTCCTCGACGCTGAAAAAGCCGGTCACGTGTCCCGGGACGAACGCCCGTGCCAGATCCGTCATGGCCCCAGCCCGGTGCTCCGTCGATTAAACCCCGGCGGCTCGCCCGCCAGCTCCCGACGGATCCGGACTCCCTCGACGGTCGCGAGGACAAGAGCCACGTGTCTCCGGGCCAACCGTCGGTATGGACGAACCCGAACCGGCCGACGGGTGGCCCGATCGCCCGCTCTCGGAGACCGAAGCCGCGGATCGGGTCGAGGACGGGATCGCGGTCTGGGTGATGGACCACGAGAGCGGCGTCCGGTCGGTCGCGGTGCCGCCCGACGCCCCCGAGGATGCGGTCGTCGACCTCGTCCTCGAGACCGAGACGGCCTTCGAGATGTACAGCTACACCCGCGGGGAGTGGCTGGATTACGGCACCCAGCGCAAGGACGACGAGGCGGCCCCGCTGATGGCTGGCACCCTCGAGAGCTACCGACTGCTCGCCGGCGACTCGGAGACCATCGAGTAGTCACGGCGAGAGCCGCTGGCGGTCCCTTGGGAAGAGCACGGCCTCGCGGACGTTTTCCAGCTCGAGAATCGTCATGACCAGCCGGTCGGCGCCCATTCCCCAGCCGGCGTGGGGGGGCATCCCGTACCGGAACATCTTCGTGTAGTACTCGAAGGCGGCCGGATCCAGGCCCTGCTGTTCGAACCCCGCGACCAGCCGGTCGTGGCGGTGCTCGCGCTGTCCGCCCGAGGCCAGCTCGAGGGAGGGATGCATCAGATCGAAGCCCGTCGAGACATCCGAATCGTCCGCCAGATCGCGGATGTAGAAGGGCTTGATCTCGCTTGGCCACTCGGTGACGAAGTAGTGTTCGCCGACGGCCCCGCCGAGGGCCCGTTCGGCCTCCGTCGAGAGGTCGTCGCCCCAGACCAGCGGCTCGTCGAGCTCGCCGGTGGCGTTGACCCGCTCGATCGCCTCCTCGTAGGTGAGCCGCGGAAAGTCTCCCGCCGGCGCGGAGAACTCCTCGAGCCCGAGCGCCTCCAGCTGGGACTGACAGTTCTGGGCGACGGCCTCGTAAGCCCCGGTGACGATCGCCTCGGCGGCGTCCATCGCGTCGCCGGCGTCGAAAAACGCCGCCTCGAGGTCGATCGAGGTCGCCTCGTTGAGGTGTCGGGGGGTGTTGTGCTCTTCGGCCCGGAAGATGGGGCCGATTTCGAAGACCCGTTCGAGGCCGGAGCCGACCATCAGCTGCTTGAACAGCTGTGGGCTCTGGTTCATGAACGCCTCCTCGCCGAAGTAGGTGATCGGGAACAGTTCGGTGCCGCCCTCGGTGCCGGTGGCGACGATCTTCGGCGTGTTGATCTCCGTACAGGCAAGCTCGCGGAACTGCTCGCGGACCGCGCGCAGTACCTCCGCGCGGATCTCGAAGATCGCCTTGACTTCGGGCTTGCGGAGATCAAGCGTCCGGTTGTCCAGCCGCGTCGGGAGTTCGGCCTCGACCTTGCCGGAGGGATCGAGCGGCAGCTCCGGATCGGCTGGCGAGATCACCTCGAAGGCGTCGGGAACGACCTCGACGCCGGTCGGCGCCCGGTCTTCGGCCTCGACAGGGCCGGTGACCGAGACCACACTCTCGCGGTGGACAGCCAGGGCGGTCTCGACCAGCTCGTCGTCGAGCTCGTCTTTCTCGAGTTTCACCTGGATCTTGCCGGTCGTATCTCGCAGGATGAGAAAGGCGATGCCACCGAGGTCGCGGATCTCGTGGACCCAGCCGGCAAGGGTCGCCTCCTGGCCGGGCTCGGCGTCCGCGGCGTAGGTTCGGGTGTCGGGATCTATCTCCATACCCGCGGTTTCGCTCGCCGGGACTTAAGCCCCCTCTTTTGGACGCTCAGCCGGCGAGCTGGCCCTGCCAGTCTTCGAGCCGCGCGGCGCTTACCCCCTCGACGGTCTCGGCGACGGTTTCGGGGTCGGCGCCCGCGAGCGCCTGTGGGGAGTCGATGCCGGCGTCGGCAAGCTTCTCGGCGGTCGCCGCGCCGATGCCGTCGATGTCCTCAAGCTCCCCGGCGGCCTCCCGGGCCCGATATTCTTGATAGTTACAGACTGGACAGCCGATCTCCCAGGGCTCGTCGCTGTCTGCATCGATCACCAGCTCGGGCAGGTCGTGGTCCTCGCAGCGCTCCTCTGTGACGGTGATCTCGCCGTCCCTGGGAAGCGGTAGTGAGTACTCACAGTCGGGGTACCGCGTGCATCCGGCCATCCGCGAGCCCGACCGCAGGCGCTTTATGGCGAGTTCGCCGCCCTCCTCGGCCCCACACTCCGGGCAGGGGCCGATGACCTCGTCGTCGGTGTTCTCGGCCTCGGCGGCGGCACACCGCGGACAGCCGTGGACGAACGTGTCCCGGCCGGCTAGCATCTTCACGTGGCGCAGGTCGTGGTCCGCGCAGGTCTCCTCGAGCACCAGCGGCTCGCCCGTGCTCGGCAGCGGGAGCGTGAACCGACAGTCCGGAAACCCGTCACAGCCGACGAAGTACGACCCACCCCGGGACTGCCGGACCAGCAGGTCCTCGCCACACTCCGGGCAGGGCCCGAGCCGGCTGTCCTCTTTCAGCGACTCCTGGAGGTGCTCGCCGATGGCCTCCCGGGAGCTCCGTAACTCCTCGAAGACCCGCCCGAGCATCTCCCGGGACTCCGCGGTCACTTCTTCGAGGCTCTTCTCGCCCTCTGCGATCGCGGTCATGTCTCTCTCTAACTGGGCGGTCATCTCCTCGCTGACGATCCGGTCGGCGAACGCCTCCGCGGCGTCGACGACCGCCTTCGCCAGCGCCGTCGGCCGCGGCGGGTCGCCGTCGATGTACCCCCGATCGTACAGCTTCTCGATCGTCCCGTGACGGGTCGCCTTGGTCCCGATACCCATCTCTTCCATCTTCGAGATGAGCCGCGACTGGCCGTACCGCCGTGGCGGCTGGGTCTGTTTGGCCTGCAGGTCGATGTCCTCGATCGCCAGTTGCTCGCCTTCCTGCACGTCGGGGACGTGGGTCTCGCTGGCGCTGGAGTAGGGATAGACCTCGTGATAGCCGGCTTCGAGCAGACGCTTGCCGTTGGCCTTCAGTCCCAGCCCGTCGGCGTCGGCGACCACGCGCAGGTGTTCCCAGGTGGCTGGCTCGGCGACCGTCGCGAAGAACCGCCGGACGATCAGCTCGTAGATCTCCCACTCGTCGTCGCTCAGTGCCCCGCGCTCGGGCAGGTCGCCGGTCGGGTGGATCGGCGGGTGATCGGTCGTCTCCTCCTCGCCACGGGTGGGCTCGAGGGCGCTCTCCTCAAGGAGGTGTGCGGCCGACTCCGCGAACGGCGAGTCGGTGAACTCTCGCACCAACCCCTCGGGATTCAGGTCGTCTGGGTAGACGGTGTTGTCGGTCCGCGGGTAGGTCGTGTAGCCGGCGGTGTACAGCTCCTCGGCGATCGACATCGCCCGCTGGGCGGAGTACCCGAGCGACCCGGCGGCGCTAATAAACGCCGTCGTGTCGAACGGCGCCGGCGGCCGGTCGGTCTGGGTTCGCCGCCGGACCGCCGTGACCGTCGCCGTCGCCGCCTCGCGCAGCCGGTCGTCGACGGCGTGGGCCCGATCTCCCTCCCAGATCCGCTCTTGCTCGCCGCCGTCCTCGTAGAAGTACTGTGCCTCGAAACTCCCGTCGTCTGCTGCCAGCTCGGCGGTCAGCTCCCAGTAGTTCTCGGGGTCGAAGGCCTCGATCTCGCGCTCGCGGTCGACGATCAGCTTCAGCGTCGGCGACTGGACCCGGCCGACCGAGATGAAGTCGTTTCCGAGCTGGCGGGCGGCCAGCGACAGGAACCGGGTCAGTGCGGCCCCCCAGACCAGATCGATCACCTGTCGGGCCTGGCCCGCGGCGGCCAACTCGAAGTCGAGCTCGTCGGGATCTGCGAACGCCTCCCGGACCTCCCGATCGGTGATTGAAGAGTACCGCACCCGCTTGGTTTCCGCGACCGCGTCGGCGATCAGCTCGTAGGCTTCCTTGCCGATCAGCTCGCCCTCCCGGTCGTAGTCGGTCGCGATGATCGCTCGATCTGCCTCCGCCGCGAGCTCCTCTAAGGTTCGGACGATCGCCTCCTTGGTCGGCTCGGTGACGATCTCGGCGTCGATCAGCTCGACGGGCTCGGCGTCCCGCCAGTTCTCGTACTCCTCGGGAAAATCGAGCCCGACGACGTGTCCGGAGAGTCCGACGACGCGGGTGTCGCCCCACCGGTAGACGTTCACGCCGTTGTGCCGCGTGACGCTCGCGGCCCCCTCGCTCAGTATCTCTGCGATCCGCCGGGCGGCGTTTTCCTTCTCGGTGATGATCAGCTCCACCGCCGATCACCTCGAACGTACATTACTCGCCGGTAGCTCCTCCGCGGGGCTAAGGCTTTCGTCAGGAATCGACCGACGACGCGGGCACGCGCTCGCGAGGTTGCACGACGATCGCCCGAATGGGTCGGTGCCCTCTCCTGTCGACCTACGCGAGCCGGTCCCGTAGGAGCTGGTTGACCTCGCCCGGGTCGTCGCTGCCGCCGGTCTCTTGCATTACTTGCCCGACGAGAAAGTTGAGCGCGCCGTCCTCGCCGTCGTGGTAGTCCGAAACCGCATCGGGGTTCTCGTCGATCGCAGCCGCGACCGCCCGCTCGACTGCGTCGCCGCTGGCTTTCCCGAGGCCCTCCCCTTTGACGATCGTGTCGGGATCGCGGCCGTCGTCGAGCATCCCCCTGAGGACGGTTTCGCGGGCGTTTTTCGCCGTGATCTCCTCGGTGGCGACGAGTTCGACCAGCCGCTCGATCTCGCCGAGGCGATTGGCGATGTCGGTGATGGTCATGTCGCGGTAGTTGAGCTCGCCGAGCAGCTCGTCGGCGACCCACGTCGCGGCGAGCTCGGGATCGAACGTCGCAGCCAGGTTCTCGTAGAAATCGGCGACCTGTTTGGTGCTCGTGAGCTTCTCTGCGGCCTCCGCGTCGAGGCCGTACTCGTCTGTGAATCGCTCGCGGCGGGCTTCGGGCAGCTCCGGAATCGCGATCTCCTCGGTCCAGTCTGCCACCTCGAGCGCCGGCAGGTCGGCCTCTCGGAAGTACCGGTAGTCCTTCTCGGCTTCCTTCGAGCGCATCGAGACGGTGATCCCGCGCGAGTCGTCCCAGTGGCGCGTCTCCTGCTTGACCGCCCGCCCGCGCTCGACGGCGTTTTTCTGTCGCTGGGCCTCGTAGGCGAGTGCCTTCTCCGCGGCCTTGTGACTCGAGATGTTCTTGACTTCGGTCCGGTTCGCAGCCGCCAAGGTCGCCTCGTCAAGCCCGTCCTCGATGGTCGTCTGCTCGATGACGGAAATGTTCGCGTCCACCCGTAGACCCCCGTCTCGTTCGGGGTCGAACACGCCGAGGTACTCGAGCACCTCCTCGAGTTTCGCGAGGAAGGCACGGGCCTCTGCGGGCTCGCGGAAGTCGGGCGCGGTGACGATCTCCATCAGCGGTGTGCCCGCGCGGTTGTAATCGATCAGCGTGTACTCGGCGTCGTCGATCGATCCGCCCTCGTGGCGGAGACTGCCCGGATCCTCCTCGAGGTGGGCCCGCTCGATCGCTATCTCCTGGCGCTGGCCTTCGTGGGACAGCTCCAGGCTGCCCGCCCGACAGATCGGGGCGTCGTACTGGGTGATCTGGAAGTTCTTCGGCAGGTCGGGGTAGTAGTAGTTCTTCCGGTGGAACCGGGTCTCCGCGGGGATATCGGCGTCCAGTGCCT
>CAYREK010000007.1:7413-8083 GCA_964423305.1 uncultured Halobacteriales archaeon | reverse complement strand
ACCTTGACGGCAGCCTCGACGGCGGCCTCGTTGAGCACCGGCAGGGCTCCCGGGAGCCCCAGACAGACCGGGCAGGTGTTCGTGTTCGGCTCCGTCGCCGGCTCGGTCGAACAGCCACAGAAGATCTTCGTGTCGGTCTCGAGCTGGACGTGGACCTCCAGCCCGATGACCACCGCGAGCCCGCTGTGATCCTGCTGGGCGCGTGCCATTGCCCCCGGTTCGGCAGCCGCCGGCTAAACGCTTTTGTCACGGCCGACGGGTCAGAGAGTCGGTCGCCCCGGCCGTGCGTTCCGTGGTCGTCGCCGCGACCGTGGCGGTCAAGACGCTGGCAACCGATGAACGGACGATGGCACAACGCAGCGGTCCGCTCCAACCCGACAGGCCCGACGCCGAGGCCGAGTTCCGGGTCGAGGCGCCGTTCGAGCCGGCCGGCGACCAGCCCGACGCGATCGAGAAGCTCGCCGCGGGCTTTCGCGAGGGCGTGGACAAACAGACGCTGTTGGGCGTGACCGGCAGCGGGAAGACAAACACCGTCTCCTGGGTGATCGAGAAGCTCCAGTCCCCGACGCTCGTGATTGCCCACAACAAAACGCTTGCCGCACAACTGTACGAGGAGTTTCGCCAGCTGTTTCCCGACAACGCCGTCGAGTACTTCGTCAGCTACTACGAT
>CAYREK010000007.1:0-7301 GCA_964423305.1 uncultured Halobacteriales archaeon | reverse complement strand
GCGCTCGCTGCTGACCCGCGACGACGTGATCGTCGTCGCCTCGGTCTCTGCGATCTACGGACTGGGCGACCCGGACAACTACGTCGACATGGCTATGCGCCTCGAGCAGGGCCAGCACATCGACCGCGAACAGCTGCTCGCGGAGCTGGTCGATCTCAACTACGAGCGCAACGATGTCGATTTCACGCAGGGAACCTTCCGGGTGCGCGGGGACACGATCGAGGTGTACCCGATGTACGGCCGGTACGCGGTCCGGGTCGAGCTGTTCGGCGACGAGATCGACCGCCTGCGAAAGGTCGATCCCCTCGAGGGGGAGGTAATCAGCGAGGAGCCGGCGACACTCGTTCACCCCGCAGAGCACTACTCGATCCCCGAGCGACGCCTCGAGCGGGCTATGACAGAAATCGAGGAGCTGCTCGACGATCGGATCGGACACTTCGAGCGCCAGGGCGATCTCGTGGCGGCCCAGCGGATCGAAGAGCGCACGACCTTCGATCTGGAGATGCTCGAGGAGACGGGCTACTGCTCGGGTATCGAGAACTACTCGGTGTACCTCTCGGACCGCGAGTCGGGTGACCCACCGTACACTCTGCTGGATTATTTCCCGGAGGACTTCCTGACGGTCGTCGACGAGTCCCACCAGACCCTGCCACAGATCCGCGGGCAGTTCGAGGGCGACCGCTCGCGCAAGGAGTCACTGGTCGAGAACGGCTTCCGGCTCCCGACGGCCTTCGACAACCGACCCCTGACCTTCGAGGAGTTCGAGGACCGCACCGACCGGACGCTGTACGTCTCCGCGACTCCCGCCGAATACGAGCGCGAACAGTCGGCACAGATCGTCGAGCAGATCGTCCGTCCGACCCACCTGGTCGACCCCGCCGTCGAGGTCGCCCCCGCTGAGGGGCAGGTCTCGGATCTCATCGAGCGCCTGCAGGCCCTGCCCGAGGACGAGCGGGCGCTCGTGACGACGCTGACAAAGCGGATGGCCGAGGATCTAACCGAGTACTTAGACGAGGCCGGCCTCGCGGTGGCGTACATGCACGACGAGACCGACACCCTCGAGCGCCACGAGCTGATCCGGAGCCTCCGCTTGGGCGAGATCGACGTGCTCGTCGGGATCAACCTCCTCCGGGAGGGACTGGACATCCCCGAGGTGTCGCTCGTCGGGATCCTCGACGCCGACCAGGAGGGCTTTCTCCGCTCGGAGACGACGCTGGTCCAAACGATGGGCCGGGCGGCCCGCAACGTCAACGGGACCGTCGTCCTCTACGCCGACGAGCCAAGCGCCGCCATGGACTCTGCAATCGAGGAGACGAAACGCCGGCGCCGGATCCAGCGGGAGTACAACGAACGCCACGACTACGAGCCCGAAACCATCGAGAAGGAGATCGGCGAGACGAACCTCCCGGGCAGCGCGACCGACGCGAGTGACGCGGCCGGGGTCGACCCCGAGGACGCCGACGCGGCCCGCCAGACGATCGCCGAGCTCGAGGAACAGATGGAACAGGCCGCCGAGAACTTGGAGTTCGAGCTCGCGGCCGACATTCGCGACCGGATCCGCGAACTCCGCGAGGAGTTCGAGCTCGCGACCGAGGACGGCGTTCCCGCCCCCGGTCCGGACGGCGAGTTCTGAGTCCGATTCCAGCCACAGCGCGGTCCCGTTCGCGGGCCGTCGACGCCGAATCGCAGTGATATAAGAGCCTCCGCCACCGACTATTCTGACAATGAGCGCTACCACGGGTGTAACGATGGCGTCGCTGTCGACCTACGCCATCCTCGGGTGCGGGAGTGTGGGACACGCCGTCGCCGAACAGCTGGTCGCGGAGGACAAAGACGTCCTCATCGTCGACGAGGACGACGACCGCGTCGAGGCACTCCGGGACCAGGATATGAACGCCCGGCAGGGCCGAATCGAGACTGATGCCGTCGTCGACGCCGTCGCCGACCGGGACGTGATCATGATCCTGGCGGCCGGCGGGGACCCGACCGTCACCGCGATCGAGAAGCTCCGCGCACGCGAGGGTGACCGATACATCGTCGCCCGGGCCGGCGACCCGGTCTCGGCCGACCGGATCCGCGAGGCCGGCGCCGACGTCGTGATCAACCCGGCCTCGGTGATCGCCGACTCGGCGCTGCGAGCGCTCGAGTCCGGCGAACTCGAGTACAAGGCAAAGCAGCTCGTTGAGGCCGTCGACGCCACCGACGGGCGGCTCGCGATCCGGATCTACCGGAGCCCAGACCCCGACTCGATCGCGAGTGCGATCGCGCTGCAGGCGATCGCCGCCAGCCGGGACGTGCCGGCCGACATCGTCTACGACGGGGAGATTGGCCACCGGGAGAACCGCGCCTTCGTCAACCTGCTCGGGATCGATCTGGTGCCTATCGAGGAGGCCGAGACGACCACCTACGACACCGTCGCGGTCCTCGATCACGCCAAGGCGACCGAGAGTCAGGGGCGGATCACCGCCGACATCGTCATCGATCACTACGAACACGAGTACGACCACGACGCGGCCTTCACCGACGTTCGGACAGACGTCTCGGCCACCTCAACGATTCTGACGAAGTACATCCAGGAGCTCGATCTGACCCTCGACGAGCAGGTCGCGACCGCGCTGCTGTACGGCATCCGAGCGGAAACGCTCGATTTCAAGCGCGACGCCACGCCGGCAGATCTCACCGCGGCGGCGTACCTCTATCCGTTCGCCAATCACGACACCTTGGAGCAGGTCGAGTCTCCGTCGATGTCCCCGGAGACGCTCGACGTGCTCGCCGACGCGATCCGCAACCGTGAGGTGCGGGGCTCGCACCTGCTCTCGACGGCCGGGTTCATCACCGACCGGAACGCCCTCTCCCAGGCCGCCCAACACCTCCTGAATCTTGAGGGCATCACGACGACGGCCGTGTTCGCGGTCGTCGAGGACACGATCCACGTCAGCGCCCGCTCGAAGGATATTCGACTCGATATCGGGGACGTGCTCGCGGACGCCTTCGGCGATACCGGCGAGGCGGCCGGACACTCGACGGACGCAAGCGTCGAGATCCCGCTCGGGATCTTCACCGGCGTCGAGGTCGACGAGAGCAACCGCGAGACCTTACTTGCCCTCGTCGAGCAGGCTGTCCGGACGCGGCTGTTCGACGCCCTCGGTGTCGAAAACGGGAACGGCTCTTAGAGTCAGGCCGTGGCTTCTTCGGGTTCGTCCTCGTCTTGGCGCTTGATCCGCTCTGCGAGGTCGTTGACGATGACGACATCGCCGACCGACTGTACCCACCGGTAGGGGACGATCACGCCCTGGGCCTCGCGGTGCTCTTGCTCGAATAGCTCGCGGTTCAGACCGTGTAGTGCGAGCCCGGTAACCTGCTGTTGGTCGATGTTCAGCCGGAGGTCCTCAACTTCGCCGAGAAAGACCCCATCGTTCGTGTAGACTTCTCGGCCAACCAGGTTCGTGATCTCCTGTGGCCCTGCGCTGTGGTCCATACGTCCGGTATGTCAGAGCGGAGGCTTAACTCTTGGCTCGCCGCTCGGTCGTCGATCCGGATTGTCGACCGCGTCGGGGTGCTCGAAGGCTTACGCGCGGACGGCCCGCAAGACGCTCTCGCTTCCCCGAGCGCCGGCGCCGGCCTCTACGTTGTGTACGATTTCACCGGACCTTCGACGATCGCGGGCGAGACGTTCCGCGAGCGCTGGACGACCCGGGCGAGCGCGGTGACGAGTAGTCGCCGTTATACGCATCGAGGCCGACGAGATCGTATGGACGGAGCGGCGACAGTCAAAGTCCCCGACGGCAAACTCATCGAGCTCCGGGCGACCTACGACGACCGGTACGAGGACGTGACGATCACCGGCGACTTCTTTCTCGAACCGCCGGCCGCGCTGGCCGATCTCGAGGCGGCAATCGAGGGCCAGCCGATCGACGCCGACCGCGAGCAACTCGCCGAGGCGGTCGCGGCCGTCGACGCGGAGCTGATCGGCTTCGCGGCGAGCGACCTCGCCGAGGCGGCACGGGAGGCGGTCCAATGAGCCTCGATCTGCGGGTTATCGACGAGGGAGTCTACGCCGAGCCGACCCACCACGCGCTCGACAAGACGCTGATCGAGGGCCTCGACGCGGGCGAGAGTCCGCCGACGTTGCGGATCTGGTACCGTGAGAGCCCCTCGGTCCCGTTCGGGCGGTTCCAGGCCTACAGCGACGAGGTTGCCGTCGAGTACGCACGGGACAACGACGTGGAGGTCGTCCGGCGGATCACCGGCGGCGGCGCGATGTACACCGAACCGGGCTCGGTGATCACGTACTCGCTGTATCTCCCGCGAGCGGCCGTCTCCGACGATATCGAGGAGAGTTACGTCGAACTCGACCGGTGGGCCCTCGACGCCCTGCAGGACGTGGGGCTCGATGCCGCCCACGAGCCGCTGAACGATATCGTCCACCCCGAGGGCAAGATCGGCGGCTCGGCGCAGCTGCGAACCGGCGACGCCGTGTTACACCACACGACGATGAGCTACGACCTCGACCTGGCGGAGATGCTCCGGGTGCTCCGGATCGGCGAACAGAAAGTCTCGGACAAGGCGGTCAAGTCCGCCGAACAGCGGGTTGCGCGGATCGCAGATCACGTCGATCACTCGCGCGCGGCGGTGATCGAGGCGCTGATCGAGCGGGCCCGGGAGACCTACGGGGGTCACGACGGCTCGCTGACCGACGCCGAACTCGCCCGTGCCCGCGAGCTCGTCGACGAGCAGTTCGCGACCGAGGCCTGGAACCGCAAAATCGACGTCGAGGCAGAGTAAGGCCACGCGACGGGTGCCCGGCAATCAGGTATCAAAGAGCGTTATCAGCGTCTCCCGGTAGTAGTAGCCGACGACCGACAGCGCGACCACGAGTGCCCCCAATCCGAGAGCGAGCCCGACCTGACCGGCCTGGAACGACTCGCCGACGACGTTGACGAGAAAGAACCCCGGAGCGCGTCCGATGACGGCGATCGTGACCAGCTGCCAGAGCGGCAGTGTCGTGAGTCCGCCGACGAAACAGATCGCGTCGTCAGGAAGTCCGGGCACGAGAAAGACGACAAACAGCCCGCCCCGAGCCCGGGTGTCTGCGACCGAATCGAACCGGTCGATCACGTCGTCGTCGACCACCCGCTCGACGTACGGCCGTCCGTACCGCCGCGAGAGCCAGAACGCGGCGGCGCTCCCGATGGTGACCCCAAGCATGTTGTACAGCGTCCCCCACCACGCGCCGTAGAGATAGCCGGCGACGACCGCAAGCACCTGCCCGGGGATCGGCGCGAGCACGACCTGTAGCGCCTGAAGGCCGACCAGCGCGGCCGGTCCGTATCGACCGAGCCCGCCGATCACCTCACGGAGTCGCTCCGCGTCGGTCAACGCCGGGGCGTACAGGGAGACGAGGACCGTCACCGCGGCGAGCGCAAGAACCAAGACGGCGGCGTGGATCAGCGCCTGGCGGCGCCGCCGTCGGGACTCGAAGATGTCGATGTCGGCGCCGAGCTCGTCGATTCGCGTCCGGAGCTCGCGCAGCGTCGGAATCACTGGACTGTCGGGCGTTTGGTGTGCCTGTGGATTTCGCGGCGATCGGTCAGGGAGCAGTGCTGTGTGTAGACATCGGCAAGTCCCGAAGGCGCCGATGACCGACTTCGAGACGGCCTCGGCCCGGGGGGAAGTCCTCTCGTGGAGCGGACGGCCGAGCGATGGCGGAGCTGGCCGACGTGCGGGGCCCCGGGGCGTGTGCTCGAACTCGACACGGTTTCCGTAGAGCCGCGACGTTCTTGAACGGATGGGCCGTGTTTCCGGGACCGACGGGTCACGATCGACTCTGTGCCCGTCCGCAGCCTGTTGCGTGAGCGCAGGGGCCGGTGGAGTCCGGCCCTGACGGTTAGTCCGATCTCAGTACGACTCCTCGATCACCGTCGTATCCTCGTCGTCGAACACGAAGACCGTGTCCCCGCTGTTGTTCCAGACCGCACTGCCGGTCCGTCCCCAGTACAGCTCGGTGTCGGTATCGGTGCCGGTCCCCGAGAACAGTGTGACCTGCTCGCCGGGTTGGAGCGTGAATCCGTTCGGGAACTGGTACTCCTTGTCCGTCTCGTCGGAGACGGTGTAGCCGGTCAGGTCAAGCGGTCCGTCGCCGCCGTTCTCGAAGACGACGTTCTCCTGTGTATCTTCGAGCTCACTACCCTCCGCGTCCGCGTTGATCTCGACGAGCGCCAGCGAGTCCGACGACGTGTCGTCGGTGAACGGCGTGAACAGCTCGTCGAACGCCGCGTCGAAGTTGGTCGTCGTCGGGTTCGAGGCGTCGCCGTCCAGGTTGTTCTGGGAGTCAGTCACGGCCGTGTCGGTGAACCCAACGTCGGTGCCGAGCTCGTCCAGCAGCGGATCGAAGTTGCTGAGCGGGTCGGTGTCGGCAGCGGTACCGATCAGAACGACCGCCCCGCCGGCGTCGGCGAACTCTGTGACTGCGGTCTGCTCGTCCGGACTCAGCTCCTGTGTCGGCGTCGAGAGGATGAGGGCCCGGGCCGCCGGGTCGCCGCTGCTGTCGAGCAGGTCCGGACCGGGATCGCTCGCCAGATCGACCACGCCCTCGAGGTCAATGAACGACTCGTCGCCGGGCGCCTGTCCCTCGAGGTATCGCAGGTAGTAAGCGGTGTCTTCTGCCGAGACGGCGAAGTCGGCCGCGAACTGACCGTGCCCGCCGTCGACGATCACCGGGCCAGTCGCCCCACCGCCGACGTACTCGATCACGTTTGTCAGGAACGGGAAGACGCCGAACTGATCGATTCCGGGGCCACCTTCGGTGGCCTCGAATGACTCCTCGATCAGTGGGCCGCCAACCGCAGCCACGTTCGCGCCTGTGTCGAGTGCCACGAGCGGCTCGCCGGTTTCTGCGGATACCGGTGTTTCGGGTCCAGTTACTTCGACCGGTTCGGGGAAGAACAGCTCATCGACGGGGTCGTCGCGTTCCTGTTCGGGCGTCGCTGCCTGATCTGAGATCTCCCAGATCCCGTCGCCGTTCGCCCGTGCGTCATGTTCGCGGTCCCAGTACTCGTCGTGTCGGCCGAGTCCAGAGTCGTACACGCGAGCCCAGCCGTCCGCGATCACCTGTTTGTTGTAGACGGTCCCGTCCGAGAGTTCGAGAAAGCCGAGCAGACGACCGAAGTCTCCGCGCAGGCCTTCGCCCTCGTCGAACGAGAGCGTCACCGTCTCGCCGGCGAGTTGGTTCTGTGCGTAGTCGGTAGCCGCGTCGGCCTTATTCTTCAGCGCTGTAGCGTCGTCGATGCCCTCGTACTCTT
>CAYREK010000006.1:13350-36968 GCA_964423305.1 uncultured Halobacteriales archaeon | reverse complement strand
ACTGTCGGGATATGCTGTCGCTCACACCCACCCGTGAACGGGTGGGCTTCCGCTTGCTACGTGTCAATACGGACTTTACCGAGACGGCGAGGCGGTAACTATTCTGGCGAGCCTCAACACGATTGAGTACACGCCAGTATGACGTGCTCTCACGAGTGGACTCGTGGACTTCCCACCCGGTGTCGGCCGAGTAGATCAATCCTGAACGGTGGGACTGTGAACTCGTTGGTTTTGTGCCTGCGATCCGAGAATACTCTCCGTAAGGTCTACCTCCGCGGGGAGTCAGATTGCGGTCACGTGCTGGTGAGGGTCATCGGTGTCGTCGAGGCCGGCCTCAACGCACCCTGATGGATCACTTACGACGGCCGGTAATCGAGGCGATCGTCCTCCGTGGCGCGTTGAGAAAGACCGTAACGATCCCGTCCGTTTCGACCTCGTCACCCTCGCGAAGGGACGAACGAACCCGCTGGCTGATCAGTTCCACGGATCCGACCAGTAAGATCATGAGAAAAATACATGCCATCATTTCTGTGTAGTTAAACGTCTGCCGCTGGATGTTCAACTCGAGTCCCAATCCCCCGGCGCCGATGATTCCCAGCCCAATGGCGACGCGAACGTTGTGTTCGATATCGAACGCGAGCCAGGCGATAAACTCTCTGAGTACCTGACTGAGCATACCGAAGCTGACAATCTGAACTTTCGAGGCACCGACGCTGCGAATCCCCTCGATCGGGCCGTCGGATATTTCCTCTAACTCGTCGGTGAGCAGGCGACCCAGGTAGCCGACCGTGTCGATAGCGATCGCGAGCGTGGCGGTGAAGGCGCCAACGCCGCCCAACGGGATCAGGATGAGTACCCACACCAGCGCGGGGATTGCACGGATCACGCTCATCACGGCTCGGAATACAAAATTGAACGGGTACGGTACGACCCGTTCGCTGGACATGATCGCGAGAAATAGCGCCGGAACGACCCCGAGGACGGTTCCCGCAAAGGCAATCGATACGGTGACGATCGTTGCCTGAAACAGGTTCTCTTCGACGATGAACGTCCAGTACTGTCCGACATCGACAAACGGGATCAGATCGAAGTACGTGGTCGTCGGGAAGTACTCGCCGAGTGCCTCGATGAACTCCGGCCACTGGGAAACTAGCTCGGAGAACGAAAACTCGACGGCCCGAAGGCTAAGCACGAACATCGCGCCGACACCGATAATCCCAAGCAGCGTATATATTCGATGCTTGGTTTTGCGCCGCTTCATCTCGGTCAGCTTTTGCTCGACCGGGGACTCACCGATCTCCTGTAGCCCGAAGTACGTCGCAATCGGATTCTTTCGCCGTCCGGAACTCATGGGCTGGACCCCTGTCTGGCCGTCTGCCCGATCGCTTCGGGCTCTAATCTGTCCGTCCCCTGCTGGTTGTCTGCGAGTCCGACCGTCTCCACGTTGCCGTACAACTCGTCGATCAACTCCGGCGTGAGATCCTCCCGAGTGACATCAAACAGACAGTGTCCGTCCCGCAACCCGATGAACCGTTCGCCGAAGTACGCGGCGATGTTTACCTGATGGAGACTAACCAGCGTCGTTACGCTCCGTTCTTCGGCAGCCTTTTTCAGGTATGCCACCACCGTCTCCGCGCTCGAAGGATCCAGGCTGGCGACCGGCTCGTCTGCGATCAACAGCCGCGGATCCTGTACGAGCGCACGGGCGATCCCGACCCGTTGTTGTTGCCCGCCGCTCATCTGTGACACTCTCTGGTGGGCCTCATCGAGCAGACCGACCGTCTCGAGTGCCGCCAGTGCCGCCTTCTTTTCCTCTCGACTCTGCCACTGTAGAATGCTTTTCAAGACTGATGCTCTGCTGAGCGAGCCCGTCAGAGCGTTAAGATACGCCGAGACGACCTCGACGAGATTGTGCTGTTGGAATATCATCCCGATGTCGGCACGGGAGCTGTGTATCGGCTCGCCGTCGAGGCTGATCTGTCCGCTTGAGGGTTCGGTAAGCCCGTTTATACACCTGAGTAGCGTCGACTTCCCCGCGCCGGACTCGCCGAGCAACACCGCAAACTCGTCTTCAATCTCGAAAGAAACGTCTTCGACCGCTGTGACATCCCCGTAGTATTTCGAGACGCTGTCGATCGTGAGTGTGCTCATACCTGAACTAAGAACGTTATTGATTGTGTTAGTCTCCGAGCTCGATGCCCAGCGCGTTGAGACGCTCAACCTGTGGGCGATAGTCCTCGATCGACGTGTCCCTGAGCTCCGAGAACGGAAGCTCCTGCTCGTCGTACCCCTCGGGATAATACTGCTCGACTAGTTCCTTATCGGCGCTACGGAGCAGGTCGCCGATTCTCTGCTTGTTTTCAGACTCCCAATCTTTCCGGGCGTAGACGGGCTGTTTTGGAATCGGCTCCGACCACCAGAGATCTCGGAATTCCGGGCCACCAGACTCGACGGTACTCCCGAGCGTGCCAAACCAGCCGGACATTTCGACGACCCGGTCGGGCAGTTGCGAGGCATAGCTCTCCGGGATGTGTTGGAGCCCCCAGCCGCCACTGGTCGCGGCCGCGGCGGCTTCGCCTTCGGCCAGCTGTTCCCGACAGATCTGGTGATTCGACCAGACGCCCTCGAAATCAACCGGACTGCCGTTCGGCGCATCGCCGACATCCAACCCGGCCTGTAACAGCGCGTACGTCGGGTATATCGACCCGGAGGTAGAGAGACGGTCGGCAAAGGCCACGGTCTTTTCCTCTAGCTGGGTAAGTTCACTTAGTTCCGAGTCGACCCGCTTGAGTATCACCGAGAAGGAAAACGCCGAGCCCCCGGTAACGGTCGTTCCGTACACATCGAAGGCGTCCGGAATGGATAGATACGTGACCTCATCCAGGCCGATTTCCGCCTGTCCACTCGTTAGTGCCGGCCGGATGGCCGAGTAATCCTGAAGCACTTCCGCCTCGAGGTTGATCTCATCGATCTCCCCGTCGATCATGTTCACGATCGGCTCGTACGTCCCTCGGACCTCCCGTGGGTTCCCCGGCGTCAGCAGCATCGTAACGTCCTCGGGATTGCTTCCGGTGGTCCCGGAGTTGTCGTCTCCGTCGCCAGTACAACCCGCTAGTGCGATCGCCCCGGCCGACGCGCTGGCAAGGAACTTGCGTCTGCTCGAATACGTCCCCCGGTTTGTCGACCCGCCTGTCCCCTCCGCTATGGACTCGTCCGACATTACAGATAACTCCTCTCTCTGAAATAACTAATCAGTTTGTATGTTATTTTCGTTTGAATATACACCCGATATTGGTGCCGTTGAGTCAACCGCATACCTATGACACGGTACATATTCAAGTTACTGATATGTGGCCTTGATTATCCGTAGCGTGTCCTACAAAGATTGAGAACCTACTTTTGTGAAGCCTCCGAGTTCAATAATATATCGCACTGAAAATGTCAAATAGTAATCTAACCCACGGCTAACGCCGTGGGCTCCCGCTGTAGCCGACTCATCGGCAGGAGGCTCAGACGCTTCGTTCGCGTTCATCGTCCCGCTGTGCAAGCGCACGCCTACGGGTGTGCCTCTGCCATCCCCAGCTTGGGCCCGGCGGAGATACCCCAGTCCGATGTTTTCCCCCGTTGTAGTCGGCGTGGTTCTCGTAGCCACAGTTTAGCCACGCGAACGCCTCGCTGTCGCGGCTGTCAGGGTATGAACCCACACGTCGAGCACCGCCGCGACATGTTCTCCGGGTCCGCTTGCTCCACGTTGATGCCGTGGATCCCGGTCTCGCATTCGAGTGCTCGGACAACCGCTCGAAGACCCAGTTGTTCCCCACGATGTGCAGAGGACAGCGCACTACGGCTGCGGGGAGTGGAAGCTTCATAGCCCTACCCACCCGACAAGAACGCATGAGCACGGTCACCGCGGCTTCGTTTTTATTCACCGCGGTCGTTACCGCGGCGGTCGGTGTCCTGATCAGGCAGTTCCAGCTGATGGGCCTGATTGCCGGCTACGATCCCGACCGGGTTACCGATGACGAGGGGCTAGCACGATTCGTCGGCACGTACACGCTCGTTATCGCTGGGCTGAGCCCGTTGTCGGCGTAGTTGAACTCGCCCGACCGGATGACGGACGACCGGTTGTTTACGGACTCTACACCGTCGCACTCGTCGCGATAGTCGGCTACTTGCTGTACGGCTCACGTCGGTACTGAGTCGCTCGTGTGGGTACGGCCCTATCGGTCTCAGCGGTGGGCGGGTACTCAAGCGTGCCCGAACTCGTTCCAAGCGGCGCTCAGAGTTACGTTACCTCGTCGATTCGGTGGACCGGCTCCGGGTAATCCGGCCGGAACGCCTGTTCTTGTCCCACCGTGACGTTCAGGTCAGCCGCCGCTGCCGTCTCGGTGATTGCCTCTGTCGCGATCGTGTGCACCTCCTCGGGGTTGCCAACCGCCCGGATATTGACGACGAGCTGTCCGCCAGTGACCGTTCCGAGATCAGGTCCGTCGTACCCCGGAGCGGCGTCTGTCGCGGTCAGATTTGCGTGACACAGGCTCCCGTCGGCCGAGATCGAGAATTTCAGGTGTGCAATCTCGATGTTCGTGGCACGAAACGCCCGCTGGAGTCGTTGCATCAGCGCCATCCGGAACGACGACACGTCGAGCCGCCCTTCGAGTCCGGCGGTCAGATTCACCCATCCGAGCTTTGCCTCTCCAGCGGCGTAGGTGTCATAGTCGATGTCGGTGAGCGCGCCCCCCTTGGCCGCGACGGTTTCACCGTGGTCCGTCCCGAACCAGTCCTCGGAGTTCAGTTGATCGAACAGCGTCGTCAGCCACGCCTCGACGCCGATTCCCTGCTCGGCGGAGATCGGGAGGACAGGGCGCTTGCCGACACGCTCGTCCAACTCGGCGACAAGCCGTGCGGTTTCGTCGTCGCCGAGCGTATCGACCTTGTTCAACACGATCAGGTCCGCTTCCTCAACTTGCCTCCGGTAGATGTACTGGACCTCCTCGGGGAGGTGCTCCTCGTCGTCGGCGAGGTACGCCCGCACGCGGTCGGGATCCAACAGCACTGTCAACGGCGCCACGTCGAACTCGTTGGCATGGAGCGAACGGAGCGGGTTGATCACCGTCGCAACAAGATCGGTGCAACTTCCGACCGGCTCTGCAAGCACGATATCGACATCCGCTTGATCGATCGAGTGCGCGGCGGTCAGAAGATCCCTGAAATTACAACAGAAACATCAACCGGGGATTTCGACGACTCGGCCGGTGTCGGTGGCATCGAGAACCGAGGTATCGACGAGTCCGTCAGCCTGGTCGTTGATGATCATCCCGACCGTGTAGTCGCGCCTGCCCAGTCTCTTGCCGATCGTCCGGAGTGCCGTCGTTTTTCCGGCTCCCAAGAATCCGCTCACGAGCACCATCTGAATCGGCTCGTCGGGGGCGAGAGCGGCTGTGTCTGACTCGCGGTCGTCCATCGGTGTCTGTACTGGACAGGGAGATCTTCACGCTTTTGACGGTGTCCGCACCTCCTACACGAGCGTCGTGGTGCCGTTCTCTGGTCTCACCACGAGCATCCCCCCTGCACGGAGCAAGACACGTAGTGGGACGAGGCCGGCGACCCTCCCGCCGAGTGGCATCCGAGGCCGTCTGCAGCCCCGTCGCCGGCTCGGTGGCGGCTGATTCGACTTCTGATAAGTTCCACCGACAGCTGTTCCTCCCCAGCTGTCCGCTCTGTCCATGCCGAGAGACGTTCTCGAACCGACCGGGAACGAGGGGAGCGTTCTGCGCGGAATGGCGGCGACCGCGGGGACACTCGCCGGCGCTGTCGGCTCGCTCGCGGGACTCTCTAGCACCGCGCTGGCAGACCACGCCCGCCCTGGGTCGTCAGTGGTCTTCGAGAACTGACGGACCGACGGGCGAACGGTCGTCGTCCGCGGGTCTCGACCCCGGTCATCCGGCGACGGCGGCCGTGGCTACTGCGTGTCGCTGGCAGAGATGACGGTCGTCCCGGCATCTGACTCCCCGCGGAGTACGGCGAGTGCGCTCTCGTGGTCGGCCCGCGACCGGCCGTACAGGAGATAGACCGCCGCGCCGCCGACGGTGATCCCGACCGCGCCGAGAATTGCCAGCGTCCCCAGCTGCGTGATCAGCCCAAAGCCGGCGACTGTCCCGAGAATCTGCGTGATCGGGTATCCCGGCGCCTGAAACGCCGGATCGTACACGTCGAGATCTGCCTCCCGAAACGCGATCAACGAGAGGTTGATAATCGAGAGGACGAAGATGATGAACGCGCTGGCCATCTCTGCGAGGGTGATCACCGGGACGAACGCGATCAGCGCCAGCAGGACACTGCCGGTCAGCAGGATCGAGTTCCGCGGCGTGTGAAAGCGCGGGTCGATCGTCTGTAACGTGTCGGGCAGGAGCTCGTCCCGGCTCATCGCGAGCGGGAACCGCGAGGACGACAGGACGCCGGCGTTTGCCATGCTCAGCAACGCGATCACGGCCAGTACCGAGACCACGCCGACCCCGTACCCGCCGAACAGTGCCCCGGCCCCGTCGGCCATCGGGGTCAACGATGCCTCCTGGCCGGCCGTCGACTCCGACAGCGCCTCGGGCGCGTTGAGCAGGACGATCGAGCCGATCACGCCCACGTAGACGACCGACATGATCGCCAGCGAGCCGAGGATCCCCCGCGGGAGGTTCTTGTCGGGGTTTTTCACCTCCTCTGCGACGCTCGCGATCTCCGTCACGCCGGCGTAGGAGACGAACACGAGCGCGGCAGCCGTCAGGGCGGTGCCGGCATCGGTGTCCGCCATCCCGTCGAGCCGCGACAGGTCGGCGGTCTCGCTGCCGGTGCCGGCAAGCCACACGGCGTTTGCGACGTATGCGACGAGCCCGAGCAACACGACCGTGACGACGATCGCCTGAGCCCGACCGGTGAGTTCCGTCCCGGAGATGTTGAGCGCGACAATCACTACCGCCAGGCCCAACCCGATCACCGTTACCTGCGTCGTGCCGAGCGGCGTCAGCAACGACAGGTACGCCCCGAGCCCGACGATCGCGAACGCACTCTTGAACACGAGCGAGAACCACGCGCCGATCCCCGCGACGGTCCCGGCCAACGGCCCCAGCGCCCGCTCGATGTAGAGGTAGTCTCCGCCAGACTCGGGCATCGCCGTCCCGAGTTCCGCCTTCGACAGCGCCGCCGGCAGTGCGACCAGTGCCGCCAACAGATACGCTACCACGACGCTTGACCCCGCTACCTCGAATTCGAACGCCGGCAGGACGAAGATCCCGCTCCCGACCATCGCGCCCATGCTGATCATCAACGTCGGGTACAACCCCAGGCTCCGACTGAGACTGTCGTCTGCCATCTCCTGTAGTACCGTTTTCCTCAGCTAAGTACTTTACTTCTCTTAGTTTTATATATAAACAAAATTCATATATATCAGAATATGGGCAGCTCAGCTAAATTTATTTCACCACGGGCGCAGGCGAGCGCTGAACACACGATGACACCCTCCCGTCTCTCAGACACCGCCATTGATGCCGCACCCGAGGCGTCGGTGAGTTCCGAGAACCGACGGCCGAACGGTCGTCGCCCGGCGGGTCCCGACCGGCGTTGAGGCCAGTCGGCGCTCCAGCCGGCGAGGCCGCCGCCGAGTCCAGGTCGACGGAAGGCTCCGGGACGGACGCGACCACCGACGGCTTCGACGCGAGCGGCCCGGGGGGTCGGGATCGCCGCCGCCCTCGCGGGCCGCGGCGTCGCTGGCTCGGTCCAAGAGGAGCGAGAGCCGGACGACCGAGCCGCGGACGGCCACGACGCGCCCGAGCGTGTGAACTGCAGTTCACAAAATCATTATGCCGGATTCTCTCCTACCGCGTGTCATGTCACTCCGAGAGCGCATACGCGACGGTCAGGTACAGTACGTCGCGCTGTGGGCACTGGCCATCCTCAACTTCGGGCTCGCGGCCGTAGACGCGTCGGTGCTCGGATTCGACCGGTCGCAGCTGCTTCTCATGGCAGCGGTGTTCGTGGCAGTGACCGCCGAGTACAGCCGCGGCCGCTGCTGGTCCGAGACACTCGGGTGAGAGGGTCGCGCGATCTCCGTCCGGGCTTCGAGCCCCGGATCGCCTCGACCGGACGGCCCAGACGCCGGTCCGCCCCTCCGGCTCCCCGGCCGGGCTCTCTGAACGACAGTTGTAGTGTCGCGCCGAGCGTGGTCTATGGGCGACAGCCGGACCGACCGCCCGCCGATAGACGAGCTGTTCGGCGTCCTCGGACACCCGATCAGGGTCGAGTTCCTGGCGGCACTGCTCGAGGACTGGCAGGCCGCGTACACCGAGCCGGTGTCGTACGCGACACTGATGGACGGCGTCGACATGACAGACAGCGGTAAGTTCAACTACCACCTCCAGCAGCTGCTCGGGGTGTACGTCCACAGCGTGGAATCGGGATACGTTCCGACCGCCGCGGGGACGGCCCTCCGCCGTGCTGTCATCGCACACCGGCCGGATCGCGACGACACGCCCCGACAGATCGCGGTCGACTCGACCTGTCCCGCGTGTGACACCGAGCTTATCGGCGTCCACGAGCGTGGATTTCTCTCGATCGAGTGTCGCTCCTGTGAGGCCTGGGCGGGGCTCAGCTCCACGTTTCCACAGAACGGACTGGCCGCGCGAAGCGACGAGCGCGTCCTCGAGGCGTTTCGGGACCGCTACAGGCGCCACCTCGAGCTGGCCCGCTCGGGACAGTGGCCGTTCTGTGCCGCCACCACGACCGTCACCGCCGACGCCGACGCGGTCGGGTCCGGCGAGCACACCGCCGAAATCGCGTGTGACACGTGTTCGTTCCGGGTCGGCTCCGACATCGCTCCGTTGTTGCTCGGCGCCCCGCGTGTGATCGGAGTGCTCCGGGATTGTGGCATCGACCCCGGGCAGTACCAGTGGGACCTCCCCGAGTTCCCGGCCCGTCCGTGCGCTCGGGATCCGCTCCGCGTGCGGATCGAGGTTGAGGGCCCCGACGCGACGGCGACGATCGTCGTCGACGAGACGCTGGAGATCCGTGCGATCGAGACGTAGTCGTCGGCGGCCGTGTGCACCGCCCGGTCTGCCTGGCGTCGACGTTCGGTCCCCAACGGGCTCTCGGATGCTCCGGCCCGGCGATCGTCGAGGCCGCCCGCCGGGTCAGTCGTCGTTCGGGGTGGGCTCGTCCGGGTCGGGGACGGGATCCGGGTCGGATCCGTCCGAGACCGTGGCGTCCAGGGGCATTACTCCCCGCCGCGTGAGCAGGTACACGACCGCCGGCATGAACACGAAGGCACTGAGAAGTGCCAGTCCCATTGCCAGCGCGATCGCGAGCCCAAAGTTCGAGAGCACGGGGAACTCGGAGATTATCAACACGCCGAATCCGAACATCGTCGTCGCCCCCGACCCGAGCACCGGCCGGGCCTTGGCGATGATCGCGGCCTGGATGGCGTCTTCCGGCGTGGCTCCGGAGACCGCCAGTTCCTCGCGGAACCGCTCGTAGACGTGGATTCCGTAGGTGATCCCGACGCCGAAGACGATCGAGGCCGTCGTCACGGTGAGGGGATTCCACGGGACGCCGATCGCGTACATGCCGCCGGCGACCAGCGCCATCGTGCTCGCCGCCACCGAGCCGACCAGCACCACCGACTCCCGTGCCGACCGCAACGCTACTCCGAGAAAGAGCAGGCCGGCGCCGAAGCTCAGAAGCGTCGTACGAGTCAGTCCGGCGGTGACGTTGTCGATCACGTTCCGGTTGATCACGATGTTACCGCTGATGCGGGCGTCCATTCCGTCGAGGGTCTCAACTGCGGTCTGCTCGGTCCCCTCGATTACCGCCGCCTCCTGGTCGCCGGTGATCTCCTCGACGTACACCTGGACGAGCAGCCGATCGGGTGTCTCCTCGAACGGCCGGAATCCAACCGGCGGAACGTCGGTCGCCTGAAGCCTGTCGAACTGCTGTTGGCGGATCTCGGGATCCGTGGCCACGGCCGGCTCGCCGCCCTGCTGGGCGGCCTGGGTCTCGATTGCACTCACCGGCGAGAGTGAGGTGACGACGTGCTCGCGATCGCTGATCGCCTCTTCGAACTCGCTGACTGCCGCAAGCTGTGACTCGCTGTTGTAGATATCCTCGCCCTCGACGACTACATAGAGGACGTTCGGGCTCGCGACGCTCGATTCGAGCGCCTCCAAGTCGTCTTTCTCGTCGATGTCGGGCCAGTAATCGAACATGTCGTCCTGGGTCTGGACCATCGGGTAGGCCGCGAATCCACCCGCGATCACGAGCCCGAAGACAAGCACAACCGCAAGCGGGCGGGCGGTGATCACGCCACCGAGCCCGCCCATGGCTCGCTCGATGACCCCAGCAGAGTCGTCCTCGGCCGCGGCGTCGGTCGAGCCTGTGTCGGTCGCCCCGTTGTCGAAGATCGTCAACAGTGCGATCAGCAGCGTCAGCGACAACCCCATCGACATCATCACGCTGAAGGCGGCGGTCACGCCGAACTGCCTGACCGGTGGCACCTCCGCGGCCAGCAGCGACCCCAGGCCGACGAGTGTCGTTCCGAGCGCGAGCGCAAGCGACCGACCGGCAGTCCGGGCGGCGATTCCGGCCGCGTCGACCGGTGCTCGCCCGTCAGCTCGCTCCTCAACGTACCGGGTCTGGATCTGGAGGCCGTAGTCGATCCCCAGCCCGAGCGCGACCGGCATCACGCCCAGCATGATCGCGTTGAAGTCGAACCCGACGAAGCCCATCATTCCGATCATCGCGAACAGCGCGATCATCGTCGTCGCGAGCGGAATCGCGACCCGTCGTGTCTTGCGCAGTCGCCCGCGCATCACTACGGTCATAATGGTGAGAATAACCGCAAACGCGAGCGCGAACAGCGTGATCATCTCCGGTAACATCAGGCCGAAGGCCGCCTCCTCAAAGATCGGGCCGCCGGTGAGCGTGACCGTCGCTCCATCCGGCAGCGTCACCGTGTCCGTGGCGGCGGTAATCTGGTTTTGGACGACCTCATTTTCGCTTGGGGGCATGAACCCGTACAGATCGTCTTCTCCCGCTGGTATCTCAGCACTCCCGTACTGGAGCTGAACGATCGCCGTCGCGTTTTCCTCGCCGTAATCCGGAACGAGGTTTCCGAGAATCTGCTCGTTAGTCTCGCTCGCTCCCTCAACGGCGGCGAGCCCGGCGATCGCCTCAGACCGGTTCTCCGGCAGTTCCCCGTCCTGCGAGAGCATCTGCGTGTAGCTCGTTACTCCCGCCGCGGCGTCGACATCCGCTGAGTACCGTTCGGTGAGCTCGTCAACGGCGCCGATCACCTCCGGATCGAAAATGTCCTGATCGCCCTCAGTCTCGACGACCGCGAAGACGACATTACCGGTGTTGAAATCGTCCTGTAGCTCCTCCCAGTTTTGGATCGTGTCGGAGTCGTCCTCAAGATACAGCTCCATCCCCATGCTCATCTGCACGCCAAGCGCGCCGACGGCCGCGACGCCGATGAGTACGACTACGATAGCGAAGACTACCCGCGTGTGTTTCGCCGCTCCCCTCCCGATCCGCTCGAGTACCGTCCCGAGTCGGTCCGGTTCTCCCTCGCTCATTGTCGCCTCCGATTAGACCCGTGACGGTCCGTGGTTCCGGCCATACAATTTTGAGGCGACGGAGACAGTTAATAGTTCTCTTTTTTGTACAAGACAAACAATACTATTTGAGACTGAGTTCCCACCTATTGTGGGTGTCCCGTCCCGACGAGACCGTCCGGTTTCGCGGTGCTCCCGATTGTCAGTAGACACTTGAACCTGGGTCTCGGGGTCCGCGGCGATCCGAGCCCGGGCTCGGATCAGACGGGCGCGGCCAACTGTCGCCACCGGTCGTTTCCGCCGATTCCGCCGGTCACGGTGTCCACTCTGTGCTGTAACCGAACGGAGCGTGTTATAACCGCACGCTTGGGCCCCGACGACCGTGGCAAAAAGTCGTCTGGCCGGGGGCAGACGACGGCCCCCTACCTGTTAGTCGACACCGTTTCCTTGCTGACCGCCCGCGGGTTCTCCTACGTCGTTACGCCGGGTCCGTTCTCCTCGTTTCTTCGCTCGTCTCACAGCCAGGGAGCAACTTCTCGGCCGGACAAACATCGGTGAAGCTGCTCTGAATGAGGTTCGCCCCGACGAACGCAACGACGAGCAGGAACCACTGCGACACGAACACCCCGAGACCGAGTCCTGTGAGTGCTATCGTCCCGGCGAGTCGTCGAACTTGAAGCTGACACGTTTTCATTGTCTGATTCACTTGTATTGTGCAGTACGGTAAAGATTGTTGATCCCGACAACCATCCGTTCGCGTCGCTGGTCTCCGCGTCAGCCACTCGTCGGCGCCTCGCTGTCGTGTCCGGTTTCGGAGTGTCGGGACGGGCTCTGAGGAGTCGAGCCAGCCCCTCGTGGCCGCCCGTTCCGAGGGTGCCTGGACAATCCGTCCGGGCGTCGACCTCGAGGATCGGGTCGGCGTCCCGGCCGATCGCGCCGGAGTCCACCCGGTCAAAACGACAGATCGTCGCCGGGGTGACGCAGGTCGATCTCGCTCGCGTGGACGGTCTCGGGGTGCTCGACGAGCCGCCGGTAGGTGACGGCGATCTCGTCGGGATCCATCCAGCGCTCGTGGTCGGGGAACTGCTCGCGGAGGTCGGGTCGGGAGATCCAGCCGTCGATCACCGCGTGGACCGTCTGGATCCCGTGCTCGCCGAGGTCGGCAGCCATCGACCGGGCCATCCCGCGGACGGCGTGGCGGGCGGTGGTGTAGGTGACGTTGTCACTCGGCGCGATCGCGGACTGTGAGGTGCTGAAGACGATCGTCCCGCCCGACCCGGCGGCCATGTCCTCGGCTGCGGCTTTCGCACACCGGAACTGCCCGGCGACGCGCACGTCCCAGGCGTCTGTGAGAGCCGCCTCGGTCACCTCAAGAATGCTCCCCCCGCGGGCGTCGGTCCCGACGTTATTGACGAGCGCGTCGACGGGGCCGAAGCTCTCGTGGATCCGCTCGAAGGCGTCGCTCACCTGTGCCGGCTCCGAGATGTCTGTCGGTACTGCGAGCGCGGTGCCGGGTCCCGACTTGGTGAGCTCTGCCTCTAGCGACGTTAGATACTCCTCGGAGCGGGCCAGAAGCGCCACCTCGTCACCCTGCGCGACGAACTCGCCTGCGACCGACGAACCCAGCCCGGGCCCGACCCCAGCGACGACGACGGTGCGTGTCATGGGTCCCGTACGGACCCCGACGGAACGATTCTTCTGTGGTCGTGTCCGGACGACGGACGAACGCGTGTCCCTGCGAGACGACCTCGGTCGAAAGGCGACCCCGCGCCGCTGCCTCACCTCCGGTGATTCGGTCGGTCCCCCGGTTCGTGGAAAGGTTGATAAGGATTCGAGCCGTGTTACTCATTACCATGTGCCACCATCATGGAACACGCGACTGGTCACGTGACGCCGACGAAGAGAACGCCGAGACGCCGTCATTTTTGAACGAGGAGTCGTCGACCGAGACTGAAGTGCTGACCGACGGCGGCGACGAGCAGTAGGATACCGACGGCCGTCACGCCCGTCTCACGTTTTTTTTGACGCTATCGGATAGAGCGATCCGTGTCCTGAGCGTCAGTGACGGTCGCCGTTTGTCGCCGTCACTCGCTGATGTCCCCGCTCTCTGCGGGGTGTCCCAGGTGCCGTTCGACGCTCTCGACCTTTTTCAAGGCCGGTTCGTCAGAGGTCCGCTTATCGTCGATCTTGAGGACGGTGCTGACCCGATCGCCGTCGACGGCGGCGTGGGCGGCCGCGACGGCATCGAGCAGCTGGTCGACGGTATCGGCCTCGATCACGGTTCCCATCGGGTTGGTCTCGTAGGATACCTCGAAGGAATCGAGCGCGGCCACGGCGTCTGCAACCTCGGCGGACATGCTCTCCTCTCCGACCGGGGCAACGCTCAGGAGTGCGATGACGGTCACGACTCGGAGTCCGGCCCGGGCTCTCTTGGAAGTGTCGACGGTTGTCCTGCGCCGTAGACGCCGCGAGGTCGGCGGTCCCGTCTGTCCGGACCTCTCTCGTCGACTGACCGACGCCGAACCGTTCTCCAGGCCGATACCGAGAGAGACTACTCGACGGGTACGCTGATGTGCCCGCCGGCCGAACTGCCGGTGATGACGCAGTCGCTTACCAGCGCCCCAGCGCCGGTATGGCGGTTCCCGATCGGTCTCGTGGGCGGACTCATCGCCACCCTGTGGATGACCGCGGTCATGCGGTATCTTCCGGAAGGAGAGACGCCGCCGACCGTCGCCGCCGGGGTCCTAGCCGAGACTCATCCCGACGACGCGCCCCGGCAGCTGGCGACGGTCGCACACTACCTCGCCGGGGTCGGGACCGGACTGTTGTTCGTCTGGCTCTCTCTGCTCGCCGAGACCGCCTTCGAGGCCTCCGTCGTGACGGCAGTCGTCGCTGCGATCGCGCTGTTTGCGCTCATGACCGGCTTTTTCATTCTGGTGCCGCTGCCGCGTTCTGGCCTGTCGAGGGCGCGTCGGCGCCACACGGCGCGGGACTGGACGATCGCCGCCGCCGCGTACCTGCTCGTTCTCGTCCCCGTCGTCGTCGCGCTCACGGTGGCGCTGGGATAACCACCGCTCCGCTTGCGCCGTCGCTCGTTGCCCTCCGGTCGCTCGCTCGTCGTGGGCTCGACGCCCCGCTTCCGTCTCGACGGCGGGCTTTTGACCCGCGAGGACCCATCTTGGTCGTGAAGTACGCCGAGCTCGTCAGACTGTACGATCGACTCGCGGCGACCGACTCGACCAACGAGAAGCGGTCGCTGCTGGCGGAGGCGTTTACCGAGGCCGGCGAGCAGCTCGACCGGCTCGTGGTGCTCGTTCGCGGGCGGCTGTGGCCGGCCTACGACCGCGCGGAGCTCGGCGTCTCCTCGAGTCTCACCCTCGCCGCGATCGCGCGGGCCACCAGCGTCGACGAGTCGCGGCTCCGCGAGCGGTGGTCCGAAACGGGCGACCTCGGCGACGTCGCCGCCTGGGCGACCGGCGACGGCGGCCAACAGACGCTACTCGCCGAGCCCCTGACTGTCGAGCGGGTCCACGAGACGCTGCGCGAGCTGGCCTCCTTTGTCGGCCCGGGGAGTCAGGACCGCCGGGTCGACGCCGTCGCCGGACTGCTCGCAGACGCCGCCCCCGAGGAGGCGCGGTACGTGGTTCGGACCGCCCTGGGTCACCTCCGGGTCGGGGTCGGCGAGGGGACGATCCGGGACGCCGTCGCCGAGGCCTTCCTCGACGGGAGCGAGGCGGCCGTGGCTGCCGTCGAGCGGGCCTACCAGGTGACCACGGACTTTCAGGTCGTCGCGCGGACCGCCCGGGCCGAGGGTCGGGACGGGCTCGCGACGCTGTCGATCGAGCTCGGCCGGCCGATACAGGTGATGCTCGCCGAAACCGCGGCGTCGGTCTCCGACGGCCTCGCCGCCGTTGCCGACGACGGTCTCGCGCGCTGTGAGTACAAGTACGACGGCTTCCGGGTCCAGGCACACGTCGACGAGGAGGTCACGCTGTTCACCCGGCGACTCGAGGAGGTTACCGAGCAGTTTCCCGATGTCGTCCGGGCAATCGAGCGCGGAGTCGCGGCCGATCGGCTCATCCTCGACGGCGAGCTGGTGGGGTACACGCCCGAGACGATCGCGGCTGATCCCGAGACGCGCGAGCCGCTTGCCTTCCAGGAGCTCTCCCGGCGGATCAAACGCGAGTCGGAGATCGCGGCGACCGCGCGTGAGCTGCCGGTGGTCTTTCACGCCTTCGACTGCCTGTACGACGGCCGAGACGGGTCGCTGCTGTCGACGCCGCTGGCCCGGCGCTACGACCGGCTCGAGGCCGTCACCGAGCCGGTCTCGCCGGACCCGGGGGCGGGCGTGGCCGGCTTCGAGCTCGCCCGCTCGCTGCGGGTTGCCGAGGACGACCCCGAGCGCGCACGGGCGCTGTACGACGAGGCGCTGGCGGCCGGCCACGAGGGGCTCATGCTCAAAAATCCCGGTGCGGTCTACGAGCCGGGGCGGCGCGTCGGACGACTGCTGAAGCTCAAGCCGACCATGGAGCCGCTCGATCTCGTCGTAACCCGGGCAAAATACAGCGAGGGGCGGCGCAGCCAACTGCTCGGCCGGCTCTACCTGGCCTGCTACGATCCCGAGACCGACGCCCTGCGCGAGGTCGGCCGGCTCTCGACGGGCTACACCGACGACGAACTCACGGCCCTGACCGAACGCCTCGAGGCGCTGATCGTCGAGCAGGACGGCCGGGCGGTCGAGCTCAAGCCCTCGGTCGTCCTGGAGGTCGAGTACGAGGAGATCCAGGCGAGTTCCGAGTACGACTCGGGCTATTCCCTCCGGTTCCCGCGGTACCGCCGCACCCGCGAGACGCTCGCTCCCGAGGACGCCGACACCCTCGACCGGATCGAGCGGCTGTACGAGTCCCAGTAACTCCGGCCCGGCCTCGGTCGTCCCCCGAACGTTGATTCGACTGCCGCCCGTACTCGCGGTCGTGACGGTTCGGTACCGCGACGGGATCGAGATCGAACTTTCCGACGGCACCTGCGTCGTCTGTGATGCCGACGAGCCCGACGGCGACCTCGCGGTCGTGAGCCACGCCCACGGCGATCACCTGCCGACGACCGACGCCGAGGCGGTGTGCTCGCCGCTCACGGCCGCGATCGGCACGGTCCGGATGGACGGACGGCTGCGTTCCCGAACGCACCCTCGGATCGAGCTCCGACCGGCCGGTCACGTCGCCGGCTCGCGGGCGGCGGTGATCGAAGACCCCGACGGCACGCGGTACTGTTACACCGGCGATGTCTCCACGCGATCGCGACACTACCTCGATGGGTTCGAGCCCCCCGATGCGGACGTGTTGATCGTCGAGGCGACCTACGGCGAGCCAGTCTACGAGTTCCCGCCCCACGAGCAGGTCCGCGCCGCGATCGACGCCTGGCTCCGGGAGACCGGGCATCCGGTCTTGCTGTTGGGCTATGCCTTCGGTCGGGCACAGAAGCTCCAGCTGCTGGCCGATCGCGCCGGGCGGGACCGCGTGCTCACCACCGAGGGCGTGCTCCGGATCAACGAGCCCATCGAGGCGGCGCTGGGCGTCGAGTTCCCGGCCGAGCCGTTCGACGACGCCGAACTCGGGCCCGGCGACGCGCTGGTCCTGCCGATGACCAGCGGCCGGATCGACTGGGTCGACCGGCTCGCCAGCGAGGCCGACGCCCTGACGGCGGGCTTTTCGGGGTGGGCGGTCGAGGACTCGTTTAAATTCCGCGGGGACTTCGACGTGACCTTTCCGCTGTCGGATCACTGCGATTTCACCGAACTACTCGCGGTGGTCGCGGCGGTCGACCCCGAGCGGGTGTACACCCACCACGGCGCTGCGGCGCCGCTCGCGCGCGAGTTGACCGCCCGCGGGTACGACGCGACCGCGCTCAGACAGGGCCAGGCCTCGCTCGATCAGTTCTGAGTCGCTCGGTTCCAACCGGTATGGTCCGGTCCTCGTTTCCCCGTCGGCTTCCCCGCGCGTGTGGTTGGATTGCACGCACCCGGTGTCGATACGTATCCGTGTCGGCGAGTCACGACCGTTCCGATGATCGACCCTGCGGGTCCGCCGACGCTCCGTCTGAAGCCGACGCGGGTCACGCCCCGAGTGGTGTCTGCGGTCGTGCCGCCGGCCGATGACGGTCACGAGACGAGCCGTCCTGGAGGAACTCGCGGCCGCCAGCAGTGCCGAACCCTGCACCCGGGACGCCTTGACCGGCATTCGGGGCTGTTTCGACGGGATGGAGCACATCCAGCTGACAGATCTCTCCTGGACGCGGGGGTCCTACGAGCCGCTCGACGGCCCGGTCGTCGCGGCGAGTGCCGACGCCGCGGCCGCCGTGGTCGACGACCAGGTCTACCGCCGCAGCGCGACTGGCGGGGGCGACGCCAAGATGTTTCGCCACGAGGGCGCTCCGACCGTCGAGTTCGGCTTCGGTACCCAGACGGCCCACGGCACCGACGAGTACACCACGAAACGGGCGCTGCTGCGAAACGTCACCAGCTACGCGACGGTTCCGGTGCTGTACGACGAGTACGCCGCCGACTGAGACACACTCTCGGGTACTGCCCGGATGGCTACTCCTCGGCCGCGGGGCCGTCCACGCGGGGCAGCTCCGCGCGAAACTGCCGCCGTGAGTCGGCACCGTCGACCTGGATGACGTCGCCGCCGAAGCTCGCGATCGTGAGATACCCCCGCGCGATGGCGAGTTCGTGGCCGTGTCGCAGGACGGACTCTTCCTCGTGTGCGATGAGTTCCGCGTCGCCCCGCGAGAGCAGTGCCTGCTCGCCCGCGAGTGCGATCTCGACGTACCGGTCCTCGACCCGCGCCTCGACTCGGATCGTGTCGGCGTCGGTGTAGCTCCGCATCCGATCGAGCAGCCGCGAGAGCGCCGGCGCGGCCTGCTCCGAGACGGTCGCCGGTCGTGTCGCGGTCTCGACCGACAGGGCCGTCTCGCCGGCCTCGGTCCCGCCAGCGTCGGTCTCGGCGGCCGTCCGGAGCAGCTCGGCGACGGTCACCGTTCCGGCGGCCGATCGCTGGATCTCCCGCCGGACGACCGAGGCGTGGTCGCTGAGCTCGGCGAGCTTGTCGCTGGCCTCAACGATCCGTTCGGTTACCTCCTCCCGCGGGACGGCCTCGTCTTCTCGGAGGAGCGAGGCGTACCCGCGGATCACGCTCAGCTTGCTCCGGAGGTTGTGCCGCAAGACTCTGTGTGCGACCTCGAGGTGCTGTCGGCGCCGGTTCTCGCTCGTGACGTCGACGGCCGCCCCGACGAGTCCGGTGATCGCCCCGTCCTCGACGAGCGGCCGCGCAGACAGCGCTACCTCGACCCGCGAGCCGTCCTTTGCACGCAGCACCGTCTCGTACCCGTCGAGCCGCTTGCCCTCGAGCACCCGGGCCGCGGCCGCCTCGAACTGCCGTTGATCGACAAACAGCGTGTACGTCTCCCCGAGCACGTCGGAATCGGCGTATCCGAGCGTCTCCTCGGCGGCGCGGTTCCACAGCGTGACCCGCAGCTGGTCGTCGAGCGCGGCGACCGGAACGGGTGTGGTGTCGATGAGCGCGCTCAGCCGAGTCTCCGTCCGCTCGAGCCGGCGCTCTCGCGCTCGTCGGTCGGTAATGTCCCGAAACACGCCCAGGAGGAAGGCCCGACCGTCGGCCTCGATCCGCTGGGCGTTGATTTCGACCGGCGTTCGGTTCCCCTCGAGCGTGTCGACGTACACCTGCCGACCGTCGGCGAGCCGGGTCACCCGTTCGTCGTCCAGACCGCGGGCGAACGCCTCCCGGTACAGCTCGGCGTCGGCACTCGGGTGTAACTCCTGCTGGTCACGGCCGACGAGTCGGTTCGGATCCCCCTCGAACAGCGATCCCGCCGCCTCGTTCGCGGCGACGATCTCGCCGGAGCCGGCCCGAGCGACGATGACCGCGTCGGGGATGCCGCTGACAACCGTCTCGAGTGACAGTCCGGACAGGTCGCTCAGATCGATCGACGAGTCGATTGCCCGCGACATCTACCTCCACTAGCCGAGCGAGACGGTTCACCTGCGCTACTAACTCGTTAGGCCCGTGGCCGCTGCGGCGGGTTCGGTCGCCGGTGTGTGCGGGCGCGGTCCCGAAACCCCCGTCAGTCCCCGACGACCACCACCCGCAGGTCGTTGACGTTCGTTCCGGTGGTTCCGGTCCGGACGAGGCCCGTTCGGTCCCGCAAGAACGGGGCTGCGTCGTTCGCAGCCAGCGCGGCCCGCAGAGACTCGTCGGCCCCGACGCTCGGGTCGGTGAGTCCACCGGCGGCGTCGGTCGGGCCGTCGCGGCCGTCGGTGTCGACCGCACAGACGGCGATCGGCGCGTCGACGCCGGCCAGGGCCGTCCTGGCCCCGAGGACGAACTCCTGGTTCGGCCCGCCGGTGCCGTCGCCCGTGACGGTCACCGTCGTCTCGCCGCCCGAGAGCAGCGCCACCGGCGGTTCGACGGGTCGTCCCCGCCGTGCGACCGACCGGGCGATCGCACCGTGGACACGCCCGACCTCGCTCGCTTCGCCCTCGATTCGCGCCGAGAGGGTCCGCGCCGGATACCCGGCGCGTTCGCAGGCCGTCGCCGCGGCGGCGAGCGCAGTGTCGTTGTCGGCGATGATCCGGTGGGTCACGCCCTCGAACGGCTCGGTCGGCGTCTCCGCTCGGTCTCCGGCCGCGCCGGCCTCGAGGCGTTCGGTGGCGGCGGGCGCGGTGACGCCGTATCGCTCGAGCGCGGCCAGTGCATCCTCGTAGGTCGTCGGGTCCGGCGCCGTCGGCCCGCTCGCGATCACTCCGAGGCGGTTTCCGACGACGTCGCTGACCGCGACGACGAGGGCCGTCGCCGGTGCGATCTGCTCGGCGAGTCGACCGGCCTTGATCGCAGATAGGTGTTTGCGCACGGCGTTGAGTTCGCCGATCGGTGCGCCTGCACGCACGAGTTCGTCGGTCACCGAGCGAAGTGTCGACACCGACACGCCCGGCGCGGGCGCGGTCAGCAGTGCGCTCCCGCCGCCAGTGAGGACGACGACGACGAGATCGTCCGCCCCGGCGCGGTCGGCCGCTGCGAGCACGCGCTCGGTCCCAGCGCGGTTCCGTTCGGAGGGCAGCGGGTGGGTGCCACGGACCGTCTCCACCCGTCGAGTCTCTGCCGGAGCCGCCGTGAGGACGGTCCCGCCGGTGACGTGTGCGCCCAGCCGGTCTTCGAGTCCGGCGGCCAGCCGGCCGGCCGCCTTTCCGCCACCGACGATCGACACCTCCTCGTACTGGTCGAGTTCGTACGCGGCGCCGTCGACCGAGAACGACCCGTCTGCGCGGGAACACGCTCGCTCGAGGGCCGCCGCCGGCCGGGCCGCGCCGAGCCCGGCCTCGGCGGCCGCCAGCGCGGCCGCACGCTCGTCCGTTCGTGCAAGCGCGGCCCTGTTTTCGATCACGATCCGGTCGGCGGGCGCTTGCGGAGGCGTCTCGGTCTCGGCTGTTTCGCCTGACGGGCGGCTGTCGTGGACATCGCCCCGACTCAGAACAGGCCGTCGATCTGGTGGTCGTACTCGGGTGGCTCCGGCGGGTCGGTGAGCGCGGTGTCGGGAGCCGGCGGCTCTTCGCGGTCTTCGATGGTCTGTCGTGCCTTTGCGGCCTGGAGGTACAGCTCCTCCAGACGCTCCGAGTCGTGGACTCCCGAGAGGAGCACAGCCGTCTGCATCTGGGGCTGGTCGCGCGGGTAATCGCCTCCGCGGACCGCCGGCGCTTCGATCTGTGTCTGGAGCCAGTCTCGACTCCGCTCGATGCCGCGCCGGTTGAGCGCCTCTGCCGGCCCGGCGACCAGCACTAACCCCGCCTCGACGCTTTCGAGCGTCGTCTCGAAGCCCAGCGAGGACTGGGTCGCCTCGCGGACCAGGTTCATGACCCGGAGTTCGGCCTCCTGCTGGTCGAAGTCGTACTCCGCCGTGGTCGACCCCCGCGCACGGAGCCGCCCGAGCAGCGTTTCGGTCGTGTCCATCTCCAAGTGCGCCGTCGCGTAGCCGATCGTCGACAGCGTGCCGTTCGCGAGCGTCTGCCTGATGTCTGCCGTGTCGACGACCGTCTCCGGGATCTGTTCTCGCTCGACCGGTTCTCCGGCCGCGAACAGGTCGACGATCCCCTGCGCGATCGCCCGGTTGATGTGCTCCCAGGCCTGCTCCAAGCTCTCGTTGGGGCTGTTGTACGCGTCGTTGTCGACGAGGATGACGTTCTCGACGAGCGCGTTCGTCTGTTGCTGACCGCCGATGCGCTTGTCGGGACCGATGACCATCCCGTCGCCGTCTCCGTCGTCCGCCTCGCCGGCCCCACCCTCTCCGTCGGTCGAGGCGCCGAGCGTGAGTTCGCCACCCCGCAACAGCGTCTGCAGCGAGCGGGCGGCGTTGTACGCGTACAGCTGTCCTTCGCGCTTGCTCGGCAACACCCCGACAGCGTACACCGGCATCGAGCCGTAGACGCTGCGGATGTGTTTCGCGATCACGGGCATGCCGCCGCTGCCGGTTCCGCCGCCGAGCGCGGCCACGATCAGAAAGGCGTCCAGTTCGTGGTTCGGGATTCCCTCGAGGGCGGCGTGGATCGTCTCGATGTTCTCGACTGTGACCTGTGCGCCGGTTTCGTTGTCCGCGCCGACGCCGCCGCCGTTCTGTGTCCCTTCCCCGATGAGCAGCTGCTGGTCCTCGGGGACGTGTCCGAGTCCGAGGAGATCGGTCTCGGCGGTGTTGACCGCCAGCGCCGAGTGGATCGGCGAGGCCTCGATCTCGCTCTCGTAGGCGAGGATCGTATCGAGGATCTTCCCCCCCGCCTGGCCGATCCCGATTGCTCCCACCTGCACATTCCTATTAGACACGTCGACCGTTATAAACATTGAGTGTTCCCGACGGTACCTTTCAGCCGGCGTTGCGTTCTGGCCGCCCCCCGTTCGGGGCCACGGTGTCCTGCCGATCGGTCGGTGGCGCCCACATCGAGGCGTGACGGGAGTCTCAGGGCGGTGCCGTCAGCACAGGTACTTTTTTACCCCGACCGGCATATCTCCGTACGGCTTCGATGACGTTTCTCGCCCCGGTTCGGCTGGGCGTGAGCCTGCTGGCGGTCGCGACCTCGGCCGCGCTGCTTGGCCTGGTCTGGCGGCGCCGCGAGCACGCAGCCGCGCGGCTACTGCTCGCCGTCGCCGCGACGATGTGTCTCGGGGGTCTGCTCCATCTCGGGTTTGCCGAACTGTTCCCCGGACTGCTCGCCGGTGTCGGCGCCGCCGGGGACTGGCCGCTGGTGGTGTTTCCGGTGACCGCCCTCGCCGGCGGCCTGTGGCTGCTGTTCGCGCTCCAGTACACCGGCCGTGGCACGATCGTCTTCCGGGTCACCGCGGTCGCCGTCCTCGGGGTCGCCGGAACCGGACTCTCGGCGGCGACGCTGTATTTCGCCGGCCGCCTCTCCCGGGGGCTCGTCACGGATGTCCTCTCGCTCGTAGTCTTTGTCGTGTCGCTGCTCGCGGCGGTCGGGGTCTTCCTTCTGATCGGGGTTTCGATCGGGCAGAACGCCTTCCCCTCCCGGGAGCCGCTGTTTTTCGCCGGCGGGGCGGTCGCGCTGATGGGCGGCGTGAGCGTCGCCGGCGTCTTCGACTCGACGCTCGTGTACGCGGGCCTGCTCACCGCCTCCGGGGTGCTGTTCGGCCGCGCCGCGGCGCCGACGGCCGCCTTCGAGACGCTGCCGGCCGCCCGCGTCCTCGGGCGCGATCAGGTCATCGAGGAGATGACAGACGCCGCGGTCGTGGTCGACCGGGACGGTCGGGTCAGGGACCTGAACGCCGCCGCCGAGCGGCTCTTCGAGACCACCCGTGACGCAGCCGCCGGTGATCCCGTCGAGGGGCTCCTGAGCGAGACGACGGTCGACATCGAGGACAGTCCACTGCCCGACCACCTGACCCGCCTGCGCCTGATCGCGCCCCCGTGGTCCGACGAGGCGCTTCGGTCCGCGGCCACAGCCGCCGCCGG
>CAYREK010000006.1:4420-13340 GCA_964423305.1 uncultured Halobacteriales archaeon | reverse complement strand
GACATCGACGCGCTCACCGCCGAGGGCCCGACGCGGGTCGAGACCGCCGACGGCCGCATCCTCACGGTCAGAGCCGACCGGATCGACGGTCGACGGGCGGGCACGCTGGGATACCTGCTCGTCTGGACGGACATCACCGACCAGCAGCTTCGAGAGCGCCGGCTGACGATCCTCAACCGGTTTCTCGTCACGACTCTCCGGCAACAGATCGAACACATCCGCACCGACGCGGAGCTGATCACCGACGGCGATCCGCCGGACACCACGCCCCGAGACGACGCCACCCCGGCGGACGCCGACCCCGCGCAGGTCGCTGACAGAATCTGGACGACCGCATCCTCACTGATCAGGCTCGTTGCCGACGCCCGGACGCTCGAGCGGGCCCTCGAGGACGGTCGGGCGCGGACCGGGGGGTGTACCGACATCGATGCGGAACTCCATGCGGTCGTCGAGGCGGTGACTGACGACCGCGACTCGTCGGTCGCCGTGCGAATCGAGGCCCCAGACGAACCGGTCTCGATCCCCGTATCGCTGCCGATCGTCAGGGCGCTCGTCCGGAACCTCCTCGGCGACGCGACCGCGCACGCGGCGAGTCGAGTCACCGTGACGGTCTCGCGGCCGGCCACGATCGCAGTCGCCGACGATCGACCGCTCGACGGCGACGCCAACGCGGACCACTCGATCGCGGTCGCGCGCATGGCCGCGGAGTACGCCGACGCAACGATCGATGTCGACCGAACGGACCGGGGCCGCCGCGTTGTCGTGACCTTCTCGATGGAGGCGCCTCGACAGCTGAACGCCCCGGCAGATCGCATCGCGGTTCCAGACACAGACAGATGAAGCTGATCGACGCTCGGCCCCGACACCCCGGAGCGCGCCCATGACGACGGCGTGGGGCGTCGCCGGCGCCGTCGCGGTCGGGCTCTTCGTCGCGACCGGGGCCGGCGCCGCGCGGTCCCGATCCCGTCCGGGGGCGCCGGCGTTCGCGGCGCTGGCACTCGCGCTCGCGGCGGTGACCGCCTCGGTCTCGGGGTGGCAGCTCGATCTCGTCTCGACGGAGCTCGCACAGGTACCGGTCACCGCGGGGTTGGTGGTGCCGCCCCTGCTGTGGGCCGGGTTCGTCTTCGAGTACACCGGGCGGGGACCGCCGATCACGCGCGGGTGGGCGGCGGCGCTCATCGGTCTCGGAGCTACGACCGTCGGGAGCACGCTCCTCACCGCGGAGCTCGATCCGGCCGACCCGACCGTTGCCGGGCAGCTCGTCTTGACCGTGACCGTCCTCTCGCAGGTGGCGGTCTTCGCGCTCGGCCTGCTCGGGGTCTTTCTGATCGCCCGGGCGGCCCTGACCTACGACGACATCCCCGGGCTACGGGCCGTCGCGCTGACTGCCGGCGGCCTCGGGGTCACGCTGTTGCCGTTCTGGTGGCTGTTTGCCGGCTCGGTCCCGACGGCGACGATCCTCTCACTGACTGTCGCCCAGCTGGTCGCGACCGGCGGTGCACTCGCGGTCGCCCAGTACGACGGCCTGTTGGCCGACCGCCCGCTGACCGGCCATCTCGCCCGCGAGACGATCCTCGATCGGATGGGCGCGTCGGTCGTGATCGCGGACCAGCAGGGCCACATCTTAGACGCAAACGAACGAGCCAGCGAAACCTTCGGAATCGGACGTGCCGAGCTCCCCGAGCGACAGGTTGCGGACGCCGTTGGGTTCGATCCTGAGGGGCCCGACGATCGGACGGTTCTCGAGACCGACCGCGGGCCCCGGGAGTTTCGAATCTCCCGGACGCGGCTCACCGACGCCCGGGACTCGCCGGTCGGGACCGCCTATCGGCTCCGGGACGTAACCGACGAACACACGCAAGAACAGAAGCTCACGGTGTTCAACCGAATCCTCCGGCACAACCTCCGCAACGATCTCGACGCGGTCCGCGGGTTCGCCGAGGCGATCCGGGCCGACGGCGCCGCCGATCACGCAGACCGAGTCGTCGATATCAGCGACGACCTCGTCGAGCTGACGACACAGCTCGAGACGGCAAACGAGATCCTGACCGATCACGATCCGATCGCAGAGCCGTGCGATCTCGTCGCCGTCGCCGAGGCCGCCGCCGAGACCGCCCGCTCCCGCGTCGACGCCGGCACGGTGACCGTCGCCGCCGACGGTCCGGCCAGTGTCGAGACCGACCGGGAACTGCTTTCCTTTGCCCTCGCGGAGCTGATCACGAACGGACTCGAACACTCGAGTAAGCCGTCTCCTGCGGTGGAGATCCACCTCGTCGACCGGCCAGCCGGTGTTGGGATCGAGGTCCGCGACAACGGGCCCGGACTCCCGGCCAACGAGCGGGCCGTTCTGGTCGGCGGCGAGGAGACGCCGCTCCGACACGGCCGTGGTATTGGGCTCTGGACCGTCCGGTGGGCGGTAAAGCTGCTAGGTGGTGACCTCGCCGTCGCCGACCGAGACCCAACCGGAACGACCGTCACCGTCGTCGTCCCCGACGAGCGGGGCCGCTGAGAGCCGTCGGTGTTACTCGACGGTTAGCGTCCCCTGGAGCAGATCATCGTCTGTGAGCGCTCTGACGACATACTCGCCGGGGCTGGGTAACTCCTCGTCGTCGACCGTGGCAGCCACCTGATCGTCCTGACCGGGAGCGAGAGACGTACTCGTCGTCTGTTGTTCGACCAGCGTCTCAGCGGCAGCTTGGGACAGGAGCGTGACGGCTCCGGCGACGTGTGGCGCGGCGGCTGAGGTACCGTTGAACCCGAAGACTGCTTCGACCGGACCGCGAGCAGCGGTCGAGACGTGCGACGGCCCGGCGAGATCGATCCCCTGCCGGCCGTCCTGTGTTGGCCCCTGCGAGGAGTAGCCCGCGAGATCGCCCTTGTTCGCGTCGAACGCGATCTGGGTTTCCCCTTCGCCGTCACCGACGTCGACTGCTTGGACCGCAGCGATCGACAGCAGGTTGTCGTCTTGGCTCGTGGCAGGGATCCCGATAGACCGCTCGTCGGTCGCCCACGGCGTCGGGATGTTGATATCGCCGAACTGTCCCCATACGTCGAAATGATGGGGCTCGTCGGCAGCGATCCTCTCGACTTCGACGTAGATCGGAAGCGCCTGCGTGGCTGCTGCTTGTCCTGTCAGGTCGGTGTCGGCGGTCGAGACGTACGTCGCAAGCTCCGAGAGAGCGCCGGTGACAGTGAACGCGATCTCCGCGCCGTCCTGGGTCCAGTCGATGAGGCTGAACTCGGGGGCTTCGAGCGAGCCTTCCGTATCCGGGTCCTGGCTCAGCAGTGCTCCGCCGCTGCCGTCGCGAAATTCGAGTGGGTGCTCGTCCCACGCTTCGTTTACGATCGTGAGACGCTGGCCCTCTGGGAATCCGAGCGTGGGATTGTCCCCCGACGAGCGCAGGAGGTCCCCGTCGGCCTCTCCGGTGACGTCAGTGACGACCCACGCGTCGTCTTCGACATCCATGGTGACGGTCGTCTCGCCCTCGTACCACTCTGGTGAGACGACAATCGTCTCCCAGGGGTTGGTGGTCCTCGAGGTTTCGAGCGGCTCGTCGGCTCCGGGAGTCGCGTAGATCCGCACTTCGTAGACCTGGTCGTCGACGACAGGGTCGGCATCCCAGTGGACGATCGTCCAGCCGATGCGGCTCGTGTCCTCGTCGGCTGCGGCGACCGTCGGGTCGACCAAGGTCTCGACAGGCAGGCGCGTCGACTCCTCGAGACTCTCGGCGAAGTTGGCGTCGAACTCCAGGAGATCGTCGTCGGTGAACACCCCGTTTCCCTTCGAGTCGTATGCGTCACCGAACCCCTGCGGGATCGGGACTGGGCCGATACCCGGGATGAACTGAACTGCGTTCTCTACCGCGGCGGAGTTCCCGGCGGAGTTGACAAACACCGCGTCGGTGTTGTCGGTGAACTCCGCAATGCGGAGACTGATCGGATCGAGGCCATCGATGCGAAAATCCGGGAGAAAGCCGACCGAGTAGCTCACCACGTCCACCTCGGGAAACTCCGCTTCGAGTATGTCCAGGGCTTGGAATAGTCCACCCGGCAAGATTCTGGTGTCGACGAGAACGAGATCCGCGTCGGGTGCGACCACCGAGAGAATATCCGTACACGCGTCTCCGTGGCCGCCCGACTGACGGTAAGAATCCTCGAAGGCAGGGTCTCCCGCTTGTGCCCCGACCGTCGCAATCACCTGATCAGAGTACTGTGGATTTTCGACATCGAACGGAGCGACATCGCACACTGCGACCGTCCTCCCGTCTCCAGTTATCCCTCGGTCCTGCAGTTCGTCCGCGCCGATGATCTCCCGGCCTTCCGTCGTCGGGCGGGTTGATCCGTCCTCCCCGGATCCGTTTTCCGCCGGGTCGGGGATCTCGATGTGCTCCGGGAGATCCGCCTCGGTAATTCCGTGCCGTTCGTTGAGAACCGCCAGCCAGTCGGCCAGAGACTCGTCGGGCACGTCTCGCTCTTCCGGAAGATCCGCGTGCCTGAGATACGGTCTCGGATTGTCACTCGGCTCGGGCGGAACGTACTCGTTTACCAGCCGAACCGCGTCCCGGTCAGCTACTGTCCTGATGTCTGCGGGCGAGACCTCCGCAAGCACCAGCGTGTCGTAGCTGTACAACACCGCCCCACCGACGCGTTCGACGGCCTCGACAGCCCTCTCGAGACTACCGCGTTCGGCGTGGATCTGTACACGGAGCCGTTCCCGGGACTGTATCGTGAATGTCCCTTCGTCGGGGATCTCTCGTTCGAGCGAGACACCGATCGAAGCGCGAGCGCCTTCGTTGCTCATCGGTGATCGAACACACACCGCATAGTCGATTAACTAACTGCCGATTGTACTGTTCTATGCCGTGTATGCGGCGCCCCCTCCCAGCGGGTACGCTCCGTATTCCTCCCGTGGCTCCCGGGTCAACCCCGGCCGTCGGCCGCCTGCCAGACGACACGTCCGTACCGTAGCCACACACTCGGGCTGTCGAACACTGACACTGACGGTCGGGTCGTCATCTTCCCCGATAGCCCGCGGCGAAGCTCTCGGGATTCACCTGATCGGGGCTCGATCGGCCGTCACGACGTGGTGCCCGGTACGGAGAGCCCGGACGCTGGCCTGTGAAACGAGGCCGTACCGATCGATTGTCCGAGCGTACGCCCGAGTTTCCCGTTCGTAACTGGCGAGTACAGAAGTACCAATCAGCCCTCAAATCAGATAGAGATGACAGCTGTAGACGACGACAGCAACACATGAACCGGCGTACCTTCCTGACCGGTGTCGGTGGGACAGCGATCGGCGGCGCTGCGCTCATCGGCTCGAGCGCGTTCAGCCGAACCGAGTCACACAGGGCGGTGAGCGTGGCGGTCGCGAACGACGCGAACGCGTACCTCGGTCTCTTGTCCGGTGAGTCGCCGAACGGAGCCAACTACGTCGAAGAAGACGACAGCGGCCACATCGAGATCGATATCGGAGAGATCCCCGACGCGGAGAATCCGCGCGGTGGCTCCGGCGTCAACTCGAACTCCCTGACGTTTTTCGACAACCTGCTGCACGTCTGTAACCAGGGAAAACAGGACGCTGGCTTCTTTATCGACGCCGAGAGACTCAACACGGGCGACGCAGCGGTCGTGTTCTACGTTGGGACCGCCGTCGGCGAGGGCGAACGCACCATCAGTCCCATCACCGACGCGAGTAGCCTCGAGGAGTTCGAGCCAGCGGAACTTGAGGTCGGTGAGTGTCTCGACGTTGGACTACTCATCGACACGGGGGCCGGCAGTGCCTTCACCGACGCCGACACGGTCGACGCGACCGAGGAGGGGCCGCTCGTCACAGGGGAGGTGACATTCGTGGCCGATGTCGAGACCGAGACCGGTGACGCGGTCGCGCTCCTCTCGAATTTGGAGATCGGCGGGCAAGGGGCCGCTGCCAGCGTCGGCCCCGACGAGAGCCTCGACATCGCGGCGCTTGTCACGAACACCGGACGACGCTCGAGCGCCTTCGAGGTCGTCGTTTCCGTCTCCAGAGACAAAGACCGGGAGGACACCCGGGAGAGTCTCTTCGACACGGGGACGGAGATCTCCGACGACGATATCGGTCCGCCGCCGAACACGAAGATTGGGTTCGGACAGGTCGCGGTCAACGACGCGTACGACGCGCTGACGGCCGACTGACACACGAGCGATGATCTCCGACATTAAACCGACGCTTGTAGCGGTGAACATCCCTATATCTGTGGTGGCCGGAGCTGTCGGTGTGGCCAAGCGCAGACGCGAGTTCCTGTGGAGCGGCTGTGGGGTGGCTGTCCTGGTAGCAGGCTGTGTGACAGCCGAGACAGACGACACAGCCGGCACAGACGAGGAAACGAACGCCTCGGACGGGCAGACGGCCAACTCGACAGCCGGGAACGACGCCGAATCAGATAGCACAAACGGTACCGACGACTCGGGGGGGGCTGGCGATCCCGGGGCGTCGTCTCACGACGACGATACGGCCTCTCGAACCGCGCTCTCGAATGTCATCGCACGGGTGGCCGACGCCGCCGATCCAGAGGCGGTTGCCGACGAGCACGACATCGAGTATCGAGACGGCACCGTTCGTGTCTTCGTACAGCTCGACCCGACCGGAAACCGCCCTGACGAACACATCAGCGAGGTGACCACCGAACTCGACGGTGCAGTTATCGCCTGGGTGCATGTCAGCGCGCTCGCGGCGTTAGGCGACGACGAGAACGTCAGATCGGTACGCCCCGTCCCAACGGCCGAGCCACACGGGTGAGATCTGCCCCGCGCTAACGTGAGGCGCACTCTCCTATCTCAGCGACGGCTCGCCCGGTCGGGCCGACGAGCTCGTGATATCCGTTCTTCCGGTTCTCGTCGGCAGGGACATCGCTCACGGCGAATCATGCGACAGACCCAGACTCACCGTCGATCGGGTGTCACGTCTGTTTTCGTGTAGCTCATTTGTCGATCGGCTCGACGACAAACTGGTACTCCGGCGTCGATTCGTCGAGATTCGCCGGTGACTCCTCGCGGGCGTGGGCCTGACAGAGGTAGGCTTCGGCCTCGACGATGCCGGCGCCGGTCTCCTCGGCGTAGCGCTCTCGGGCGACAAACGTCGCCGGTCGATCGCAGCCCCGTCGGTGACACTCTGTACCTGTCATACCCGAATTGAGCGGGCCGGGCGGTATAACGCCACCGCCTACGCGAGCCACTCTTCTGGCTTGGTGTCGTAATCGACGTTGGTCGCCGCGAGGTGTTCGACGGTCTCCCAGTCGAGCTCGCGCTCGGCGAACTCGACGCCGTCGTACCTGAGCTCCCGGCCCCGCTCGGTCGGCTCGGGCTCGCCGTCCCGACGCCGGGCGACCTCGATGTCGTGCTCGTCGTACTCTTTGACGATCGTCCGCAGGGCGACGGGCCGTCCCCACAGCTCGAACACCCGCTCGAGGGTGTTTCTGGCCTGCTCGAGATCGAGCGCGACGCCGTTGTACTCGTGTTCGAGCAACAGCTCGTTGCGGTTCCGGTAGTTACCGTCCGCGACGACGATCGTCGGCTTCCCGAAGTTGGTGAACTCGAGCATCAGCTTGCGCTTGACGTCCTCGTAGTCCGTCGAGGTGACCCGGTAATCCTCGGAGGCGTGGGTGTACTCGTAGGTGAAATAATCGTGCTCGTCGACGAACTCCTGGGTCAGGAACTCGTCGATGAAGGTCACGTCGTTGTGACTCTCACGGACCTCGTACATCCGGTCCCAGCCAGCGGTGTACTCGACGTCTTCGATCGCCGCCCGAACCGAGTCGTACCGGGCGTCGTCGAACATGTATCGTGCGATCCGCTCGAGGTCCTCCAAGGCGATCCGCCCCAGATACCCCCGGTTTTCCGGCCTGACCAGCGAGTAGTGTCGCTCGGCCAGCCCCTCGTAGGTGAACAGCTTCCAGGGGTGTCGCTCAAGGTCGAGCTCTCCCACCCGGGCGGCTGCGAGCGCCTCCGCGTCGATCCGCGGATCCTCTGCCGGCACCGCAGCTAACGCGTCTGGATCCGGGTCGACGGAGGCGACCAGCTCGTCGGGCTCGAGCAGCTCCAACACCCGGTCGAAATCGACCTCGTCGTGGAAGTTCCGCCAGGTGATCCCCTCGACCCGGAGGAGCAGCTCCACCACGTGGCGTCGGTTCGTCCGGTTCTCGATGTACTGCCACAGCTGCAGGCCCAGACTGTACGGGTTCAGCCCCTCCGAGCCCAGCACCTGGGCCATGTGATCGGCGTAGGTGAGAAACTCGTCGTCGTCGGCGAAGTTCTCGCCGGCCATCATCAGCGACTCGTGGTAACTTGCCCACCCTTCGTTCATTATTTTTGTCATTTTCTGCGGTGCAAAATAATACGATTCGCGCCGCAGGATCTCGATGACCTCGCGTTGCCACTCGGCCATCTCGACGGCCTTGCCGGCGTCGGCGTCGTACTGCATGCCGTGCTCGCGCAGGAAGGCAAGCAGGTCGGCCTCGGGCTCCGTGGGAACGCCGGCCGGGGAGTCCTCTGCCGAGCTCTCGGCGTCGTCGAAGACCTGCTGGCGGACGTCCTCGGAGACGTCGAGCTCCTCGAGTTGCTGTTCGACGGTGTCGGACTCGCTCTCCTCGGCGTCCTCGGTCGGCTCGACGGGCTCGTAGGGGCGGTGTTGCTCGACGTTGTCCTCGAGACAGAGCACGTGATCGATCCACCGCTCGATGTCGGCCCGGTCAATCTCGGGGTCGTCGATGTACCCCTCGATCGTCTCGGCGTGGCGTTCGAGCAAAGCGGCGGCGTCGGGATCCCGGTCGAACAGCCCGAACCACTCGTTGTTGTTGAAAAAGTCGGCGTGGGCCTCGACGTGGGTGATCACGGCCTTCTGGTCGGCCCGGTCGTTCGAGACCTGCAGGAAGGCGTGGGCGGGGTT
>CAYREK010000006.1:0-4380 GCA_964423305.1 uncultured Halobacteriales archaeon | reverse complement strand
GTCGTAGTCGACGATCCAGTAGTTCACCGGATACGGCTCTAGGCCGAGCTTCCGGGCCAGCTGCGTGGCCTGGTCGGCGGCGGTCTCGAGCTGTTCTGCCTCGCGGCGTTTCTCAAAGTCACTCATCGGTTTCCTCCGTGCTCAGGATCTCGTAGATCGCGGTCGTGACATCCTCGGGACTGGAAACGTACGCGACCGCGACATCGTCGGTCTTCCGGAACTGGCGTTCGATCTCCTCGGCGTGGGTGGCGTTGATCGCGTTGCCGGAAGGTTGGGTCTCGACGTAGGCGTGCAGGTTGGCGTCGATCGACTCTATCAGCGGCACGACGTTTTCCTCGGTATCGTTCGAGGAGTTCTCCGAGTCGCCGGCCGCGAACACGTACCGGTTCCACTCCTGCCAGGGGTACTCCGCGTCAAGTCGCTCGGCGGCCAGCTCGTAGGCACTCGAGATCCGCGTGCCTCCCCCCGAGCGAATGCCGAAAAACTCCTCTCGGTCGACCTCCCAGGCGTCGGCGTCGTGGGCGATGTAGACGAACTCGGCGTTGTCGTACTTGCCCTGCAGGTACCAGTCAAGCGGCGTGAACGTCCGCTCGACCAGCTCGCGTTTCTTCTGGCGCATGCTCCCCGAGACATCCCGGATGTTGACCACGACCACGTTCTTTTCCTGCTGTTCGACGGTCTCCGGGTAGCGGTACCGCTCGTCCTGCCGGCGGAACGGCACCTGATCGATCCCCTCCCTGCGGATCCGAGCGGGGGTGTCGATCCGCTCGACCTCAGCTTCCATCGTTGCCAGGTCCGGGTAGGTCTCGCGGTCGGTCTCCGCCAACTCTCTGTTTGCCTCCTCGATCCAGGCCCGCGAGACCGGCAGGTTCTCCTCGGCGCGGGCCCACTCGAAGACCTCCGCGGGTCCCCAGCCCTCGATCTGCAGGGCCGCGCGGACGTACTCTTCGTCGAAGTCCATCGCCAGCTTGCGCTTGAGTCCCTGCTTGAACAGCTGCTCGAAATCGAGCGTGCTGGTCGGCCCGGACCGGCTGATATCGGTGAAATCGCCCTCGGTCTCCTCGACGACGGCCTTGCCCTTTGGCTCTAAGTCGAGTCCGAGCTCGTCGTCGAGCTCCTCGGCGAACTCCTCGGGGTCCATCTCGTAGTACTCGTGCTCGCCGCCCTCCTCGCCGGGCTCGCCGTCCTCGCCGTCGTCGCCGGGCTCTGGCTCGCCGACCGGGTCCCCTGGCTGGGGAGTGCCGTCCCCCCCCTGGCCGACCCCGCCCATGTCCCGCTGGTCGTAGGCGAACTCCGGTAGGTCGACGATCTTGATCGGCACCCGCACCGCGTCGCGGCTGCTGCCGTTCAGGTCGCCGTACTGGATGAACTCCGCCAGATCCTCGCGGCGTTGCTCACCAACCTGTCTGAACCGCTCTAAGTCGTCTCTCAGTCCCATCGGTAGCTCACCTGACTCATAACGTGGCGGCTGGTCAGCTCAGCGGAGGCCTCGCTGTAGCCGTACAGTTCGCGCATGTTCTCGATCGTGGCGGCTTTCAGCTCCGCCGTCTGGGTGCCCTCGGGCGGCGAGTCCCACTGGCGTGGGTCAAAGTCCTCGAAGGTGCGGGCGACATCGTCCCAGTCGTGGCTGCCAAGCACCGTCTTGATCACCGGGATCTCCTTGGGATTGACATCCCCGACCCGGAACTGCTCGTCGCGGTGGCGCCAGGCGTGGCGGTTCAACGCGGTGATGATCTTCTCGATCCGGAACTTCCGGACCTCCTCGTGGGGCTTGTCGCCGGTGTAGTTGTCCTCGTCGAACCGACCGAGGTGTTCGATCTCGAAGATCTTCATCGCGAGCAGGTCCGGCGGCACCAACTCGCCGCGCTCGTTCTCGATGCGCTCGCCCTCAGCCCAGGCGTAGACGTTCTCGACGTACTCCTCGACGGTTGCCTCGCTGACGCGCTTGTCCCGCATCAGGGCGTCTAAGACATCCGCCTCTTGTCGGTCGAACACGTTGTTTTTCACCGGCACCACGCGCTCCTCGAACTCCCTGGCCTCGGTGCTCGAAAACACCGGCGCTTCCGAGAGTCGCTCGGCCATCGCGTTCAACACGTCTCGGGGCATCACGACATCCCCGACCGGCAGCTCCTCGTGGACGCGGTCGGTGGCCTCGTGGAGCAGGTCGGCGATCACGTCCCGGGTGAACGTCACGGGAATCCCGTGGTCGCCGTCGGCGGCGGCGTCGTCAAACTCGAAGGCCTCGATGTCGATCTCATCGTCGCCCTCCCGCAGGTACCCTCGATCGAACAGCAGCGCCTTTTCGACCAGGTCGATGTCCTCCGGCAGATCGGTCGCGTCGAGCCGGGTCACGACCGCGTACAGTGCCGCCGCCTCGATCGTGTGGGGGGCGAGCTCACGTTCTCGGACCGCGTCTCTGCGGGTCCGGATTCCGACGGGCTCGCGGATCCGACCTTCGAGTTCGTCCCAGCTCGCGGCGTCCCAGACCCGGGTCTGGTCGGTGAGTTCCCGGCGCAGTAGTTCTGCCTCGAGCGAGAGGTTCGTCAGGTAGCCGAAGGTCCGCCGGTCGAGCCGGCGTTTGAGCGCCTTCAGCGGGTCCTGGCCCTCGCGGTCCGCGTGCTGGTTGAGCTGGTTCTCGAGATCCGGGTTCGAGATGATCACGAGCTGGGTGTCGACATCCATGCCGATGCTCTTATCTAGCTTGACGTGACCCTCGTCGGGGACGTTCAACAGCTTCTGGAGCAGGTCGGCGTGCTGGGCGGCGTCCTCGACGACGGTGAGCAGGCCGTTGCCCTGCGAGAGCACGCCGTCGTAGGAAAACGCCTGGGGGTTCTTTCGCCCCCGGGAGTCGAGTTCCCTGAGCATCCCGTTCATCCACGTGCCCACGAGCCGCTCTTTGGGCGTGCCCTCGTCTTCTGAGTGGAGCACGCCGATCCCGCGGCCGACATCGACGACGTAGTTTTTCACCCGGAGGTGCTCGGGGTCGGTCACCGCCGAGAACAGCTCCTCGACGCCTTCCCGGCGGTACTGCTCTTCGAGGTACTCGTAGGCCTCCCGGCTGAACGGATCGAGATCCGTCTCCGCCCGGACGGAGATGTGATCGTCCGTCCGGTCGTTGAGCGTCTCCAGGAGCTCGGCCCGCACGGACTCGGGAAACACCGCGAGCGGACGGGTCTGGACCGGACTCTCGTACCAGTCGTCTTCGTCGGTGGGCTCGGTGTCCCCGTAGGTGACTCCGCGGGCGTCGCCCGCGGCGCCGGCGACGTTCCACTCGATCGTGTACCGCCGGCCGGCCTCGGTCTTCGAGTACTCGTTGAGCCCGTTGACCAAACATCGTTTGAGCTCTGACTTGCCGGTCGCGGTCGGCCCGGCAAGCCAAATGATCTTCTCGTCTTTGCCCCGCCCGGCCGCGATCGACCGCAGGTCGTCCACGAAGCGGTTGAGCACCTCGGTGTTTCCTAAGATTGCGTGCTCGCCGTCGTTCCACGGATCGTCGAAAAACCGGTAGCGCTCTTTCTCCTCGCCCTCCTCGATGACCGTCCGGGTGCCGGCGTGTTCGATCGCGTCGAGCAGGTACTTCGGGGCGTGGGCGGCCGTGCGCGGCTCCGAGAGAACGCGCTCGACGTACTCGGCAAGCCCTACGGGCGCCTGGTAGGTCTCCTCGAGCGCGCGGTCGGCAGCCGCGACGTACTCGCCGCCAGCGTCGCGGTCGCTCATCTTACTCGCTCATCTCGCTTTTGGCGACCTCCGCGCCGGCGAACTCAAGCACTTCGCGGGCGCCGGCCTCGGAGTATCCCTGCTCGATCAGCGCGTCGATCCACTCGGCGCGCTCGTCGTCGTCCATCTCGCCGCTCGAGACAAGCGCCGAGAAGTTGATGTTGTGTTTCTTGTCCTCCCAGAGCTTCCGCTCTAAGGCTCGCCGGAGCCGGTCGTTGTCCCTCCCGGGCCCGGCGGGAGACCCAGTTCGCGCCCTCCTGTCGGAAGTCGTTTTTCCGGTCCTCGGGGATCTCGAGTTTCCTCTCGACGCCCCGGAGGAACTGCTCGTCGGGCTCCTGCTCGCGGCCGGTGATCTCGTCCTCGACGGTGTCGTCGTCGATGTAGGCCATCACGTGGTCCATGTACTTCTCGCCCTGGCGCTGGATCTCGTCGACGTCGTAGGCCAGGGCGTGCCGGACGTCCTCGATTGCTCGCTTCTTGTACTCCTCGCGGACCAGTTCGAGATACCGGTAGTAGGTCTCGAACATCTCCTTCGAGATGGAGCCGTGGTTCTCGAGGTTGCCCTCCAGGTGGTTGAAGGTTAGAAGCGGCGAGAGAAAGCCCCGCGAGCGGTGCATCGAGTCCATTATCGCCTTCAACCACCTGGAGGGCAACCTCGAGAAC
>CAYREK010000005.1:9857-37156 GCA_964423305.1 uncultured Halobacteriales archaeon | reverse complement strand
TCGACACCTGCGCGAACAGCTGCTTGAAGTATGTAAACAGCGGCCGGTTGAACTGCGAGAGCACCGACAGCGGCGTGTCGTCGCCCATCGAGCCGACCGGGTCGACGCCGGTCTCGGCCATCGGCTCGAGCAGGTGCTCGAGTTCGTCGTAGGTGTACCCGTGGGTGACCTGGTTTGCTCCGAGTTCCTCGATCGACCCGCGATCGGGCCCGGCCTCGAGGTCCGCGAGCCGGCGCTGTTCCCGCTCGACCCACTCGCCGTAGGTCGGGTCGGCGATCTCCTCGAACACCTCGGCGTCGGGGACGACCCGGCCGGCCTCGGGGTCGGCGAGGAAACACTGGCCGGGCTGGAGTCGACCCCGCTCGCGGATCTCGGAGGGATCGTAGGGCAGGGCGCCGACCTCCGAGGACATGACCAGCCGGTCGTCCTCGAGGATGTCGTACCGACAGGGACGCAGCCCGTTGCGGTCGAGCACGGCGCCAACCCGCTGGCCGTCGGTCGCGGCAACCAAGGCCGGCCCGTCCCAGGGTTCGATCAGCGACGCGTGGTAGTCATAGAACGCCCGCCGGTCGCCGGTGACGCCCGTCTCCGGGGGGCGCCAGGCCTCCGGGATCAGCATGCGCAGGGCATGTGGCAGCTCCCGGCCGGTCTCGAGCAACAGCTCGAGGGCGTTGTCGACGCTGGCGGTGTCGGATTGATCGGGGTCTTCGATAATCGGTCGGAGCCGGTCGATCTCTTCGCCGAAGGCCTCGTCTGCGAGGTCGGTCTCCCGGGCCCGCATCCAGTTGATGTTGCCCTGGATGGTGTTGAACTCGCCGTTGTGGATCAGCGTCCGGTAGGGGTGTGCCAGGTGCCAGGCCCCCAAGGTGTTCGTCGAGAACCGGGCGTGGACCATCGCGAACTGCGAGCGCACGCGGTCGTCGGTCAGGTCCGTGTAGTACGCCCCGAGCTGGCTCGCGGTCAACAGTCCCTTGTAGACGACCGTCTGGCGGTCGAGCGAGACCACGTAACACTGCCCGCGGTCGAGCCCCCGGTCTCGCACCCGCTGCCGGACCGTCCGACGGGCGAGGTAGAGTCGTCGGTCGAACGCCTCGGCGTCGAGGTCTTCGGCCGGCCGGACGAACACCTGTCTGATCGCGGGCTCGGAGGTGAGGGCCGTCTCGCCGAGGCCGGCCTCGCCGGTCGGTACCGACCGCCAGGCAAACACTTCGAGGCCCTCCTTCTCGAGGGTCCGTTCGACGAGCCTGACCAGCCGGGCCCGCAGGCGCCGCTCGCGGGGCAAAAAGAGACCACCGACCGCGTACTCGCCGGCCGGCGGCAGCGACACATCGAGTGCAGCGTCGAAAAACTCGTGGGGGATCTGGAGTAACACCCCGGCTCCGTCGCCGGTATCGGGATCGGCGCCGGTCGTCCCGCGGTGCTCGAGACACCCGAGCAGGTCGATACCGTCTCGAACTACGTCGTGGGTCCGGGTCCCGTCGAGGTTCATCACCACCCCGACGCCGCAGTTCGACCGCGCTGCGGTCGGATCCGCGAGCCCGAGCGAGTCGTCGTCCGTCACTACCTGTTGACAACGCGTAGGGGGATATAATCGTGTTCCTTATACACCAATAAGGACTTGCCCACAGGCGAGGCTCCCGGGAACTGGGTTTATTATACGGCCGGACCGGAACAGGGCTATGGCCGGAGAAAGCGAGCAACCGAGCAGCAGAGCCGAGGCGGCCCGGGACTCGGCGGCAGTGTTTTCATTGCTCGGGGACGAGCGCCGTCTGAAGATCGTCGCGGCGCTTCACGAGGGCGCGCCGCTGTCGTTTTCGGAGCTGTACGAGCGGGTGAGCTTCGACGACAGCGGCCAGTTCAACTATCACCTCTCACAGCTCCGGCCGCACTTTGTCACGAAACGCGACGGGGCGTACGTCCTCACCGCGGCCGGCCAGCGGATCGCACGGGCCGTTGCAGCCGGGTTTTACACAGACGCCCCGGAGGTTCCACCGTTCGCAGTCGACGGTGAGTGTACTGTCTGCGGCGAGTCGTCGCTGGTGGCCTCCTACGCCGACGAACGGGTCGCGGTCGAGTGTGCGGCCTGCGGCGAGCCAGTCTTGCGGGTCTCGGTCCCGCCGAGCCTGTTTCGCGAGCGAGATCCGGAGGCGGCGCTCGAGGCATTCGAGCGGTGGTCGACGAGCCAGGTGTCTCAGGCCCGGGAGGGGCTGTGTCCGGACTGTGGCGGCTGGATCGAGCGGGCGGTAACGTGGACGCCCCCCGAGGAAACGCCGTTCTCGGTGCTACCGATGTTCAACTGTGGGGTCTGTGGGCGGCGGGTGGTCACCTCCTTCGGGGCGCTCGCGACCAGGGATCCGCGGGTGCAGGCATTTCACGAGCGCCACGGCGTCGATTTAGACGACCGTCACTACTGGGAGATCGAGCAGTTCGTCACCGACGAACACGACGAGATCCTCTCGAAGGAGCCGTTGCGGGTGCGGGTCACCTTCAAGGCTGGCGACGAGATCTGCCGGGTCGTCCTCGACGCCGATCACGAGGTCCGGGACATCGAAATCCACCCGCACGACCGGACCGACGAGCGGTAGCTCACGCGTTGCCGTGCCACTCGGCGCGGAACTGCTCGTGGAACCGCTCGAGCGCGGCGTGTCTGTTCTCGGCGAGTTGTCGGGCGGGTTCGGTGTGGAGCTCCTCGCGCAGCCGGAGCAGCTTATCCTCGAAGTGATACAGCGAGGAGTACTCCTGGCCGGTCTCGTCCCACAGCGAGTTGCCGTGTGCGCCGCCGAACGCGAACGCTCGGGCGATCCCGATCGCGCCCATCGCGTCGAGATTGTCGGCGTCTCTGAGGATCTCGGCCTCGACGGTCTCGGGGGTGGGATCCTCGCCGCGCAGGGCTAGATCGTCGTGGACGGCCACACAGTGGGTGACCGCACCGACGGTTTTGTCGTCGACCCCAGCCTGTTCGAGGGCGCGAGCGACCTCGGCGGTCGTCTCGGCCGGATCGCGGCCGGTGCCGTCTTCGAGCACGCGGTGCAGATCGTGGACCAACGCCGCGCAGCCGACGACGGTTCGGTCGGCCCCGAGCTCCTCGGCGAACCGCTGGGTCAGCCGGAACACCCGCCAGACGTGTGCTATACCGTGTCCGGAACTGTCCTCGGCGTAGTGCGACCGGATCGCCGCCGCGACGGCCGGAAAGGGCGGGTCCTCGCGGCGGGGACCGCCAGGGTGGAATCCGGTGATCGGCGCCGGATCGGTCAGCGTCTCGGACCGAGGGGCGTCGGGCTCCGTCTCGGAGTCGACACCACCGGAATTGTCTGTCATACCGGCCCGTTTGGCTCGGGACAGATGACTACCGTGGTCGAGTGTTGCCCCCGAGTGCGCCACGGAGGCCTCAGACGTGCTCGTCGAGAAAGTCGACGATCCGCTCGTAGGCCGTGATGCGGTTTTCGAGTTTCGAGATGCCGTGGCCCTCGTCGTCGAAGATCAGCTTCTCGACGGGGACCCCCTGCTCGCGGGCCCGGTCTACGATCTGTTCGGCCTCGCCGACCGGCACGCGGGGGTCGTTCTCGCCGTGGAGCACGAACAGCGGTGCCGCGATCCGGTCGATGTTGTTGGTCGGGCTGACCGACTCGAGAAACTCCCGGTCCTCGGCGAGCGAGCCGTACTCGGCCTCCCGGAGCTCGCGGCGCCAGTCGCCGGTGTTCTCCAGGAACGTCACGAAGTTCGCGATCCCGACGATGTCGACGCCCGCGGCCCATCGCTCGGGGAACTCGGTGAGCGAGGCGAGTACCATGAACCCACCGTAGGACCCCCCCATCGCTACGAACCGATCGGGATCGACGGCCCCGCGGGCCGCAAGCCAGTCTAACCCGGCGCCGATGTCCCGGACCGAGTCCATCCGGTTTTCGACATCGTCGAGGTGGGTGTACTCCCGGCCGTAACCGGCCGACCCGCGCACGTTGGGCTCGAAGAGGGCGTACCCCCGTGAGAGGAAGTACTGCCGGAGTCCGGAGAAGCCGGGTCGACGCTGGCTCTCGGGGCCGCCGTGGATGTCGACGATCACCGGCGCGTTCTCGGCGCCTTCCGGGAGCGTGAAGTACGCGGGGATCTCCCGGCCGTCGAAGGTCTCGTACCGGATCAGGTCGGGCTCGGCGAAGGTCTCCGTGGGAATGCCGGCCGTGTCGGCGCAGGTCCAGCGGGTGAGCGACCCGGTCGGCGCCGTCTCTGGATCGCCGGCTCCGCCTTCGATCGTCGGGAGGGCGGCGAGGTCGATCACCGAGACGTTCGTGTTCTCGGTACGTCCCGAAGCCGACAGCGCAACCCGGTCGCCGTCGGGGCCGAAGCTGGCGCCGCCGGCGACATCGCCGGGCAGCTCCGGCACGGCGAACTCTCGGAGTTCGGTCGGGCCCGCGAGCTCCGCGAGGTGAAGATCGGTGTATCCGTCGACGTTCCGGGAGTAGGCGAGTCGGCCGGACTCCTGATCGAGGGCGAGCCCGCCGACGTTCCACTCGCCGCCCTCCTCGACGACCGAGAGCTCGCCGGTCGCCGCGTCCATCCGGGCGAGATACAGCGTGTCCGCCCCCTCGTTGGTGACGAGATAGATCGCCTCGCCCTCAGGGCCCCACTCGGGGGAGCTGTACCGCACGCCCTCGGTGTCTGCCGTGAGCCGGCGACGCTCGCCGGTCGCAAGCTCAAGCACGGACAGGTCGTGATCGAAACTCGAATGTGCCCGGTGGAGCAGGAGGGCGCCGTCGTCGGGGCGCCAGCCGGCGACGCTGTACCAGCCATCGCCCTCGAAGACCAGCTCGGCGTCCTCGCCCCGCTCCTCGCGGTCCTGCGTGTAGACGTCGAAGACGGCCTCGTCGCGGCGGTTCGAGGCAAAGGCAAACTGATCGCCGGTCGAGTCCCAGCCGCCCCACCGGTGTTTCGCGTCGGGGATGTCGGTCAGCGGGTGGATCGCCCCCTCAGCGTCGAGCCGGAACAGCTGGGTGCGCTCGTTGCCCCCCTCGTCCATCCCGAAGGCGAGTTCCGAGCGGGTCGGCGAGAACGACGCGAACGAGACCGGCTCGTCGTAGAAGGTCCGCTGGGTCGGCCACTCGCCGGGCTCGTCGACGGTCCAGACCTGCGGGACGCCGGTCGTATCGAGCAGGAATGCCAGTCGTCCGTCGGGGCCGATCGAGCCGCCGTACGCGCGTCGCACCGTCAGGTACCGTTCGAGGTCGTATACCATACGCCGACCACGGCCGCCGCCGGTGAGAAGCTTGCGACCCGTCGACCGGGTCGTTTTTGAGCCGGTGGCGCGTCGGTCAGCGCATGCGCGTCGCGTTCGTGCTCCCCGAGACGACCCGACACCGGGAACACCCCGGGGCCGCCCGCCTCGAGCGGGTGGCGGGGCTGCTCGCAGACTGGGGCCACGACGTGACGGTCTTCTGTGCGCAGTGGTGGAACGACTACTCCGCAGAGCGGATCGTCGACGGCGTACGTTATCGTGGGCTCACCGTCGGGGCGGCGACGGCGTCGTTCGCGAGCCGGCTGCCGGTCGCACTCGCCCGGTTCCGTCCGGACGTGATCCACGCCCGGCTCCTGCCGGGCCGGGTAACACTCGCGGCTGCCGCCGGAAGCACGCTCGCCCGAGCGCCGCTGGTCGCCGAACAGTTTGGGACGGACCAGATCGAGGGACGGCTCGGCCGGGCGGCCGTCCGGGCCGCGGACCGGATCGTCGTGCCCTCCGAGCTGGTCCGCACGGCCGTCCGCGAGCACGGTGCAAGCGAGACCGACACGGCCGTGATCCCCGAGAGCATCGCCTACCCGGAGATCGAGGCGACCGACCCCGATCCGGAGATCGACGTCGCCTACGCCCACCGGCTCGACGAGACTGCGAACCTGGAGGCGCTGTTGCTCGCGCTGGCGGAGCTGCGCACGCTGGGGTGGACGGCGACGATCGTCGGGGACGGCCCCAAGCGAGCGGCCTACGAACGGCAGGCCGAGAAGCTCCGGATCGACGACCGGGTCCAGTTTGTCGGCGCGCCCGACCGCCGGCGCCGGCTCGCCGTCTATCGGAGCGCACACGCGTTCGTCCAGACGGCCACGCGGTCGGTGTTTCCGACGGAGCTACTCTGGGCGCTCGCGGCTGGCTGCGTGGGCATCGTCGAGTATCACGCCGAGTCGAGCGCTCACGAGCTGATCGAGAGCTACGACCGGAGCTTCCGGGTGACCGACACGGCGGCGATGGCGGCCGCGATCGAGAGCGCGGGCGAACTCGAACGCAGGACCGTCGACGACCGGTGGCGGGCCTTCGGCCACGAGCGTGTGATCGAGCAGTACACTGACCTGTACGGGGCGCTGACCAGCGGGGCGCGCTCTCGCGAGCCGATCGCCGTCGGCGACGGGTGACAAATGGAAGCGAGCGCAACGCTTAGGCCTGTATACGTGACCGCCACACGCGGACTGGGGCGGCTGGTCGAGACCCACTCCGGCACGAGTTTTAGGCTGTGTCACGACGGCTGGCCGGCCGCGGCGCTCTCTGTGGTCCCCGATCGAGTGACCGTCCGGCGGGAGGGCGAGTCGTGACCGAGTACTTCGAGGTGCGCGACCGAGATGGTCCCGCCCGGCTCGGCCAGCTCAGACTCGCGACGCCCGTGACGACCCCGACGATCCTCGAGGAGGACCGGATCGAGGACGCCGGCAGCCTCTGGGTGCGAGACCGCGAGCTCCCCGAGGGCGGAGAGGATGTCTTGACCGTGCTCCCACACCGCGGGTTCCCCGGCGGGACGCCGACGGACGTGCAGGAGACCTTCGCCGTCGAGCACCCCGAGGTGTCGTATCCGAGCGCCGCGGTGATCGGCACCGAAACCGCCGGGGAACACGGAACGGACGCCTACGTGCTCTCGGACGCCCGGTCGGCGGTCGGCCACGCCGAGGCGTTCGTCGACACGATCTGCCGGGTCCGCGAGGCGATCCCCGCCGACACGGCCCTGTACCTACCCGGCGTCGCCACGCCCGCCAACGTCGGGCTGTTGGCCTACGCGGGGGTCGACCTGGTCGACCCCCACCGGGCCGTTCTGGAGGGTCTCGAGGGCAAGTACCTCACCGCCGACGGCGAGCGGGTCCTCGAGGATCTCGAAGAGCGACCGTGTGCGTGTCCGGCTTGCCGGGGGGACGGCTTCGACCGGGACGCCTGTGCCGAGCACAACGAGTACGCTCTCGAGAGCGCGCTCGCGACCGTCCGCGAGCGGATCCGGACGGGACGGCTGCGGGATTACCTGGAAGGGCAGGTCCGCCACGAGCGGTGGCTAACCGCCGCCCTGGGCCGGTTCGACGAGCAGCACGGGTACCTCGAAGAGCGGACGCCGGTCTGCCGGCAGGCCGAGATCACCGCGACCAGCGAGGACACCTTACGCCGGGTCGAGATCCGCCGGTACGCCGACCGGGTCACGACCCGCTACCGGCCGCGGTTCGAGGGACCGCCGGTGTTAGTGCCGTGTTCGGCGACCAATCCTGACAGCGGGTCGCCCAGCCACGCGCAGTTTCACGACGCGATCGGCTACCGCGGGCACACCGTCTCGCTGACCGCGCCGATCGGCGTCGTCCCCCAGGAACTCAAGCTCACGTACCCCGCACAGCACTACAACGCGGCCGTCACCGGCAGCTGGAGTCCCACCGAGATCGAGTTCGTCGCCGACGTGCTCGCGACCTACCTCGAAGGGGCCGCCTACGACCGCGAGCGGGTGATCGCACACGTTCCCGAGGAGTACCGGCCGGTCTGTGAGCGCGCCCGAGAGCTGCTCGAGGCCGATCTCCCCTTCGAGTACACCGTCGTGGACCACCCGACGACGGAGGCGTCGCTGTCGGCGCTATCGGAGGCTCTCGCCGGGGAGGCGACCTACTCCAAGCGCGAGCGACAGCACGCGACCCTCCGGGCGATCGCGGACTACCAGTTCGGCCGCGAGGCCGGCGACGAGCTGTTTCCCGACCCGACCGTCGAGGGGCGGTATCCGAAGCTGCGGGCACTCGAGTCCCGGGGCGGGGCGCAACTGGCCGCGCTCGTGCCGGAGTACGGGCTGCTCGCGCTCACGCTGGCCGGCGCGCGTCGGTGGGCCCAGAGTTCGGTCCCGGTACAGCGGGTCGAGATCGACGAGTTCGTGCCCCATAGCTCGGTGCTGGCCCCAGGAGTGGTCGAGGCGAGCGAGACGATCCGTCCGGGCGAGGAGGTACTCATCGAGGGACCCCGAGCCCTCGCGGTCGGCCGGGCCCGGATGTCCGGCCCGGAGATGGTCGAGAGCACACGCGGCGTCGCGAGCAGCGTCCGGCACGTCGAAGAGCGGTAGCTCGCGGGCGGTGCCGTTTTGCCGCCGCCGACCCTGGCATCCCTATGACAGTCGTAGACGAGCTGCGCGAGGCGTTTGCCACCGCGGGCTACGAGGTCGGCGAGGCGAGCAGGAACCGCGACCGCGTGCGGGTCGAGGTGACCGACGACGAGGCCAGCGCCAGTGACCTGCGAGCGATCGTCACCGAGACCCTCGGCGAAGGAGCTGTCCTCGGGCTGAACGTCGAGGCCGAAGCCGGCAGCGACGAGACGACGATCGGTACCGTCGTCTCCTTTCGGTACCGCGGGTAATTGCCGCGCCGAGATCCGGTGTGGTCTCTACGACCGTCGCGACGCTACTGCCGCGGTAGCGGAGCGTCACGCGGGTCAGACCGTCGGCGGGACGATCGACTCGTCTGCGGCCTCGCGCCAGGAGCGGGTCGGCTCCCAGTCGAGCAGTCGCCGCGCCTTGCTCGTGTCGTAGACGGCCGCGTCGCCCTCGACGGCGACGGTCTCTGGGAGCGTACCGTAGTAAGACTCGATCAGCTCGGCGAGTGGCTCGCCGAGGGCGTTGTCCGGCCCGGCGCAATTGAACGCCTCGTGGCCCTCGACCGGCGCGGCGAGCGCCCGCTCGACCATGTCGACGACATCCCGCACGTCGACGTACGACCAGAAGTTCCCGGCGCCCGCGCTCCGGTCGGAGACGTATGCCTCGTCCCGGCAGGGGTAGACGCCGGGCTCTTGGATCCAGGTGGGACGCAGCGACGCCACGGAGACGCCGTCCCGCCGGGCGACGGTCGCGGCGATCTCCTCGGTGACGACCTTCGAGAGTCCGTAGGGATCCTCGGGGCAAAGCGGGTGTGACTCCGGGATCGGGAGCTGCTCGGGGACAGGCGTCTCCTCGGCAAAAAAGAACCCGTAGGTCCCGTCCGATGAGGCCTGGACGATCCGTGCGCCGACCCGCCCGGCGGCCGACAGCACCGCGTGGGCGGCTAAGGTGTTGTTCCGGTAGAGATCTACCCCCGGGTGCGTGCCGGCCTCCGGGATGGCCGCCCAGTGGACGACCGCGTCGGGATCGACGGCGGTCAGTACGTCGAAGACGCCGCCGGCGTCGGTGAGATCGAGCGCGCGGTACTCGACGGTTGGGTGACCGTCTGCGGGTAGCTCACGGTCGAGACAGGTGACGGCGTGGTCCTCTGCGAGCCGGTCGACGACCCACCGGCCCGTCGTGCCGCGTCCGCCCGTGACGACAATGTCCATATCCGGAATTCGCTTCGGCCGATGAAAGACTGTCGACGACCCACGCAGTATCTTCGATCTCGTCGTGTCGTGTGCCCTCTCGAAATAACTATAAATTATTCCTATACAGAAACGTATAATTGCGAGGCAACGTGAAAGTGCCTATGTCTCAAGACGAGACGCGGCGGCGGTTTCTGTCCGGCGTCGGGGCGGTCGCAACGGTAGCGGTGGCGGGGTGTGCAAGTAGTGATGACGACCCGACCGACGGGGACGAGCCTGGAGATGAGGGGGGAGACGACTCGGAGGGCAGCGGGTCCGACCGGTCACTGCAGCTGCTTGAGATCCCACAGCAGACACTCGATCCGATCGGGATCTCCGGTCAGGCATCGGAGGGAATCAACCGACAGACACACGAGCAGCTGTTCACCTACGAAAACGGGACGGCGCCGGTCGTCGGCGAGTTGGCGACGGACTACACCGTCTCCGACGACTACCTGACCTACACGATCGAGCTGAAAGAGGGGGTACAGTTTCACAACGGCGACGAGCTCACCGCGGAGGACGTCGTGTACTCGTGGCGACGGCTGGCGGAGTCCGAGAACAACCGCGGACACGCCGACAACATCGTCGGCGGCACCATGTCCGTCGCTCACGAGACCGAGGGGGAGGGCGACGACGAGGAGGTCGTTCCGGGCTCGCTCGCCCTACGGGCCGTCGACGAGTACACCTTCGAGATGACACTCGAGACGCCGTTTCACGGCACGCTCGGGTTGCTCACTGACCCGCGGTTTGCGGTGATCCCGGAGGGCGTGGTCGGTGACATCGAGGGGTACGACGGCGAGGTGAGCTATCAAGAGTGGTCGACCGAGCGGATCGACGGCACGGGCCCCTACCAGCTGCGGACCTGGGATCAGGGCAGCGAGATCGTCATCGAGCGGTTTGAGGAGTATCACGGCTCTGTCGCGAACGTCCCGGAGATCCGCTGGCAGATCACCGCGGATCCAAACGCGCAGTACACCAGAGCGGTCAACGAACAAAACGCCGACATCTTCGAGCTTCCGCGCTCGCAGTTCGACCCGTCGTTGCTCGACATCGATGAGGAGCTGGGTGACGGACGCCGACTCGGCTCGTACGGACCGGTCAACGGGGAGACGCTCAACTACGGGGAGACGACGCTGTTGCGGACCCAGTATCTTATTTTCCACACACTCAAAGTCGAGCGGCCGGTCAGGCGGGCGATCGCTCACCTGGTCGATCAAGAGACGATCGTCGATTCTGCGGCCCGGGGGCAGGGACAGCCGGCGTATTTCCTCACCCCACCGACGGCGTTCCCAGAGGGGCCGGGCAACTACGCCGACATCGCGGAGTCCGAGTATCCCTACAGCTACGGCACGTCGAACGTCGAGGAGGCGGCTCGGGTGATGGAAGCGGCCGGATACGGCGAGAGCACCCGCTACGAGGTGAGCTTCCAGTACCCCTCGGACGAACAGGGATCGGAGTGGAATCAGACTGCGACGCTGCTCCGAGACTTAGCCGAGAGCGCGTACATCGACATCGAACTCGACGAAGCACCGTCGACCACCCTCACGAACCGCGCTATCGAGGGAGACATCGAGATCTTCGGCACGTTCAACGAACTCGAGTGGCAGGAGGCAGACGCGACACTCCAGTACGCCTATCCCAACCCGTTCACGTGGACGCGGTGGGGACAGGGAGACGGAGAGCTCTCCGACCCGGCCGAGCAGGCGACACAAGCCTGGGAGCGGTACGGCGGTCACCGAACTCCGGGTGAGGGGAACCAGCAGGTGCGCAACGAGTCGTATCTCGAGCTCGAGCGGGCGAACTGGACCGACATGACACAGCTCCCGCTGTGGCACCCTGTCGGCGAGCAGTACTGGTACGACTGGGTCGAAAACGTCGAGATGCACGGCCCGCAGTACAGCCAGAAGTATAACAACCTCTCGCTGACTCGCTGACCGCGCTCACCCGGCGTCGTGGGTCTGCCACTCCTCGTGGTACGCGCGTTGCTCGGGCGATACCTCGTCGATCTCGACGCCCATCGCGGTGAGTTTCTCAGTCGCGACCGCCCGGTCGATCCGATCGGGTAAGTCATACAGCCCCGGCGGGTGGTCGACACCCGCAGCGAGCGCGGCCAGCCCTCGCGACATCAGCGCAAAGGTCGTGTCCATCACCGCACTAGGGTTGCCGGTGCCGTCCGGCGCCGCGAGGTTCACGACTCGTCCGTCGGTGAGCAACGACACGGTTCGACCGTCTGTGAACGTGTACCGAGAAACACCGGAGTCGTGGCGTTCGACGGTTGCGGCGTCGGCCAGAGCTTCGTCATCGATCTCGATTGCGCTGCCGATCGAGGCGATCACGGTGCCGTCGGCGAGTTCGTTGAGGTGTTCGGCTCGCAGGACCCGGTACCGTCCGGTCGCGGTGATAACGAGGTCGGCGTCGCCGACTGCTTGTGCCATTGGGCGGACATCGTGGCCGTCGGCGAGCGCCTCCAGGGCTTTCCGTGGATCGACCTCGGTGACAATCGTCCGGGCGCCGAGACTCCTGAGCTTGCGCGCGATCCCGCGTCCACACCGGCCGTACCCTGCGACGACGGCGACCGAGCCCGCGAACATGATATCGGTCAGCTCGGCGATCGCTGTCAGGGAACTTTCTGCGGTCCCGTGGACGTTGTCGAACTGGCGTTTCATCGGCGCGCCGTTAACATCGTAGACCGGAAACGCAAGCCGGTCTCGTTCGGCCATCGCCTGCAGGCGGGTGATGCCGCCGGTCGTTTGTTCACAGGCCCCCCTGACGGCGGCAGCCGCGTCGGGGAACTCGTCGTGGAGGAGACTCACCAGGTGTGCGCCGTCGTCGGCGATGAGGTCCAAGCCGGCCTCAAGCAGCTCCCGGCGGGTGTCGGTCAGTTCAGAAGCCGACAGTCCGGTACTCGCGAGCGGTGTGACTCCTGAACGGTCGCGGAGCCACTCGACGACGGCCGGGTCGGTGCTTCCGGCCTCGCCGGTCACGAGTACGTCGGCTCCGCCGGTCGCCAGGACATCGACAAACAGGCCGGTGTGTGGCGTGAGCGGCGCGGATACGCCGACGGTCAGTCCCGCGAACGGCGTCGTTTCGGCGTATCGGTCTCGGGTGGCACGTAACAGCGGCGACCGCTCGTGGACGGCTGCGAGCGGCCCCCACTCTGTGGTTGACATACCGCGAAACAGTCTTACCGGCTCAAATATGTTGGCTCTCGGCGAGACCCGCGGCTCGGCCCGGCGGTTACCGGGTGTATCACCGCCGTGAGGAGAACCGTTCGGCACCCTTGCGGGCCTGGTCTGGCTCGGCGTACTCCTGACGGTGGCGGTGACACCGACTGTACTGACCCTCGCCAACGGCGTGCTCCTCAGGAGACTCGGTCTCACAGACCGTGGCAAACTCGGCTTCGAGCAGCGAGTGTGCCGCCTCTGTCTCGCCGTCGGCGACCAGCGATGCCGCCTCCTCAAGGGTCTCGGTGACCGACGGAGGGTACTCCGAGAGCGCGAACAGCCCCTCGACCAGCTCTTCAGCGGGCGTGGGGCGGTCGCCACGCACCCGCTTTCCGAGCCGCCCGAAGACCGTCTCGGCAGCGCGGTCGCGGATTGTCTCGCGGAAGCTTTCGATCTGTGCCCGCTGGTGGTCGCTGAGCTCGTCGTAGACCGGATTGTGGATCTCAAACGGACACCGCGTCGAGAACACGCAGCCGCTCGGAGGGTCGCGTGGACTCGGCGGCGTCCCCCGGAGTGTGATCCGGTCCGTGTCGGCGCTGGGGTCGGGGACGGGAATCGCAGAGAGTAGCGACCGAGTGTAGGGGTTCGCCGGATCCCGGAATAGCTGTTCCGTCGGGCTAACCTCCATCAGCTTTCCGAGATACATCACGGCGACCCGGTCACAAACGTGTCGAACCACGCTCAGGTCGTGGGCAATAACCACGTAGGTGAGTCCGAGCTCGTCCTGCAGGTCCGCAAGCAGGTTGAGGATCTTCGCCTGTACCGAAACGTCCAGCGCCGAGACCGGCTCGTCGAGAACGAGAAACTCCGGTTCGAGTGCGAGCGCCCGGGCGATCCCGATCCGTTGGCGTTGCCCGCCGGAGAACTGGTGGGGATACCGGTGGTAGTGCTCAGCCCGGAGTCCAACAAGATCGAGCAGCTCCGTGACGCGGCGGCGGCGGCTCTCTGGGGTCTTCCAGTCGTGGACCTCGAGTGGCTCGCGGACGATCTTCCCAACGGTCAGCCGTTCGTTGATACTGGTCGTCGGGTCCTGATAGACCATCTGTGCGTTCTGCCGCCACCGCTTGAGTTCCCGCTTCCCGAGCGAGGTCACGTCGGTGCCGTCAAACGAGACTGTTCCGCCGTCGATCTCCTCGAGCCGGAGCAGGCTCCGGGCGAGAGTCGTCTTCCCGCAGCCGGACTCGCCGACGATCCCCAGCGTCTCACCGCGGCCGACCGCAAACGAAACGCCGTCGACGGCCTTGACTGGCGACCCGCCGATCAGCCGGTCGTCATCGTAGTACGTTCGCAGATCCTCAACGATCACGAGTGGATCCTCTGGGCCCGATCGCGGCGAGTTACGGGGCGACGCGTCCGGCTCCGGCGCTTGAGAGTCTCGGGGGTGCTCGGTCATTGTTCGGCATCCACAGTGTCGGTGTGTGCCTGCAGGCGCCTGTCGAGCGGTTCGTCTGCGGGATACAACAGACAGGCTGCCGTGTGCTCTCTGTCGGTGTCTTCGGCCGCCTCACCGGCCACTCGTTGTTTGTCGACCGGGACGTGGGTCGGATGGATCTGCTCGCACTCGTCGAAGGCCTTCGGACACCGCGGTGCGAACCGACAGTCGGTCGCCGGCTCGGTTGGCGTAGGGACACTTCCCTCGATCGTCGGGAGACGGTCAACGCCGCCGCTCAGCCCGGGGATACTCTGGAGCAGTCCCCGGGTGTACGGATGCCTGGGTCGATCGAATATCTCCTCGACCGGCGCCCGCTCGACGACCTCGCCGGCGTACATCACCGCGACGGCGTCCGCGACCTGCGCAACGACACCCATGTCGTGAGTAATAAAGACAATCGAGAGGTCTCGCTGTTGTTTGAGCCGCGCGAGCAACTCGAGAATCTGTGCCTGGATGGTCACATCGAGCGCGGTCGTCGGCTCGTCACAGAGCAGTACCTCGGGATCGCACGCGAGAGCGAGCGCGATGACCGCACGCTGTTGCATACCGCCGCTGAACTGGTGTGGGTACTCATCGAGACGTTCTTCGGGGTCGGGGATGCCGACGTTCTCGAGGAGCTCGGCGGCCGCCTCGGTCGCCGCCGCGCCCGACAACCCCTGGTGGACGCCGAGCAGTTCCTCGATCTGGTTTCCGACCGTATAGACGGGATTGAGACTGCTGAGCGCATCCTGAAACACCATCGCTATCTCGCCACCTCGGACCGACCGGACGACATCGGCCGGTGCGCCGACGAGCTCGACCGACCCGCGGTCGACGGTCACGGCCGGCTCCGAGCCCGGGCTCGCGCCGGCACGAGAGCCGGCGGTGACGGTAACAAAATCCCGTTCGGAGCCATCGGGCTCGCCGTCTGTCGCCCACCGGACACGGTCGGGGTACTCGCGGGCGACCCGCTCGACGAACGCCGGGTTATGATACCGGATCTCGCTGTCGGGGTCGACCCGCCCGGGGTCGTCGACAAGTCCCATAATCGAACGTGCGGTCACGCTTTTGCCCGATCCGGACTCGCCGACGATCCCCAGCGTCTCCCGTCGCCCGAGACGTAGGCTCGCGCCGTCGACAGCCCGAACCGTCTCCCGGTCGGTCCGGAATGTCGTCCGAAGGTCGGTCACGGACAACACTGGCTGGGTCACGCTCCGCCACCTCTCGATTCAGTCTCGCTGGCGTCGGTCACGCCGGCGTCGCTCTGTGGATCGACCGCGTCCCGGAGCGCATCGCCGACGGCGTTGAACGCCATCACGACGAGCGTGATCATCACGCCGGGGATCAGCGAGATGTGCCAGGACTGGGTCGCGACGTACTCCCGACCCAGGTCGACCGCGCGTCCCCACTCCGGGGTCGGCGCGGTAATGCCAAGCCCGAGAAAGGAGAGCCCGGCAATCGCGAGGATGACCCCGCCGAGGACCAGTGAGCTGTAGATCAGCAGGTATCCCACGAGGTACGGCAGCAGGTGCAGGCGCATAATCCCTCCGGGCGACTGTCCGTAGCTCCGGGCGGCGTCGACCCAGTCTCGTTCTGCGGTCTGTAGGGCCGGCCCGCGAAACGAACGCCAGAGGAACGGCCAGCCGGTTCCGGCCAGAACCAGCGCCAAGAGGACGCCCCCGTCGTAGATCTCGGCCAGCCACGTATCCGAGAGCAACACGGTCAACAAAATGAGCAACAGGAGCCGCGGGACACCCATGATCGTGTCCCCAACGACGACCAAGAGCAGATCCGCGAGTCCTCGGTAGTACGCCGAGATCAGCGCAAACACCATCGCAAGGGCCGCGCTGACGGCAACACTCAACAGACCGATCAGCAGCGACACACGCGCCCCGTGCATCAGAAAGGTAAACAGGTCCTTCCCGTCAGTCATCGTCCCGAACGGGTGAAAGCGGTCGTACTGGTCGTAGCTCAGGGGGCCGACGTTCCGCGCCGGGTATCCCTCAGAGGTGGTTTGCAGGTTCGCCTGCCCGACGAGCAGTTCCGTCACCTCACCGGCGTCAGTGTCGTAGTACTCGATCGAGTTGCTGAACGGCGAGTATATGTTCTGTTCGGCGGTCGTTGTCCCGAGTGTCGGCGCGAACAGCGCCATCGCGAGAAAGGCGGCCACGACGAGCATCCCGAACTGTCCCCATCGGTGCCCCCGGAGCCGGCGGAGAACATCATCGCGGGGCGTCCAGTCGGCCCGCCTGTAGTGTCTGCGATACCACCGGTAGCCGACCCCGAGCCAACCCAGCCACGCCGCCACGTACACCGCGACGAGCAGAACGCGCAGGCCCCAGGCGACTGCGGGGGAGAGTCCAAGGAAGGGACCGTGCCAAGTCCCGTCGGGAGTCTGGTAGCCCCGGTTCGGCACCAGTTCGCGGCCGGGCAGGGTCGGAACGCCGCCGAGCGCGGTCAGTTCTGCCTGGACGGCTCCCCCGACCGCCCGAACAGGACCGAGGAGGCCGCTCCGGACGACGAGCCATCCCGTTCCTGCGAGCCCGACGGTGACAAGCAAGTCATCAACCGCTCGGTCGAGGCGAGGCAGGCGGCGAGCGCCGGGGAACGAGTCGAGCCGTCTGGCGTGAGCGAGGATCCACCTGACCGGCGATCGTCCAGAGAGGCGGTTGACCGCGATTCCAACGGTCGCGACTACGATGGCTGCGGCCACTCGCCGCCACCAGGGACCGCCGAATCCGTCGGCGATCCACGCGACGGCGACACCTGTGGCGGTCACGAGTTCCCCCCCGAGGCTAGCGATCCCAGGACCGACGCGGCCCGCCTGGAGTCCCAGTAAAACGAGCACCCCGACGACCCAGACAGCCGCCGGAACCGGAGTCGATCGAAGCCGGTCTCTGAGTGGTTCCGATCCGACGAGTGGGTCATCAGCGCTCATGCTCACCGCCCCCCGTATCCAACCCGCGGATCGATCAGCACGTACAGTAGATCCTGAACGATGTTAATCGCGACAACCACGAGGAGAAACACGAATACGAGTCCCGTGACCAGCGGCAGGTCGCCGTTGAGCGCCGCCTGGAAAAAGAGCCACCCGATCCCGTTGATTCCGAACACGACCTCGACGATGACCGAGCCGCCGATGAGCAGGAACGCCTCGTTGGTGATCGTCGGGACCAGCGGGACGAGCGCGTTGCGGAGGACGTGCTTCCAGACTAACGACCGCCGCGTGACGCCGTTTGCCCTTGCAGTCTGGACATAGTCTTCGGTGATCGTTTCCAGTACGGCCGTCCTGGCGATCCGGAGCTCGCTGCCCATCGACGCAGACCCAAGCACGATCGCAGCCGGGAGTACCTGCTTTGTCGCGGCCACGAACCCATCCGGCGAGCCGAGAGCCGACAGATCGGGTGTCCCGGTGACACTCGTCTCGACCAGGAAGCCGTTCCAGTCGAACCCGAACAGCGAGTCGGTCTGGGACAACACCGCAAGCAGGATGATCGCGAGCCAGAAGTTCGGCATCGCCCGCCAGAGTGCGTAGTCAGTCAGGGAGTTCGACCGGAGCCCGGCGTACACGCCGATTGGGATCCCGACAAACAGCGGAATTAAAACCGCCCAGAAGACGAGCCAGAGCGTCCGGGGAAGGTAGATCGATAAGAGATCCGTGACCTCCCGACCGGGGGCGATGACCCACGACTCACCGAGATCGAGGGTGAAAAACTCGATCATGAACTCGACGTAGTGCTCCCAGGCAGGCTGTTCGAGGCCGAGTTGCTCGCGGATCCGAAAGTACTCGGCGCGAGACTGTTCGGTCGCCGCCTCGCCGACGATCGCCGCTGCCGGATCGAGCGGACCGAACCGGAAAATGGCGAAGGTAAGACTCGCGCCGACAAACAGCACCGGGATCGACAGTCCGAGTCGCTTGAGGAGATACCCCGCGCGGCTCATGTAGCCGACTCCCGCTGAGTCACCCTGGCAAACGAGTCGGGCCGGACCGTGGTGTCGCGCACGACGTACGCGAACATCCTGTGGACACGAGTATTTAGCCTTGACGTAGTTGACCACGACAGTGGCGAGGATGCGCTGGGCTACGGGGAGTCAGGAAAAAACGGCGCCGGGTCGGCGTGTTCGAACGATCCCAGGTGGGTCCCGTCGACACGAAACAGGTGTGAATGCATCCGACCGGTCTGTTCGGCCGCCGCACGACAGCGCGCGAACGCCTCTCCCGTACGGTCGAGCACGCCGGCCAGGAGGATGGCGACCTCCGTTTGAGGATTCTTGAAAACAGTTAGCATGTAGAGCTTCTCGGGGGTCACGCGGCGGTAGAGCTCTGTGTCGGGAAACTGGCCCTGTCCGGGATCGAATCGCTCGACGAACGCGTCGGCGGCATCGCCAGGGACGACGTAGGCGTAGCCGTGCCGGTCGGCCAGTCCGGAATCGGGACCCTCTGGACCGGCGTCGCCCGCCGGGATCGTCAGCGTGTCCCAGCCGTCGGTCGCTTTTTCCGACGCCAGGTCATCCATCTCCGCGAGGAGTCGGAGCCAGCCTTCGTCTGTTGGCGCGTCGGTCACGACCACGAGGTCGTGAGCCTGTGTACAAAACAGTACTGACCAACACTCACGATCGTCACCGACCGGCGGAGATCCGATCATAGCGGCTTTGTGTACCGGTGGACAACGAGTCACAATGAGCTACCCCGAGCCGGAGCCGGAGCTCGACGAGCAGGGTCGGGGAGTGGAGGCCCACAACCGAGCGACGCGGGCGATCCGCGCCGAGAACGACCGGGAGTACGACCGACTGGAGCCGACCCGCGTCTGGCTCGAGGAGGACAACACCCCAGAGGGGGTCTACGACTCGCTGACAATCGCTCTTAACACCGGCGGCTGTCGGTTGGCCCGGGCCGGCAGCTGTACGCTGTGTGGCTACGTCACAGAAACTGTCGACGCCGGGACCGTCACCCACGAGGACCTGCTGGGCCAGATCGAGGGGAGCCTGGCCTACGAGCGCGAGCACGCCGAGGAACCGGCCGACCAGGTGAAGATTTACACCACCGGGTCCTTTCTCGACGAGCGCGAGATCCCAGCCGAAACCCGCGTGGCGATCGCCGAGGAGTTCGCCGACCGCGACCGGATCGTCGTCGAGTCCCTGCCGGCGTTCATCGACAAAGAGCGACTCCGGGCGTTCACCAACCGGGGCCTTGAGACCGATGTCGCCGTGGGACTCGAGACCGCGACCGACCGGATTCGCCACGACTGTGTCAACAAGCACTTCGAGTTCGCGGAGTTCGAACACGCCGCCGCCGAGGCGCGGGCGGCCGGCGCGGGAGTCAAGGCCTACCTACTCCTGAAACCGCCCTTTCTCTCGGAGGGGGAGGCCATCGCGGACATGGAGCGATCGATTAGGCGGTGTGCCGGCGTCGACGGCTGTCATACCGTCTCGATGAACCCCTGTACCGTCCAGCGCCGCTCCACGGCCGAGCGGCTGTACTCCGAGGACGGCTACCGGCCGCCCTGGCTCTGGTCGATGACCGCGGTCCTCGAGGCGACCGCGGACGCCGACATCTTAGTCGTCTCCGACCCGGTCAGCTACGGCAGCGACCGCGGGCCGCACAACTGCGGGGAGTGTGACGACCGCGTCCAGCGGGCGATTACGGACTTTACGCTCCGACAGGATCCGACGGTCTTCGAGCAGGTCTCCTGTTCCTGTGAGCGCACCTGGGCGGCCGTCCGCGAGCGCGAGCGGGGCTACTGTCTCCCCCTTACCGACTAGCCAGTTTTACTTTCACTCCGGCAGGCGCGGCTATTAGTCGGTCGTTGACCAACATAGTCGTAGGGGTCGGAGTCCTCGGAATCCGAAATCCGGCCGGGGATTGTCACACGCTCCAGACCCCGTTCCCCTTCTGGATTCAGTCGGTAAACGCCTGGAGAATACCGCGACCGTCGGTACCGCCGGTGTCCGGGAGTGTCGCCCGCTCTGGGTGGGGCATCATCACGGCCGCGCCGGTCTCCCCGACGATCCCGGCAACGTTACCGGTCGAGCCGTTGGGATTGGCCGCCGCGGTCGTCCGGCCGTCGGCGTCACAGTACCGGAACAGAACCCGGTCGTCCCGCTCGAGGGTCTCGAGTCGGTCGGGCTCGATCACGAACCGGCCCTCGCCGTGGGCGATCGGCAACTCGATGATTTCGCCGGGCTCGTAGGCCCGTGTCCAGGGGGTGTCGGTCGTCTCGACCCGGAGGAACGTGCGCTCACAGCGGAATCGCGCCCGGTCGTTGGTCGTGAACGCGCCGGGGGCAAGCGAGGCCTCACAGCCGATCTGAGCGCCGTTGCAGACTCCGAGCACCGGGAGGCCGTCGGTGGCCGCCCGACGGACCTCCTCGAGGATCGGCGTCCGGGCCGCGATCGCGCCGGCCCGGAGGTAATCGCCGTAGGAGAACCCGCCCGGGAGTACGACGCCGGTAACGTCTGCGGGCAGCCCGTCGGCGTGCCAGGCGAGCTCGGCGTCGATCCCGAGAGTTCGAAGCGCCCGGATCGCGTCGCGGTCGCAGTTGCTTCCGCCGAACCGGATCACGGCGACGGTCATCGTCGGTCGACCGTCACCTCGTACTCGTGCAGCGTCGGGTTCGCGAGCAGCCGCTCGGTCATCTCGGTCGCCCGCTCCTCGGCTGTCGTCGGATCGGCGGCAGCGAGATCGAGTTCGAAGCGGTCGGCCGTCCGGAGCGCCTCGATGTCGAATTCGAGCCGCTCGAGGGCCTGACGGGTCGTCTCAGCCTCGGGGTCGAGGACGCCTTCCTTGAGCCGGACGGTAACCGTCGCGGTGAACGCGGGCATGAAGAGAGCCCCGCCCGGAGCGGCGAAAACGCTTGTGGTCGCGGGAACCGCGGGGCTTTTTTTGTTGTAGACCCTGGTACAATATACGTTGAGTAACCCATGAGCACGGAGCGAACAGTCGAACGACCGATCACGGTACTTCACGTCGACGACGACTCGTCGTTTCTCGATTTGGCCGAGGCCTACCTCGAACGGGAACTCGCGAGCGCGGAGGTACTCATCGCAAACGGGCCCGAGGAGGGGCTCGACCTGCTCGACGGCTCGATCGATTGTGTGATCAGCGATTATGACATGCCCGGGATGGACGGTCTCGAGTTCTTCGAGGCGATCAGGGACCGCCGACCGCGGCTCCCGTTCGTGCTATACACCGGGAAGGGAAGCGAGGAGATCGCGAGCCGAGCGATAAACGCCGGGGTCACGGGCTACTTCCAGAAGGGCGGGCCCGACCAGTACCAGCGGCTCGCGAACCGGGTCGAACACGCCGCCCACGAGTACCGCAGCGCCCGGGAGTCCGAGCGGTACTCGACGGTGCTGCGGGCGCTTGGCTACCCGATCTACGTGGTCGGGACCGACGCCACCTTCGAGTACGTCAACGACGCCTTCCTCGAGCTGGTCGGCTACGACCGCGAGGAGGTGATCGGTGCGCCGACGAGTCTGATCAAATCCGACGAAGGCGTCGAGCGAGCAAACGAGATGCTCGCGCGGATCGTCTCGAGCAGTGGCCCGGACACTCAACAGTTCGGGGTCGACATCCACCCCAAGGAGGGCGAGTCGATTCCCTGTCGGGACCACATGGCCGCGCTGCCCTTCGACGAGGAGTTTCGGGGCTCGGTCGGGATCCTCAGGGACGTCTCCGAGCAGGAGCGGCGCCGCCGCGAGCTGATCCGGCAGAACGAGCGCCTCGAGGAGTTCGTCTCGGTGATCTCACACGACCTGCGGTCGCCGCTCGACATGGCCGAAACCGCGACCGAACTCGCCCGAGAGACCGGCGAGCCGGAGTACTTCGAAAAGGTCGCGACCGCCCACAACCGCATGGAGCAGATGATCGACGAGCTGCTCACGCTCGCCCGGACCGGCGAGACGGTCAGCCAGACCGACTGTCTGAGCCTCCGCGGTCTGGCAGAGGAGGCACACAGCACCTGCGCGGCCGAGGCGGATCTTGAGATCGCCTCGGCGGTAGCAATCGAGGGCGAGACCGGCCGGATGCGACACCTCTTCGAGAACCTGATCGGGAACGCGGTCAGACACGCCGGCCCGGACGTGACGATCACCGTCGGCGCGCTCGAGGACGAGGAGGGATTCTACGTCGCCGACGACGGCCCCGGAATCCCGGAAGAGGACCGCGACCGGGTGTTCGAGCCGGGCTTTACCACCGACGACGAGGGCACCGGCTTCGGCCTCGCGATCGTCCACCGGATCGCCGACGCCCACGACTGGGAGATCCGCGTCGAGGAAAGCGAGGACGGCGGCGCCCGGTTCGTGTTCACCGGCTGTCAGACCGTGCCGGTCGAGGACGCGAGCGTCTGGGACGCGACGGCCTGATTCGCCAGGTACGGGGTAGGGTATCGACGAGTTCTAATCGGCCACCGAATCGACCGATAAACACAGCTTACTCTTCGGCGGCGAGGGCCCCGCGTTTGAGTTCGGCGGCCTTGGTCGCGATGCGGTCCGTGACCGCCGCCCGATTTTCGCCGCTCGCGACGATCTCGACCAACGCCGAGCCGACGATGATCCCGTCGGCGCCAGCCCGGACGATCCGTTCGGCGTGCTCACCGGTCTTGATGCCGAACCCGACGGCTTTCGGAACGCTCCAGTCCTCGATCCGAGCAAGCGACGCAGCCGTGCGATCTGAGACATCCTCGCGGGCGCCGGTGGTCCCCATGCGGGCCTGGACATAGACGTACCCCGAGACGAGCTCGCGGATCCGCGCCAGCCGGTTGCCCTCGGTGGTAGGGGCGACGATGAAGATCAGATCGAGGTCAAACTCGTCGCAGGCAGCCCGCAGCGGTTTGGCCTCATCGACGGGCAGATCCGGCACGACGAACCCCTCGATCCCGGCCCGGGCGGCCGCGCGGACGAACGGCCGCGGCCCCGGCTCGTCGCCGTACTGGTAGAGCAGGTTGTAGTAGGTCATACAGACGATCGGCGTCTCCACGGAGAGCTCCCGGACGAAGGCCAGGTACCGCTCGGGGGTCATACCCCCCTCGAGTGCGCGGACGATCGCCTCCTGGATCGTCGGGCCCTCCGCGATCGGCTCGGAGAAGGGCAGGCCCAGCTCGATGACGTCGGCGGCGTCCCCGAGCGCCTCGACGTACGCCAGCGAGTCCTCGTACCCGGGGTCGCCCGCGACCAGATACGGGACGAAGGCCGGCTCCTCGAAGGCCTCGGTGAGTCCCACGGTCACTCCCCCCGGTCGGCGGCGTCAGTTCGACTGCCTCCGAGACCGCCGGCCCGTCGGAGGACATCCATGTCGGGCGCGACCGACAGATCCCGATCCGCGGTCTCCTCGAGGACCGTCTCTAAGTCCTTGTCCCCGCGGCCGGAGACGTTCACGAGCACGGCCTCCCCTAGCCCGTCCGCTCGTCCCTCTGCGACGGCCTCGAGATAGCCGAAGGCGTGGGCGGTCTCGAGGGCGGGGATGATTCCCTCCGCCTGCGAGAGCCGGTGGAAGGCCTCGAGAGCCTCGTCGTCGTCGACGGCGACCGGCTCGACCCGGCCCCGGTCGACCAGGTGGGCCAGTTCGGGGCCGACGCCGGCGTAATCCAGCCCGGCCGAGACCGAGTGCGATTCGACGATCTGACCGTCGCCGTCCTGGAGCAGCTTCGTCCGGGCCCCGTGGAGAACGCCCTCGGTGCCGGTCGACAGCGAGGCCGAGTTGGGCGCGACGCCGCGGTCCTGGCCGACCCCGAGCGAGGAGCCGCCGGCCTCGACGGCGTACAGAGCGACGTCGTCGTCTCTGAACGCGTCGAACGCGCCCATGGTGTTCGAGCCGCCGCCGGCACAGGCCACTACCGAGTCCGGCAGCCGGCCGATCCGGTCGCGGGCCTGCCGACGGGCCTCCTCGGAGATGACCGACTGGAACGTGCGAACGAGCGCCGGGAACGGATGCGGGCCGACGATCGATCCGATCACGTAGTGTGTGTCCTCGACGGTGCCGGCCCAGTCCCGCATCGTCTCGCTGATGGCCTCCTTGAGCGTGCCCCGACCGGTCGTGACCGGCACCACCTCGGCACCATTCGTCCGAATCCGGAAGACGTTGGGCCGCTGGCGGGCGATGTCTGTCTCGCCCATGTAGATCTCGCAGGGCATATCGAGGTGTGCGGCGGCCATCGCGGTCGCGGTGCCGTGTTGGCCGGCGCCGGTCTCTGCGATGATCCGGTCTTTGCCCATGTACTGTGCGAGCAACACCTGCCCCAGGGCATTGTTGAGCTTGTGGGCCCCGCCGTGCAGCAGGTCCTCGCGTTTGAGATATACCTCCCGGTCGTACCGGGCCGAGAGCTGGTCGGCCCGCTGGAGCGGCGTGGGCCGGCCGCCGAAATCCGCCAGCCGGCGGCGGAACTCGTCCATGAACCCCTCCTCGTTGTCCAGCACGTACCGCTCGTAGGCGTCGGTCAGCTCCTCGATCGCGGGCATCAACGCCTCGGGGACGTACTGCCCGCCGTAGGCGCCGTACTTGCCGTCGGTCTGTGCCGATCGCCCGCTCTCGGTCGGTGCGGTCATCGGTCTACCCCCGCGAGCCGGGCGGTTGTCTCCTCAACGGGGCCGTCCATGATCGCCGAGCCGATCAAGACGGCGTCGGCGCCGGCGGCCCGCATGCGCTCGACATCGGCCCGGGACCGGAGTCCGCTCTCGGCGACCAGGGTCGTCTCCGGGGGTGCAGCCGGCGCGACCGACTCGAAGGTCGACAGGTCCACCTCGAGGCGGGCGAGATCGCGGTTGTTCACGCCGACGAGATCTGCCCCCGCCGCGACGGCTCGTTCGAGCTCCGCCCGCGTGTGGGTCTCGACGAGGGTCTGAAAGCCACGCTCGTGAGCCGCCGCGACCAGGCCCGGAAGGTCCTCGACGAAGCGGGCGATCACCAACACGGCGTCGGCCGCGACCACGTCGAGGTGGGCCTCACGCAGGAGAAAATCCTTGCGCAACACCGGCACGTCGACCGCCGACCGGACCCGATCCAGCGTCTCGGGGTCGCCGCCGAAGTGTTCGGGTTCGGTGAGCACCGACAACGCGGCCGCCCCGCCGGCGACCATCTCCTCGGCGAGCGCGACGGGGTCGGCGTCGTGTTCGCCCTCTGTCGTCGGGGAGGTGGGCTTGATCTCCGCGATCACTGGGACTCGACCATCTGCCTCGGCGCGTTCGAAGGCGGCCGCGAACGATCGGGCCTCGACGCTCGTGTACGCCCCGCCCTCTCGCCGCTCGGCCGCCGTCAGTATCGAGTCGACCGCCGGCGCGACGGTTTCGGTCATATACATACACTGATGGGCAGAACTGTACATAAGACTTGCGTAGCGGGCCGACGGAATTCTTTTCCGCCGGGATCCGGAACGTGTGGTATGGCAAACGAGACAGACGAGCCCGAGGAGGCCGACGCCGGCGAGTCCGAGAGCGAGGACGGCGAGAAATCCTTCCGGGAGCGCGTCGAGGAGATCCGACAGCAGCGCGGCGAGGAGGGCGAGGACGGGGAGCGCGGGCCGCCAGAGGAGATGATGGGCGGCGGTCCCGGCGGCAACCCGTTCGCGCAGATGATGGGCGGCATGATGGGCGGCGGTCCCGGCGGGATGGGCGGTGGCGGTCCCGGCCCCGGCGGCCGCGGCGGTCCCGGTGGGGCTCAGGGCGGCGAGACCGACGAGGAGCTGATCCGAGAGGTGCGAAAGCTCCGCGACGAGGTTCACGATGTCCGGCGGTCGCTCGACCGGATCGCCGACGCCCTTGAGGACTGACCCGACGGATCGGAGATGCCGACGTGTGCGCTCTGTCGGCGGCGGTTCCCCGACGAGGCGATCGCCGACCCGCAGGCGTTTCAGGACCATCACTTACGCCCGGAGCGGCGACGAACCAGCGAGACGGTCCGGCTCTGTCGGCCGTGTCACGACCAGATTCACGCGCTCTTCACGAACGAACAGCTCCGCGAGGAGTACGACAGCGTGGCGGCACTGCGCGGGGCCGACCGGCTCCAGGGGTATCTCGACTGGATCCGGACCACCGCGAAGCTCTCGATCGACGTCACGACCAGCAACCGGGTGCGCGAGCGGCGTTGATCGCCGTGTCCTGAGGCCGGACGGGTCGACAGCGCAACCCACTAGTTCGGTCGCCCGGTACCACAATCGGGCGGCAATGACGAGAGGTTACCCCCACCGAGCCCCGTGTGACGAGGCCACCCGCCGAGCCGCCCCTGACAGAGATGCCAAGCTCTAATATCGTACGGGCAGATCGTTAATACATGGCAGTTGTCAGTGTCTCGATGCCGGAGACGTTGCTCGAGCGGTTGGACGCGTTCGCCGAGGAACACGGCTACACCGGGCGCAGCGAGGTCGTCCGGGAGGCCTCTCGGAACCTGCTGGGCGAGTTCGAAGACGAGCGACTCGAGGATCGTCAGCTCATGGGTACAGTGACGGTGTTGTTCAACTTCGACGGGACAGACATCGAGAGTCGGATGATGGGGCTGCGCCACGAGTACGAGAGCTTGGTGACCTCACACGTCCACAATCACGTCGGGAACCACTACTGCATGGAACTGTTCGTGCTCGAAGGGTCTCTCGGGGAGATCTCGGCGTTCGTGGGTAAGATCCGGGCGGTCCAGGACACGCTCTCGGTCGATTACTCGGTGACGCCGGTCGACCGGATCGACACGATCGCTTAGGGCTCGCCAAGCCGGGCGTCGTCGATCTCGAGCTGTCCGCGGATTCCGTCGAAGGTCGGGGTCGCGTCGAGTTCGATCGGACGGGCCATGTGCGGGCCGTCGGTCACGATAGTCTCGAACTCGCCACCTTCACCAAGCGGGTGGACCGCGTAGCGCTCTTGCAGGTCGAGCAGCTCCGACAGCGCCGTCTCGTCGAGCTGGCGGCCGAGCCAGGATCGGTCGAGTCCGGCGGCGGCGACCCCGACGACGGTGATCTCGAAGCCAGCCCCGAGCATCGCTCGGAGGAGCCCCTCGGGATCCTCCTGCCACAGCGGCGCAAACAGCTCCGCGTCGAGACGGTCGCACACCCCCCGGATCCGCGAGGTCTGGTACTCGCTTTCGACCGCGCCGGCGGTCACA
>CAYREK010000005.1:0-9847 GCA_964423305.1 uncultured Halobacteriales archaeon | reverse complement strand
CCCCGCCCAACTCGGGGGCCAGCTCCGTCAGGGCGGCTTCGAGGGGTTCGAGCTCCGCGTCGCCGCGGGCGCCGGCGTCTGTCGCCTCGGCGAACGCCGCCGGCCTGACCTCGTGGAGTTCGATTCCGATGCTCTCGGCCGCGAGCCGGGCCAGCTCGGTCGCCGGGACGTGATACATGTACGAGTCGCCGGTCGGGTGGACCGTCACCAGCCGCTCGACCGGGAGTCCACGCTCGAGGGCGCGGTACAGCGCCCACGAAGAGTCCTTGCCGCCGGAAAACAGGCTGACCCACGCACTCATGACTCCAGTTGGCCGCGGCCGTGCAAAGCGCTGACGACTCGCGGGCGTGTGAAACTGCCCCACGGAGCCGCAGGACCGGAATATTTAACCCTTGACCATCGATACACCAACTTACCAGAACGCCACGGCGTTCCGGAAGCAGCGTGTCACAAAATGACAGGAGCGGCTTACTCTCGACGCCAGCTGACCGGGAGTGACGCGTCCGTCCGTCGCCGGGGTGGAGATGGCACCGAGACACAATCATGGCAGACTCGATAGACGAATCCAAGAACGTATCGATCACAGACGAGGACCTCGAGACGAAATCAAAGGGCGAGCTGATCAAGCTGGCCGGGCAGCTCAGGGATCGACGCAACGATCTCAACCAGATGGCCTCAGAGCGCGCTTCGAAGCGCGACGATCTCAACGCAGAGACCCGCGAGAAGGTCGACGAGGCTCAGCACCACCGCGAGAAACGCGACGAGCTCAACGACGAGGTCCAAGAGCACAAGGAAAAGCGCAACGAGCTCAACGCGGGGGCAAACGAGCTGTTCGAAAAAGTCGAGCAGATGAAAGACGAGCTCAAGCTCGACGAGGGAAAGGACATCGAGCAGCTCGAGGAGGAAATCGAGGACCTCGAATTTAAACAGCAGACAGAGGTGCTCGACGCCGACGACGAGCGCGAGCTCATCGAGAAAATCGAGACCAAACGCGAGAAGCTCCAAGACAAGAAAAACAAGCTCGATCAAAACGACGAGCTCGAAGAGCTCGAGGCCGAGGCCAAGGAGGTCCGCGCGAAGGCCTCGGAACACCACCAGCAGGTGACCGACCTGGCCGACGAGGCCCAGGAACACCACAACAGCATGATTGAGGCCTACCGCGAGGCCGACGACATCCGCGACGAGGCCGACGAGATGCACGAGAAGTTCGTCGAGGCCCAGGAAGCTGCCGACCAGCACCACGAGGATTTCGTCCGGGTGCAAAAGCGGCTTCGTGAGCTCGACAAGGAAGAAGAGGAAGCCGAGCGCGAGGCCCGCGAGGAAGAGCAGGAGGCCGCCCGCGAGGAGGCAGAGGAGATCTACCAGAAGTTCAAGGAAGGCGAGACCCTCGACACCGAGGACCTGATGAAACTCCAGAAGACCGGCCTACTCTGATCGGTCCTCGGTCGAGTCTGTCGCCGCTCTCGGCGCAGCCACACGGACGAGAGCACCGACCCGTCGGTCGGCGACACGCGTTTACGTAGGCGGTGTGAACTGGTCGTATGTCCTACACGAAGCTGAACTACCGGGACGTAGAGTCGGTCAGAGACGGCATGCACTTCCTGCGAGAGCCACTCGAGACCGAGAAGCTCGGCGTCACCGTCGTCGAGTGCGAGCCCGGTTGGACCGGACCCGAACACGACCATGCCGATCAAGACCACGAGGAAGTGTATCTGCTGCTCGACGGTGAGGCGACGGTAACGATCGACGGGGAGTCAGTCGAACTCGAGTCCGGCGACGCGGTCAGGGTACCGGCCGAGGCGACCCGGCAGATCGAGACCGGCGACGCTGAGAGCACGTTCGTCCTCGCCGGGGCATCCTAACTCGGGCCCACCCGTTCCGACACCGGCACGTTACAGCTCGAAGATCATCCGGTCGCCGGTCTCGACGAGGTTCCGCGAGGTCCAGAACCGCGGCACTTCGAGAACATACTTTCCCGCCCCGGGGTACCGTTGTTGGTTGCCGTTCTCGTCGGGACCCGGAGCGGCCGCGTGGTGAATCCGAGAGATCACCCCGTCGGCGTCGGCGTAGACGATGTCGATACCGAAATCCATCCTCCGCATGACGAAGGGCAGGTTCTCCCGCTCGCGGGCAAACACGAAGAGCATGCCCGCGCCGTCGGGTAGGGCAGTCGCGTCACTGAGCCCACGGTACCGGGTCTGAGAGGTATCGGCGATCGCGGCCAGCACCGTCGGCTCCGTCGGGGCATCGTTGCGGATCGTGAGTTCTGTCGTCTCGTATCCGGCGTAGGCTTCTGAGGGCCAGTCAAGCTCCGTCTCGCCGTCCGTATCACCCGTCTCCGCGTCGTCGGTTTCGTTCGATCGGTCGGTCTCGTCGGCGTCGTCGGTCCCGTCGGTCTCACCGTCTCTAGTTTTATTGTTCGACCCGTCGGTCTGATCGGTCTCCCCCTCTGTCCGGTCGTCCGCGTCGGCGTGGTCGGTCGGCGTCCCGTCGGAACCAGCCTGCGTCGGCCTCTTATCGGATCCGAGAACGCAGCCGGCGAGGCCGGCAGCACCGACGCCTCCGAGTCCAGCGAGCAGTCGACGGCGGCGCATATTTGTTGTTGCCGGCCGACGTGAATATACCTGGTGGGCCGGGGTCCAAAACGCGTATCCTGATCCGACCACACCCTCGACTATGGACCGAGACGACGGCAACACTCGGGGGGATCTGGTCGCCAACGGGCGCGCCGAGGTCGCGCGACCGGACGGCGGGACGGAGACGACCGCGGGCGAGGAGGCCGAATCCGGGGTGACGCTGATCTCGGTCGCGGCGGTCGCCGAGAACGGCGTCATCGGCGACAACGGCGAGATTCCCTGGGAGAGCCTGCCCGAGGACCGCCGGCAGTACCGCGCACGCGTCGCAGACGACCCCGTCGCGCTCGGGCGGCGCACCTTCGAAGCGATGCGCAATAATCTCCCAGGACGAGCACAGATCGTGTTGAGCCGCTCGAACCCCTCCTACGACATCGAGACGGCCACGGTGGTCGACGGCGTCGAGGCGGCAATCGAGCAGGCGCGACGGCTCGGGGCCGATCGATTGTACGTGCTCGGCGGCGGGGCGATCTACGGGCTGTTTCAGTCACACCTCGATCGGATGGTGCTGAGCCGGGTGCCTGGCGAGTACGAGGGCGACACCGTCTACCCCGACTGGAATCGCACAGACTGGCACCTCGTCGAGGAAACTCCCTACGACGGGTTCACCGTCGAGGAGTATCACAGGCGCTCGTAGCCCGGTAGCCCACTACATGTAGCCGTAGTCTTCCGGCGAACGACGCTCCTGTTGTTGAGCGGTCTCGAACTGCTCGGTGAGCTGCTGGTAGTACTGACTCGATTCGGCCGCGAACGCCTCGAGCTCTTCGGTGTCGACATCGAACTCGTAGAGCTCGTTGAGTCCCTCCGCGAGCCGGAGTGCGGCTTCGCCGTCGACCGGGACGTACGGATTCCCAGCGGTCGCGAGCACACCGACACGGAGCGGACAGTCGATCGCGCGAGCAATGAGGCTGGCGTTGACGCCGGTCAGGAATCCACCCTGCAGCGGCGTGGCGAGGTCGCCCCCGAAGTGTCGATCGGTGTAATCCTCCGAGGCGACATAAAACAGCTCTTCGGCGTTCAAAAACGGGATCGAGGTGAGCACGGTGATTTCCTCGATGGGCTGGTCGTCGAGCCACTGAACCAGAAGCCGTCCGAACGACTCCGAAAACTGGATCGGTACCGGCAGCTCGCTCGTGAGAACGGTCACGCCGGCCTCGGGGGCGGAGAACAGTCGGGTGTGATGGTACGGCTGGCCCTCGGAGTAGGGTGTGATCGCGGGCAGCCCGTCGGCGGAGACGTGGCCGGTCTCGTCGAGATCGAGCGTCGCGATGACGTGTTGGGTCGCGGACAGCGCCGCCATGCTCGCCTCGGGAAACGCGATCACGAGCGTCGACTCAGGCGGTTCGTCGGTTTTGACGGTGAGATCGATTTCGTCCACGACTGTGTTACGACGCTCCCGGACAAAGTGATTGTGCCGGGACGGTCACAGGACACGACCGGCCGGTCGTGTCGATCGGTCGGTATATACTGATCGGCGGCAAATGACCGTCAATGCCCGACCGGTCTCTCTCGCGCCGGCGTGCCCTCCAACTCGGCGCCGCGTCGGTCGTCCCGTCGCTGGCCGGCTGTCTCGGCGGCGACAGCGACCGGCCGTGGTACGCCGCGTGGCTCCCGGCGGGAGACGGCCTGGCTATCGCCGCACTGGATCTAACCCGATCCGCCGACTCAGAGGACGGTCTGTCGCTGCTGCCGGCCGCGATCCCGGGAGAGGACGACCCGCCGACGCCTGTACGGGAGTTCGAACTCGACATCTCCGGACTCGAGGGTGTCACCGACCCGTTGGTGACGTTCCCACTCGAGGTGGGCGCGAGGAGAGTCGGGTTCTCGACGCTCGGGCTGGGCGTGACGGACCTGTTTCCCGTGATCGACCGCCCCGAGGAGTTCGCCTCGGAGCTACGGCGACTGCTCGTGCTCAACACCACGATCGTCGCCACCGGAACGGTCGATCGCGAGGAGATCGACCGGCGGCTGACGGGCGTGTCGGCACCGTTTACCGCCGTCTACGAACGGACCGGCTCCGTCGGCGGGGGCTACGACCGTTACGAGCCGACCGAGACACCCGATGGACTCGAGCAGGTGCCGATTGTCGCGGTCAGCTCCGAGGCGGTCGTCGTCGGCTTCGACGGCAATCGGCTACGACGCGTTATCGAGACGAAAACCGGCGACCGCCCCAGCGCGAACGGGAATCGACTCGCGTGGCTCCTCGAGCGGGTCGGCGCCGGTGACATCGTCGCTGGAACGATCGGCTCGCCGCCGGCCGAGCGACTCGGCGCCGAGACGATCGACCCGCCGCTTGCACCCGCGAACGGGGAAGACATGCTGGCCGCCGTCGATGTCGGCTCAGAGGAAGAGGCCGTCCGGGCGCGGTTCGCACTCGCCGCCGACGAACTGGACGAGGCCAGGCGCACGGCAGTCGAGTCGAAACTCGGTGCCGCCGCGAGCGAGGGTTCGGTCGATACCACGGGGGACCGGATCGCGGCGACCGGGACCTACGACGCGGCGACCATCGACGTGACCATTCCCGAACGGACCGACGAGGAGCGACTCTCTCGCTCGGAAGTCAAAAAACTCGTTCCGGAGGGGACGCTCGACTCGTGGTACGTGCCGCCGCTCGAGAACGGGTACGGTACGTTCTGGGTCGGAGTCACTGCGGACACCAACGCGGCCGCGATCCGACTGGAGACCGACTCCGGCGGGGACAACGAGGTCGACCCCCGCGAGGGGTCCGTCGAGGCCGGCACCAGCGTCGCGGCGCAGGTCGATCCGACCGGCGACGAGGTGACCGTCCTCGCGGTCGACGAACAGGGAACGGCCGGCGAACTCACAACGCTGGGGGTTCCGACCGACGAGCTCTCAAAGGAGGCGGCCGAGCAGGCGGTTCCAGAGAGCGCCCTGTCGCTGACCTACGACGAGCCGGGGGCGAGCGATCTCGGCACTGTCTCGGTCGCGGTTCGCGAGGAGATCGCAGCGACGACGCTCGTCGCACAGTCGCTGACGACCCCGTTCTCCGATCGGGTGGGTTCGCTCGACACGGGGGGAGTCAGCGCGGGAGCAACGCTCGAGGTGCCCGTGGATCCGAAAGACGGAACGGCTGTTGTTTTCGCCACCGTCGGCGATGCCACCGGCGCGGTCGCCCGCTGGACCGCCCCCTGACTCGCGACGGTCGCGGGAGTCACGGATCGGCAGCGAGGTGTCACGCCTCGGACTCGGAGTACGTGTCGACGTGGTGGACGGCCGGGGGTGAGAGCAGGCATCCGGTCGGGAGCTCGATCCATCCGTTTGCGAGAATCCGGACGGCGCCCTCGTGCAACACGGTATCGTTCTCGCGGTCGGCGTAGACGACGGCGTTCTCGTACTCCGTCACGAAAGCTTCCGTCACGTCGAGGTCCGCGAGATCGAGCGGGGATTCGCTCGAGATCACCGTGTTCGACGACACGGCCACGGCAAATACGTCCGGAGCCTCGGCGACCGGGCGACGGGCCGATCGAGCGGTTCGGCTCGGGAGTAGTTGACGGGACGACCGGCGGTACAGCCCGACCGGGAAGGCTCACCGACCGCGGATCGTCGCGTCGCCGTTGACGGTCTCGACCTCGACACGGGTCGTGCCCGCGCCGATCGTCGTCTCCACCGAGGCGCCGAGGACCGAGCCCGACTCGACCGAGCCGGCCCCAAGACCGGTGACGGAGAGACCGCCGCTGACCGCGTCGAAGGCAAGCGCCGGCTCGGCCCCCGCCGGCAGCGTCATGTCGACATCGCCGTTGACCGTCTCGGCGGTCACGTCGGCCGGCGCCCCGAGCGAGAGGTCGATCCAGCCGTTCGTCGTCTCGGCGGTCACGTCCTCGGCCCCGTCAGCCGTACACTCGATAGCGCCGTTGGTCGTGGCGGCGGCGACGGACCCCACGGACGAGAGATCGCAGGTGACCGCGCCGTTTGCCGTGTCCGCCTCGAGAACCGCGAGCTCCGGAACCGCCACCTCGAGGTCCATCCGCGGCGAGGTACCGAACGAAAAGAACCCGTCGTCGATCTCGACCGTGAGCCGTAGCCGCGTTCCGTCCCGGCTCTCGGTGAGCGCGACGTCCGCAAGATCGGCCGCGTCGGCGGCCCGCTTGGTTCCGGTGACCGATATCGGGCCGTCGGTCGTGTGGACGTCGATGTCGCCGTTCGGGGTCTCGATCGCGACCGTCTCGAACGCCTCCGAGTACTCTCGCGTGACCGTCTCCGTGTGCTTGGCTGTCATACGCGGAACCACCGGGCGGACGGGCCTAAATCCATCACGCCGTTTCGCCCCGTGAGACGGCCGACAGGTCACAACTCGGGGTCGGTGGCGTGGCGTCGAACACCACCCCCGTCTCATCAGCGGCCACCCCGTACCGCGTCGTGTATGGTGGTCAGGACTGTTCGCTGTTGCTGAACGTATACCCCAGCGTGACGAGTGAGAGCGTCCCCGAAAACGCCGCGAAGGTCACCACGGCCTGCGGGACGGTCCCGCTGGGTCGAAGGGAGGTCGTCGTGAACGTGATCGCGTCCAAGAGCGCCTGCTGAGGGGCGTATCTTCGAGGCCGACCCAGGGAGATTGCTGTCGAGACGGCGGACGGATAGCAGCCACGTGCCGAGGTAGCTGGGCCGGCGCCGTAGCCGGCGGACGCCGCGGACGCGACCGCCGAAATACCCCCGTCGAGTCTGTCGTTGGTGACTCTCGCTTCGATCCGACGGGCGCGCCGCTCTCTGTGATGGTAGTTTCAGGCCGTACCGAGCAGGCCGGTCCACACGGACCGAGTGAGCTCGTGGGGCACGCGGGCGGTTGTCTCGGTCGGCCGAGTCGGGCTCGGCCTGTTTGGCGGGGTCTCTCATACGCGTTCTCCCGTCAATTTGTCACCTCCCGCAGGACCGTGTGCTGGGGATCGGCCGGCGACAGTTCGATTACTTTGAGTTCGCCCCGGTGGGGTCCGGCCACCCGGAGGTCCACACCGGCCAGATCGACAGGGGGGTTCGCTCCAGACAGCGTGGCCCCCCGTGAGCCGCACCCGAGAGATCAGTCGTCGCGGAAGCCACACCGAACAGGTCAATACCCCAGAGCCGCTTGGCAGAAGGATCCAAGCGCGTTAGCCCCGGGGACCACGGCACCGTCGAGTACGTCGCCGTGCCTGGGTCGGTCTCGGGTCGCGGGGTGAACTCGGGACTCCTGTAGCGCCGAGACGGTCGTCGGCCCGCCGCTTACGACCGCCACGACGAATGTCGCGGGCTGTGTGGCCCTGTGGGCGATCTCGTACGAGGGTATCTACACAGGACCGGCCGGAGCCGCGCTGACGACGGACGGGAGACGGTCACGAGTGGCCGCGGGAGTTCCCGAGGGCGATAGACCGGGTGGGCCGACGGCGTGGCGTTCTGGCACGGACGAACGATACGATCAACCCACGACCGACCCTCAGCGGGACCAGGGTCGTCGTGACCGCGATGCGGTAGTAAAACGGGTCAAGGGACGTGACATCGGCGAGCCCGTCGGTTCGTCTCGAACCCCACAGTTCCCGGCGGGTCTCGCGTGTGAGATTCAGACGGAGAAGCCCTGATCCTCGGGCGTGCTGACGGTGAGTTCACCCGAGAGGCTATGTTGGCTGGTCGTGGTGAGATCAACCCCCGCCGACTGGCACCGGTCTGTCACAGTCGGGATGTACTCAGAGCGCGTCGCCGAGAACTCTTCGCGATCCGGGTCAGCGATCCAGAACCGAGCCTGTAGGAGGATCGCGGTGTCGGTATGATCGGCGACCCGGACCGACGGTTCAGGATCCGCGAGGATCGCCTCGTTGTCTGTTGCGGCATCCAACAGGATCCGTGTCGCGTCTTCGATGTCTCCGTAGCCGACGCCGAACGCGTGTGAGATGCAGAGCCGGTCGTTGCTCATCCGGTTGGTCACGGGCGTGGTCGCGAGTTCCGTGTTTGGAACGGTGACAGTCTCGTTGTTGAACGTCCGGATACGCGTCACCCGGAAGCCGATGTCGTCGATGAATCCGCTCTTGTCGCCCCACTCGATCCAGTCGTCGATACTGAAGTTCTCGTCTTGAACGATGAATACGCCGGCGACGAAGTTCGAGAGCACGTCTTGTGCCGCGAACCCGACCGCGAGCGTGAGCGCGGCGGCAATCAGTGCCGATCCGCCAAGGAAGGCAGTAATGTATTGGAATCTGACATTCTCCCACGGCTAAAGCCGTGGGGTTCCCGACCACAGGTCGGGCAGTCCACGGCGGGAGGTTCCCCACTCGTACGCGGTGGGGTTGTGGGCCGTGCCAGTGCGGCCCCCGACCGAGATAGCGGGCTTCATCTACCCCCGCGAAGGGTGCGTATCCGTACCTCGGACTCGCCACCACAACAGACGAACGCCGACATAATCAACGTTTCGGCGGCTGTCGGCTTCATCCCACGACGAACGTCGTTGGCTTTCGCCTCGAAACTCTGTAAATGACCGTGGCAACCAGAAGGAACTCGCCGATCTGTCCGATCAGAAGAACGTACTTCGAGAGCAGGTCGGGGATCGGTTGTGATATTATCTATCACATACCGAGGACGAGGGAAGTGAACCTTGCCGTGGAGCACGACTGGCGCCCGTCGACGGCGAGACGGCCGAGCCCGACCGAACACCACGTCGGAAACCGGCGGGAATCACTCCGCGTCGGCGTCGGCGGCGACGGACCGCCCCTCGTCGGTCTCCCGGCACCAGAGACCGACGCACAGGTCGAACGACAGTTCGAGTCACGCGTCGTCCGGACGACGCGTGACTCGAACTGTCGTTCGACCTGTGCGTCGGTCTCTGGTGCCGGGAGACCGACGAGGGGCGGTCCGTCGCCGCCGACGCCGACGCGGAGTGATTCCCGCCGGTTTCCGACGTGGTGTTCGGTCGGGCTCGGCCGTCTCGCCGTCGACGGGCGCCAGTCGTGCTCCACGGCAAGGTTCACTTCCCTCGTCCTCGGTATGTGATAGATAATATCACAACCGATCCCCGACCTGCTCTCGAAGTACGTTCTTCTGATCGGACAGATCGGCGAGTTCCTTCTGGTTGCCACGGTCATTTACAGAGTTTCGAGGCGAAAGCCAACGACGTTCGTCGTGGGATGAAGCCGACAGCCGCCGAAACGTTGATTATGTCGGCGTTCGTCTGTTGTGGTGGCGAGTCCGAGGTACGGATACGCACCCTTCGCGGGGGTAGATGAAGCCCGCTATCT
>CAYREK010000004.1:30001-44510 GCA_964423305.1 uncultured Halobacteriales archaeon | reverse complement strand
GGCGCGGACTGCGGTGCTCGTTGAGGGAGGGGGCGTAGCGCCTGCATTCAGCTAACTCGTCCGGACGAATCGGAGGGTGACGGTCGTGCCGTCGTCGGTCTCGAAGGTTCCGTCGGCGTTCGAGTACTCGAGCACTCGGTTGACGATCCACAGTCCCGCCCCGCTGCCGTGCCGGAGCGGCGACTCGGTTCCGTCGGTGAGCACGGCCAGTTCGGCGTCGGGAATCCCGGGGCCGTCGTCGCACACGGTGACGATCCCGCGCTCGTCCGTGGCGGTGACCGTCACCGCGACCGTCGGAGTCCCCCCTGACGCGTCGGTGTGCTCGATGCCGTTCCGAACGAGGTGTTCGATCGCCGTCGCGACCGCCGGATGGGCCCGCACAGTGGGCTCGGCCTCAACGGCGAGCTCGACGGTGGCGTTGGGGGACCGATCGCGTGTCGGCGCGACGGCGCGCCGGGCCGCGGCGGCGAGATCGAGCGTCGTCGTCTCCTCGCGAACGTCGACGACATCGCGCATCTCGCGGGCGCTGTCTGCCAGCTCGGTGAGCTTCTCGGCGCTTCGGAGTATCTCGTCTGCGTGCGTGGCCGCAGACTCGTCGTCCGCGTCGGCGACCATCTCGGCGCGGCCCTGGATGAGCGTGAGGTGGTTCCGGAGGTTGTGTCTGAGCACGCGGGCGAGGATCTGTTCGACGAGGTTCGTCTCCCGGCGCTGTTCGACGAGCTCGATCGCGGTCTCGACGTTTTTCGCGAGCGTCTCGACGAGCCGGCGGTCGGTCTCGGTGAAGCTCTCGGGGCGGCGCGATCCGGTCGCTACGACGCCGAACTCGCCGAGCGGGACGAGAATCTCCGAGCCGATTACCGTCTCGTCGTTGTACCGCTCCGGAGCGGCCGCGATGTCGTCGACGACGGCCGTCTCGCCGGACTCATAGACCCGCCAGGCGAGTCCATCCCCGCGCCCGATCGTCGGGACGGTTCCGAGCAGCCGCTCTGCCATCGCGGTCGCCGCGACCGGCTCGAGAGCGTCGGTCGCCGGGTCGTACCGCCAGATCGTACAGATCGGGAACCCGAGTGCGCCGGGGAGTCGGTCCATGACCGTCCGCGCGATCGCCTCGACGCTGTCCTCGTCGAGGGCCGAGCGGGTGATCTCCTGGACCGCGGCGAGCCCCTGCTCGCGGGTCGCGCGGGTGAGCGCCGTCTCGACGAACTGTGCGAGCAGCTGCGCGTACCGGAAGTCGGTCTCGTCGAACGCTTCGGACTCGAGACTCGAGGCGATGAAGACACCGTGCTCGCCCAGCGGAACGATGATCGCGCTCTCGGCCTCGATATCGTCCTTGGCGGTGGTCACCGCCGAGAGATCCTCAACCAGCCGGGCGCCCTCTTTGTAGGCCTCCCAGACGATCGTCTCCGTATCGGTGAACGAATCGAGCCCGTCGAGGCGTTCCTCGACCCCGATCGTCGTCGCCACCGGGACCAGCGCCTCGGCGCGGCGGTCGTACAGGTGAACGCCCGCGAGCGCAAGATCAAGCGTCTCCGCGGCGGTCGCGACGGTCCGATCGCAGATCGCCTCCGTGCTCTGGGCGGCCAGGATGCCGTCCGTGGCCTCGTAGAGCCCTCGTATCCGCTCACGCCGCCGGTACTCGGTCGTGACATCGATATAAAACCAGAGCCGCTCGGCGGCCGCGGCCTCAACCGGAACGGTCCGACAGAGAAAGATCGTCGTTCCGTCCTCGGATGAGTGTCTGAACAGCCGACCGGCGCCGGAAAGCAACGGATCACTGACCGTCGGGTCCGTGGAATCCGGGGACCGCTGTGGAAGCGACAGCGAGGCGACCGGCTCGCCGACGAGCTCCCCCCGGTCGTATCCGAACGCCTCGATGAAGGCCTCGTTCGCGTCGACGACCGTCTCGACCGGGTCGTCGTCGGTAACGAGCATCGGCTCGCCGCTCCGCTCGAACAGCGCCTCGAACCAGGCGCTCCGCTCGCGGAGGGCGGCCTCGGTCCGCCTGGCGCGACAGGTCGCGGCGAGACTCTTGTTGAGCGGCTCGATGGCCGTACGAACTCCGTCGGAGAGCCCGCCGTCGGGTGCCGCGAGGAGGATCGCTCCGAAACCAGGCAACGCCGTGACGTGGTACCCGACGCCTGCGTCGGTCTCGCCGGCGATCGGGAGAGACTCGCCGGCCCCGACCCGGTCGACAGCAGCGGCGTACGCCGGCGCGGCGGCGGCGTCGGTCGGAACCGTCACGAGCGGCTCGTACTCGCTGCCGTCGGGGGCCAGCCCCGGGTCGGCATCCGAGAAATCTGCGGACTCGGGAGACCGGTCGGCACCGTCGGAGACGAACACCGCCCCGAGGGTACAGTCCAGCTCGGCGACGTACGTCGAGAGGGCGCGCTCGACGAGCTCGGAGAGCGAGCCCCCCGAGCGGATCGAGCGCGAGATCGCGTACAGCGACCGAATCTGGTCGGCCTCGAGTCCGGGACTCATCGGTCCGCGGCCGACCGCGCCGGTCCAACCGCGGGCAGACGCACACGACGGGTCGACGGTCGGGTCCGGTCGACGGGATCCGTCGGGTCGTCACCAGGCGTCAGATCGCCCCGCGGGACCCTCGAGGGGCCGATTTGGCCGCGGCTTAGATACACCGTCGTGGCGAACATACAATTCACTACGATCGGCGAGAAATAAACCTACCTATCTGGCGTGTGCCGTTGTTTCACGATCGCGCCGAAGCGGCTAACCGAAGGAGAGCTGGAGGTCACCGCGCCGAGAACGGACCGGTATCGCGCGTCGACGGGAACTCGAAGACCGGGGCGGTCACTCGACGAGCCGTTCGATCTCGGTGACGAGGACATCGCTCGCCCCGACGGATTTCAGGTCGGAGATCGTCTCGAAGACCCGGTCCTGGTCGACGACGGCGTGGACGGCGAGCTGATCCTCGCCGGCGACTTCCATCACGGTCGGACCGCCCATGCCCGGGATGACGTCCTTGACCGCCTCGAGATCGTCCTCGGGGACGTTCATCATCAGGTACCGCCGGCCCTCGGCGGCCAGCACCGACTCAAGCGCGGTTGCGACCTGCTCGACCTTGGGATCGTCCGCGGCGGCGCCCGCGAACAGCCGAACGGAAGACGAGAGCACGTCGTCGATGACCGCGAGTCGGTTCATCCGGAGAGTCGTGCCCGTCGAGGAGATGTCGACGATCCCGTCCGCGATGTCGACAAGAGGGGTGAGCTCGGTCGCTCCGGAGACCTCGACGATCTCGACATCGACGCCCTGTTGATCAAAGTACTCGCGGGTCACGCGGGGAAACTCCGTCGCGACGGTCCCACCCTCGAGATCGGCAACCCGCTCGATACCGCCGTCCTCGGGCGCGGCGAGCACGATCCGGCAGCTGCCGTAGCCCAGATCGAGCAGCTCGGACAGCTCCGCGCCGGATTCTCGAACCTGGTCGTAGCCGGTGATACCCACGTCGGCGGTGCCGTCGGCGACGTAGGCGGGGATGTCCCCGGCCCGGACGAACAGCACCGTCACCTCCGGATCGGCGGTCTGTGCGTAGAGCTTCCGGTCGGCGCCGTCGACCAGATGGAGGCCCGCCCGCTCTAGCAGGTCGATCGTCGGCTCGTGCAGGCGACCCTTGTTCGGTACGGCAATGCGCATACGCCCAGTTTCCGATCCCCGGGCAACTGCCTTTCGACACGCACGTGACCACCCGGCCGAGGATCGCCGCCTGGGCTGCCGGCGCGCGGTTCGGTGGACTCTTGAGACTGCAGTCCTATCGTTGATCTAATGCAGGCGGCCAACACGGGTGGGGCGACCGACGCGGATGTGGGCTCTGATCCACCGGAAGAGGAACCCTCCGGCGCACGTACCGTCGCGGTTGCCACCGGGATCGGAATCCTCGGGATCATCCTATTGAACGTCGCGGCAATCGTGGTCGTGCTGGGCGGGGAGACGGCCGGGTTCGAGTTAGTCGAAGACGGCGGCGGAATCGCCCCGCTGCCGGGGCTCGCGGTCAACGGGATCGGACAGATCCTCGCGTTCGGCGGGCTGGCACTTGGCTATCTCCGATATCGCGGATACGACCTCGCCGGTGCCAGAGCGTATCTGGGGGTCCGTCTGCCGTCGTTGCGGGAGCTTGGAGCCATCGTCGGCGGGTTCGTCGGCATGATCGTCCTACTCGCGGTCGTCTCGGCGATCGTCTCGCAGTTTTCCAGTCCGGCCGATAACGTGGCCGCGCAGAACGCGGCCGAAAACCCCAACGCGATTCCGGTGATGATCGTGATCATGCTCCTGATCGTCGGCCCGTTCGAGGAGCTGCTCTACAGGGGCATCGTACAGACGCGGCTCCGCGAGCGGTTCGCCACGGTCGTCGGGATCGTCACCGCGTCGGTCGTGTTCGCAAGCGTCCACGCCGCCGGAGCACTTAGCGGAACGCCGACCGAGATCCTCACCACGGTTGCGGTCCTGTTCGTCGTCAGTCTCGTGCTCGGCGGACTGTACGAGTACACCGGCAACCTCGTCGTCCCGGCGGTGGTACACGGCCTGTTCAACTCGTTTCAGCTCGCCGGGATCTACTTCACCGAGACGAGCGGGACGATCGGCGCACTGGCGCTCTGATCGGGGACTCGAGACGGACGGGGGTAACGGAGGTCCGCGCGGAAGCAAACGCTCTTTTTTATCCGTCACCAACTGATGAACCGAATGGATACACCCCCCGAGTCGGGAGCGGTCGATCGCGACGGGCCCGGTCGGTCGGACGCGAGCGGAGAGTCGGCGCTTCGAGTGGTCGGGATCGCAGTCGTGCTCGCGGTCATCGCGCTGCTGGTGCCGGTCGTGGCGCTCGGGATCGTCGTCGCGGTCGTGCTCGCGGTCGACCCACCGGGTGCGATCGCCCTCCTCGGGCTCGCGGTCGTCGCGCAGTTCGCCTGGTTCGTCGTCGTCGGAGTAGGGTATCTCAGGCGCCGCGGGCTCGACTGGACACAGATTAGGGCGTACGTCGGCGTCGAGCGGCCGTCGCTGCGGGATCTGGCGCTGATTCTCGGTACCTGGGTCGCGATGCTCGTCGCCGCCGGAATCGTCGCGACGCTCGTCACAGAGGTCCTCCCGGAGCTGCTCGGGACCGGCTCACAGGAGGCTGCGGAGAACCAGAGCCTCGATATTATCGAGGAGAACCCCGAGCTCGTCTGGGTGGGGATCGCCTTTATGTTCCTGGTCGTCGGGCCGGCAGAGGAGACGCTATTCAGGGGCGTGATCCAGAGCCGGCTGCGCGAGCGGTTCAGCGCGGTTCCGGCGATCTTGCTCGCGTCGGCGGTGTTTGCAAGCGCCCACGTGGTGGCGCTGGCCGGCCAGGATCCCGTCGCAGTCGCGAACACGATCGTCATCCTATTCGTGCCCAGCCTCGGGTTCGGTGCCCTCTATGAGTACACGGGCAACGTCGTCGTCCCGATGTTGCTACACGGGTTCCACAACTCGGTGATCGTCCTTGCGATCTACGTGACGACCGTCTCGGGCGCAGAGAGTGCGGCGATCGCGAGCGCGCTCGGCGTCTGATCCGATCGCGGCCACGACGGGCTTATCACCGGCGCCGATAAATCGCGGGACATGGAGAGGCTCGTAGTCGCCGGCGGACGGGTGCTCCGGCCGGACGCGACCGTCGAGCGCGCCGACGTGGTGATCGACTCGCAGACGGGGACGATCGAGGCCGTCGTCGACCCGGGGACGGCCGCGGCCGACCGACGCCTCGACGCCGCGGGCGGGCTCGTCATTCCGGGGCTGATCAACGCCCACACCCACGTCGCGATGACGCTGTTTCGTGGGGCGGCAGACGACAAGCCCCTCGAGGCGTGGCTCGAGGAGGATGTCTGGCCCGTCGAGGCCGAGCTCGACGCCGAAGACGTTCGGATCGGCGCGGAACTGGGAATCGCCGAGATGATCCGGTCGGGGACGACGGCGTTTGCCGACATGTACTTCGAGATGCCGGCGGTCGCGCGGGCGGTCAGGGAAACGGGCCTGCGGGCGCGGCTGGGACGGGGCTGTCTCAGCGTCGGCAAGGACGAGGCCGCCGCCCGGCGGGACTTCGAGGAGAGTCTCGCCTTCGCCCGGGAGTACGACGGGGCCGCGGACGGCCGGATCACGACGATGTTCGCCCCACACAGCCTCACCACGGTCGACGAACAGTTCTTCCGGGAGTATCTCCCGCGGGCTCGCGAGGCCGGAGTGCCCGTACACTTTCACGCGAACGAGACCGAGGGAGAAGTCGAGCCGATCGTCGAAAAACGCGATACACGACCGCTGGCCTACGCCGACGAACTCGGCCTGCTCGAGAACGCACACATCGCCCACGGCGTGCACGTCGACGAGACCGAGATCGACCTGCTCGCGGCGCGGGAGACGCCGGTGGCACACTGTCCGGCCTCGAACATGAAACTCGCGAGCGGAATGGCGCCCGTCGCCGAGCTCCGGGCGGCGGGAGTGCCGGTCGCGCTTGGCACCGACGGCGCGGGCTCGAACAACGACCTCGACATGTTCGACGAGATGCGCGACGCCGCGATGGTCGGAAAACTCGCCGCCGAGGACGCGAGTGCCGTGCCCGCCCGTGCGGTCGTCGAGATGGCAACCGCCGGCGGAGCGACCGCGCTGGGAATCGACAGCGGCCGGATCGATCCCGGCGCGAACGCCGATCTGGCGGTGCTCGATCTCGACGCCGTCCACCTCACCCCGCGACACGACCCGGTGAGCCACCTCGCCTACGCCGCCCGGGGAAGCGACGTGCGACACACGGTCTGTGACGGGCAGGTGCTGATGCGAGACCGGGATCTCACGACGATCGACGAGGCTGCCGTTCGCGAGCGCGCGAACGAGCGAGCGCGTGCGCTGTTCGACTGATCGGGACCGGTCGGGATCCGAGTGCGTTCGGAACCTCCGAGCGCCGAAGCGCGTGCGAGAGCCGTCAGGAATTTCGCGGGTTGATACTGCGGTTAATCCGGTTGAATCGGGATTAACGGCGTTTCCTTTTTATGCACCCGGAGAACCAGGCCTCGACCATGCGATCGATCAGACAGATACTGCTCCTCGCGGCGGTCGGGCTCGTCGCGGTCGTCGGCGTCGGTGCCGCGGCCGGCGGGCTAGCGGTCGACGTGACGGGCGCGGACGGCGATCCGACGGTAACGGTCACACAAAACGACACGCCGGTCGAGAACGCGACGGTAACGGTCGCGCTCGCAGACGGGGCAGGCGAGAACGAAACGGAGGACACCTACGCCGGCCTCGGCGAGTACGAGACGGACGCGAACGGGACGGTCGACCTGCCGCCGGCCGACGAGTCCGTGACCGTCGAGATCACGGCCGCAGCCGGCAACGAGTCTGCGACGACCGTCGTCGAACTGACGCCGGGCGAACAGGCCGCCGAGCTCGCGATCGGCGTCCAGCAGGGCGCCGGCGACGTGACGGTCGCGATCACCGAAAACGGCGCCGGCGTCGCGAACGCGACGGTGACGGTGACCGCCGAGGGCAACTGGAGCGAGACCGGCACCTACGAGACCGACGAGGACGGCTACGTGGTGCTCGAGGCTCCGGCAGAGACGGTGAACGCGACGCTGTCGGCGACGGCAAACGGCACCACCGTCGAGCGGACCGCAACCGTCCGCGGGAACGACGGCACCGGCCCAGCGAACACGCCGTTCGGACAGTTCGTGGCGGCCCTGATCGGTAGCGTCCAGAACGCGGCCCTCGACCAGCCGCTCGGACCGGTCGTCACCGAGTTCGTGACCGCAAACGCCGGGCCACCCGAGGAGATCGGGCCTGACGGCGAGCCCGGGCCGCCCGAAGACGTCGGGCCCGGGAACGACAGCGACGACGAGCAACCAAGCGAGGGCAACGAGACCGAATCCGACGGAATCGGCGAGCGTGGCCCACCTGAAAACGTCGGTCCGGACGAAGACGAGGATCGCGGTCCGCCGGAGGACGCCGGTCCCGACGGAGACGACGACCGCGGCCCACCCGAGAACGCTGGCCCCGGTGACGGCGAGGACGACGATGGCGAGGACGACGATGGCGAGGACGACGATGGCGAGGACGACGAAGAAGAAGACGAGACCGGCTGACCGGCGCGCCGGGCTCGTCCGGTACTGTTTTGCCCACCGGCGCCCTGTATAGCGTATGACCGCACCCATCAGCGAGCAGGTCGAGACGCCCGAGCGCCTCCGAACGGAGGGCGAACGAAAAATGGAGTGGGCGCGCCAGCAGATGCCGATCCTGTCGGCGCTGCGCGAGGAGTTCACCGACGAGCAGCCCTTAGCCGGCGAGCGCGTCGGAATGGCGATGCACGTCGAGGCGAAGACCGCCGTGCTGGCGGAGCTGCTCGCAGCCGGCGGCGCAGACGTCGCGATCACTGGCTGCAACCCGCTCTCGACCCACGACGACGTGAGCGTCGCGCTCGACGCCGTACCCGGCGTTACCTCCTACGCCCGGCGGGGCGTCGAGGACGAGGCGTACTACGACGCGATCGAGGCGGTGATCGACCACGAGCCGACGATCACGGTCGACGACGGGGGCGATCTGGTGTTTGCGATCCACGAGAACCATCCGGAGCTGATCGACGGGATCATCGGAGGCTGTGAGGAGACCACGACCGGGGTCCACCGGCTCCGGGCGATGGACGAGGACGACGCCCTGGAGTACCCGATGTTCGCGGTCAACGACACGCCGATGAAGCGGCTGTTCGACAACATTCACGGCACCGGCGAGGCGGCGCTGTCCTCGATCGTGATGACGACAAACACCGCGATCGCAGGCTCGACGGTCGTCGTCGCCGGCTACGGGTACTGCGGGCGCGGTGTCGCGAAGAAGGCCGCCGGACAGAACGCCGACGTGATCGTCACCGAGGTCGACCCGCGGCTGGCGCTCGAGGCCCATATGGAGGGCTACGACGTGATGCCGATGGCAGAGGCCGCCGAGGAGGGCGACGTGTTCATCACGACGACCGGCAACCGAGACGTGATCGTCGAGGAGCACTTCGAGCGGATGGCCGACGGGACGATCCTGGCAAACGCCGGGCACTTCGACGTCGAGATCGACCTCGACGGGCTCGCCGATCTAGCCGTCGACAGCTACGAGGCCCGCGAGGGGCTGCAGGCCTACGAGATGGCCGACGGCCGCCGGCTGCACGTGCTCGCGGAGGGGCGGCTTGTCAACCTCGCCGCGCCGGTCTCGATGGGCCACCCGATCGAGGTAATGGACCAGAGCTTCGGCGTGCAGGCGGTGTCGGTTCGGGAGCTCGTGACAAACGGCGAGGCCTACGAGCCGGGCGTCCACGAGGTGCCCGACCGCCTCGACCGAGAGGTTGCCGAGACGAAGCTGGCCGCCGAGGGAATCGGGTTCGACGAGCTGACTGAGGCCCAAGCGGAGTACATGGACAGCTGGCAGCACGGGACGTAGGTACGGGCCCAGCGAGATGATCCGGGGCCGGCGACAGGCGTTTGTCTCTCGCTCCCCGAAAGCGGCCGATGAGCGAGTCCGACCGCGGCGGCGTGACCGCCTTCGACCCTGAAAAGTTCGAGCACAAGTACGAACACTACTTTGCGGAACTCGAGCAAGCCTACAGCCGTGCGTTCGACGCGATGCACGCGGGCTATGACTCGGGGGTCGTCCACGCGATCGACCAGCGGGTGCTCGCCGAGAGCGAGCCGATCTACGAGGGCAACGGCGAGTTCCGGATCGCGCTGCCGGAAGCCCCTGCGGAGCTGCTCGGGGAGGAGTACGCCGACGAGGAGATCGCAGACATCCTCGAGGCGTACGTCGAACAGCTCGAGCGCGAGTTGCAGTCGGTGTTTGACTTCCGGTAGATGGGTCCGACCCACGAGTGTCCGGCCTGTGGCCGGCAGTACGACCCGACGGAGGCCTGGCGGTGTGCCTGTGGACACCCCCTCGAGTTCGCGAGCGAACTCTCGATAACGGAGCCGATCGACCGCGAACGGGGGGTCTGGGCGGGCGGGTTAGCGCCGGTCGAGCGCCGTGTGAGCCTCGGCGAGGGCTGGACGCCGTTGCTCGACGGGCTCGAGCCCGACACGGCCTACAAGCTCGAATCGGTGACCCCGACGGGGAGTTTCAAAGACCGCGGGGCAGCGGTGACGGTCTCGCTCGCCGACGCGCTGGGCGTCGAGCGCGTGCTCGAGGACTCCTCGGGAAACGCTGGCACAGCGATCGCGACCTACGCGGCCCGCGCGGGCATCGACGCCGAAATCTACGTGCCCGCGGACGCCCCGGAGGGAAAGCTGCGGGCGATCGAGCGCACTGGTGCAGAGCTGGTCCGGGTTGAGGGCTCGCGGCGGGCCGTAACCGAGGCCTGCCAGGAGGCCGTCGAGCGCGACCGGGGCTGGTACGCCAGCCACGCCTGGCAGCCGGCATTTTTCTCCGGGACGGCCTCGATCGCCGTCGAGATCGTCGACCAGCTCGGAGAGGCGCCGGACGCCATGGTGATCCCGACCGGACACGGGACGCTGCTGCTCGGCGCCTACCGGGGCTTTCGGGCGCTCCTCGCGGCCGGGGAGATCGACTCACTCCCCAGGCTGTACGCCGCACAGGCCGCCGGCGCGGCGCCGTTGGTGGCGGCCAGACACGGCGCGGCCGCCGCCCGCGGAGACAACGAGGCCGCCGACGGGATCCAGGTCCGCGAACCCGCCCGCGGAGAGCAGATCCTCGCAGCCGTCGAGGAGACCGGCGGCGACACGCTCGCGATCGGCGCCGAGACGACCCGAAGACACCTCGAGGGGCTCCATCAAAACGGACTCACGGTCGAGCCGACCTGCGCGGTCGGACCGGCGGCCCTGGTCGCGCTGCGCGAGCGCGGGGCGATCGAGTCGGGAGAATCCGTGGTCGTCCCCCTAACCGGCCGGGCGAAGTGATCCGGGAGACGCAAACGCTAACACGGCCCGGCGCACACGCGCGGTGTGCTCGGGTTCAGCGTCGCCAGCGGTCCCGACCTGCTCCGTCTGCTGGCGCTGCCGTACTTCGGCTACGTCGCCTGGCGAGACGTTCGTACCCGACGGATTCCGAACCGGCTGTGGCTCCCGCTCGCCGGGCTCGGGGCGGCCCTGCTCGCCTGGGAGCTGCTCGCGCTTGGCGGGGCGAGTAGCCTCGAGCGTCAGCGATTTTTCCTCCGGGTGGCGCTCAGCGTCGGATTCGTGGTGCCGCTTGCCTACGCGTTCTGGTGGCTCGGCGGGTTCGGCGGGGCCGACGCGAAGGCGTTTTTCGTGATCGCCGTGCTCTTTCCGACGTTCCCGGAGTACAGGCTCGGCGCCGCGGGACTCGAGGCCGTCGGCACACTGCCGGTCGTCGAGACGGCGATCGGGGTGTTCTCGCTGACGATCCTGGCAAACGCCGTGCTGGCCGGGGCAGCCTACCCGCTCGGGCTCGCGGTCAAAAACGCCGTGACGGGCTACCGGTCGCCGGGGATGTTCGTCGCGACGCCGATCTCGTGGGACCGGACCACCGAGCGGTACGGCAGCCTGCTCGAATTTCCCGATCGACGGCTGCGAGACGACCTCTCGCTGTCGGGACTGCGGGCGTATTTCAGCTGGCGGCGCCTCGATCTCGACGCGTTGCGGATGTACTTGGCCTGGCGGGGCAGTTCGCTGGCCGAGCTCCGAGAGGCGCCGGCGCGGTACCGCGACCCCGATTCGCTCCCGGCGGAACCGAACCCGCCCGGGGACGGCTCGATCGCCGCGGACGGCGGCTCAAGAGACCCCGACGGGCAAACGGTCCCGGCGGCAGGCGACGCCACCGAGTACGACGACCCCTGGGGCGCAGAAGCGTTTCTCGACTCGATCGAGGGCTCGGCCTACGGGACCACGCCCGATCAGCTCCGGGAGGGCCTGGAGACGCTCACGAGCGAGGAGGTCGTGTGGATCTCGCCCGGGATCCCGTTTCTCGTGCCGCTGTTTGTGGGGCTGATCGTCTCTCTCACGTACGGCGACGCCCTGTTCGCGCTGCTTGCGGCCGTCGGTGCTGCCTGAGGCTCCGCGGAGCCGACGGGCATAACACCGAACGGCCCCAACCTGTGGTATGTCAGATCAACCGGTCACCGCGACGCCGCCGGAGAGTCCCTTCGAGACCACCGGGACGGATCACATCACGATCTGGGGGAGCAACGCCGAGGCGACCATCGAGTTCTACAGGGATCTGCTCGGCATGCCGCTTGTGCTCCGCCAGCCCAACCTCGACGACCCCTCTCAGACACACCTGTTTTTCGACACCGGCGACGGGACCATCCTCACCTTCTTCGTCAGCGACGACCGGCAGTCAAACGAGGGGCCACAGCGGACCGGCGTCGGCAGTGTCCACCACCTGTGTTTCACCGTCGTTCCCGAGCGGTTCGACGAGGTCGCCGAGGCACTCGAGGCGGCCGGCCGGTCGTACAACGTCTTCGACCGGGGAGTGTTCCTGTCGCTGTACACCCGGGATCACGACGGGCTGATCGTCGAACTCACCGCCGATAAGTTCCAGTTCCCCGACGAGCGCCGCGGCGAGGTGCTCGCCGAGACCCAGCGGATCCGCGAGGCCGCCGGCGCCGAGTACGCCAAAACCGAACACATGCGCGAGGCCCTCGAGGAGCTTGGAATCGAGGTCGTCCCCAACGATCTTCCGGAGGCCCCAAGCGGCGTCGGGGGCCTGAACTGACGGCCGTCTCGTGAGGGCGGCAGGACGCCCGAACCCTTTTGTTTTACCGCCAGCGTATGTTAGTTCAATCAGTTGGAATGGACGACGAGCAATCGATCCTCTCGTTCGAGCCCGACGACACCGGCATGGCGGTCGTCGACACGCTCGAACAGACCAGAGCGCGGCTCGAGACCGGGCGGCCGACGATCCCGACACCTGTCGACCCGGAGCCGTTTTACCATCCCGTCGACAGCGGCGTCCACATAACCGCCGGAGCGGTCACGCTGCCGACCCCGAGCGTGGCCGTCATCGTCAGGGACGGCTCGGGGGCGATGGTCGCGAAGGTCGACCAACTCGACGACATCGAGCTCGGCGAGGGGTCGTACGCCCTCGAGTTGAGCACGCAGGTCAAGACCTACCTCGAACTCGACGGCCCCCTGACGATCACCCAACTCGCCGTCGAGACACACATCGAGTTCGACGGGCTGCGGACAATCCGGGTCGGCGCCCGGTCGCGACACGAGCGCCCGGCAGCGACGATCACGACGACCGCGGATCCGACCGACATGATGACCGCGATCGGCGCCTTCGGATCGGCACTGAAAACGAACAGCCCCGAACGCTCCTGGCCGACGCTGCGCGGGCACCCGCCAGCAGTCGAGCTTGGCGACGAACTCGCCGTGCCCGAAGCCGCGCGACCACCCGAGACGGGCGTCGAGATCGCGGTGCCGGCCACGCACAGGCACGTCCTCCCGGTCGCGTCGCTCGCCTACTACCTGGGCGCCCGGGTCGTCCCCGGCGAGCGGCCGACGCTACGAGCGCCTGCGGCCGGGTTCGAGCACGACCTAACCGAGCCGGGGTTCGAGCAGGCGGTCGCGCGGACGCTCAAGCAGGTGTTCGTCCTCGACTGCGCGACCCGGACCGACGGCCTCTACGAGATCGACCTGCACGAGCGCACGCAGCTCGAGGAGCGGACGGATCTCGCCTTCGAGCAGCTGTACGAGCGACCGCTATCCGAGCGACTCGCGGCCTACCTGTCGGTGCCGTTCGAGGCGGTCGCGCCGGCGGTGCCCGACTGGCGCCTGACCGCCCACGTCGAGCCGTCCGCCGAGGCGATCGAGCGGCTCCCGTTCGTCGCGAACGACCTCGGGATCGTCCGGACGACCGCGGAGGCGACCGACCGAGCGGACGCGGCGATCGGCTCGAACCCCGGGGCCGACGGAGACCTTGGAGCCGAACTCGAAGCCGGCCGATCGCACTCCCGCGGGACGGGCGGGGCGGCGTCGGGGCTGACCCGCGGGGCGAGCGAGACCGTCACCGACGAAGAGTACGTCCAGCTCGATCGGACCGACGCGATCGAGCAGGCGTTCATCGGCGAGGGGGTCCCGATCGGGGGCACGAAGCTGCTCACCGAGGCCTTTCACAACCGCTTCGACCGGGAGCTGACCGCGGGCGACATCTCGATTACCGTCGTCTCGAACGACACCCGGATGGCCGAAGAGCGCGACCTGGTCTCGCAGGTGTACGGCGACCGCGAGGAGCTGCCCTTCGAGGTGACCGTCCGCCGGAACCTCACGGCCGAGCAGCTCCGGGCGACGCTCGAACGCGACCAGCAGTTCCTCCATTACATCGGTCACACCGAGGCCGACGGGCTCGTCTGTACGGACGGCAAGCTCGACGCGACGACGATCGATGCGGTCGGCGTCGAGTCGTTCCTGCTGAACGCGTGTAACTCCTATCGGCAGGGGCGAGCGCTGATCGAGGCCGGCGCCGTCGGCGGGATCGTCACGCTCAACGAGATCCTGAGCGATCGTGCCGTCGGCATGGGCGAGACGATCGCGAAGCTGCTCAACCAGGGCTT
>CAYREK010000004.1:28170-29901 GCA_964423305.1 uncultured Halobacteriales archaeon | reverse complement strand
GCAAGCGCCGACCCAGCCTGCGACAGCAGAACGGTTGCTCCGAACAGTGCGCCCAGCAGCTTGGGGTGTTCCCGCAGGAACGCCCCGACCTTGCTGTCTTCCATGGTACACCTAACACATAAACAGCCGTATCATTAAATTTTTTTTATATTTTCTTATAGTAAATAACTGGATCTTACAGGATTCGTTGGCGGCTGTCGACAGCGACTCGTCACCACCCCACACGCCCCAACGTGTGTTAGAACAAACGTTGTGAGGCCGATCAATTAAATGTACGGCCGGATCCGTGCCGACTCGGGGGAGATGCGGGCGGTTCGGACGCCGGCTCGGCCGTGGATGGACCGTCGAACGGTCGATCGAGACCGGGGAGCCGTGGAGACGGCTCAGTCGTCGGAGACGGAGCCGGCCGGGTCGGACTCGCCGGGACCGGCGGTCGAGAGCTCAACCGCGTCTCCGGACTGGTCGGCGAACCCGAACCGCTCGCGCCAGACGAAGTAGACGTACGGCGTCTTCGCGACGGCATCGAGGTAGGCGATGATCATCGACGTGCCGACCGCGCCGATAGCAGTCACTCCAGCGGGACTCGCGAGCCAGATCACGGGGTAGGCGATCCACAGCAGTCCGACGTGGTTCTGGAGGATCTTGAACAAGCGCCGCCGGCCGGGGTTGTCTCGGGCATACTGAGGGAAGACGAGATACAACACACCGAGCAACACCGCGTGAAAGCCCGCGGAGACTCCGAACCCGATCCAGGTGCCGATTCCGGTCGCGAGCGTCGCGCCGAGTCCGGTGAGAATCATCGCCGCGTCGGCGAGCGCGACGCCGACGATCCACTTCCGGGGTGCACCGGCCACGTAGCCGACGTACCCGACCAGGATCGGCGTCGTCACGAGCCAGTCGACGTACCGAAGCAGATAGACATCGTTCCCGTTGATGGTGACGACGCCGATCTCGGCAGCCATCAACAGGTAGGCGAGGGCGGCAAAGCCGGGAATGACCAGCAGCCACGCAAACTGTCCGCGACCGGGCTCGACCGCGTCGTCGAACAGCAAGGCAAGCGCGACGACCACGCCCACCAACAGGATGCTGGCACTGGCCGCGTACGAGACGGTGACGGTATCGAACATCACCGCTCACCTCCGTCTGAGATCGCACTCGCCGGCGCCGACCCGTCGACTGTCGCCCGGTCGTCGAACTCGAAGGTTCCCAGTTCCATCACCAGGTCGTCGGCACTGCGCTCGAAGGTCTCGAGCTGGTCGACGATCCGCTCGAAGGCAGTCCGTTGGTCGTCGATCGAGTCGGCGAACGCCTCCGCGGTCGACTCCGTCCGGTCACTGATCTCCCCGACCTCGTCGATCGCGGCCGCGGTCGCTTGGACCGTCCGAGCCTGGTCCGAGGTGGCGTCGCTGATCTCGACGACACCGTCGTCGATCTCCTCGACCGAGTCGGCGATTGCCTCGATGTCTTCGAGCGCGGCCTCGACCGTGTCGGTGCCGCGGGTAACCCGCTCGCGGGTCCGGCGAACCGAGTCGGCGGCTTCGTCGGTCTCGACGCGGACCTCCTCGATCATCGTCGAGATCTCCTCCGCACGGGTCCGGGTCTCCTCCGCAAGCGCTTTGACCTCGTCGGCGACGACTGCGAACCCGTCGCCTTCGTCGCCGGCGCCTGCCTCGCCGGCCCCGCCGGCCCGGGCAGCCTCGATCGAGGCGTTCAGCGCGAGCATGTTGGTCT
>CAYREK010000004.1:8868-28160 GCA_964423305.1 uncultured Halobacteriales archaeon | reverse complement strand
GCCGCTGTCCTGGTGGAAGACGCGGATTTCGGCGAGGTCGTCGGTCGTGGCGGCGATCTGCTGGGCCGCGGCCGACATGTCGTCGATATCGCCGGCGACCTCCTCGAGCCGCGAGCGCTGGGTCTGTGTCGCGTCAGTGATCTCCGCGGTCGTCTCGACGGCTGCGTCGGTCGCGCTGTCGATCTCGGCGCTCAGGTCGCCCATCTCCTCGACATCGCGTTGGATCTGGCGGGCGAACGCGTCGACGGTCCGGAGCGCGTCGGTGAGATCGTCCATCGTCGCGTTGAACTCGCGCCCGATCGTCTCCATGGCCTCGTACTCCGTGCTGACGGTCACCCGCTGGGTGAGATCGCCGCCGGCGGCCCGCTGCATCGTCTCGGCGTACCGCTCGGCGACCTGCTGGTACTGCTCGGCCAGCTCTCGGGCCTCGGTCTCGGCCGCTTCTGCCTCCTCGCGGGCCTGCTCGGCGCGAGTCTGAGCCTGTTCGGCGTCGCGTTGTGCCTGCTCTGCGGTCGTGATCTCTGCCGCGAGCGACCGTCGCATCGTGTCGATCGCGTCGTACATCCGACCGAACTCGTCGATGCGACTCGACTGCACCGGCGTGTCGAGTTCGCCGTCGGCGATAGCCGTCGCGCGTTGCTCGAGTTCGACTACCGAGCCGATCGTGTTCGTCCCCGTAATCGAGCCAAGTGCAAGCAGTCCGGCCCACGCCATCCCGACGGTCGCCGCCGCACTCCCGGTCGCACCTCCTACGGCCGTGATCGCGCCACCGGTGATCGCGTACCCGAGCAGTAGCTTCCAGCCGTACGACGATTTGAGTGGCCTGTACATACTAGCAGCCAGCCTGACCGCCGGTATAAGCGTACGTTCGAAAACACAGAATTTGATAATTGCAGTGTCGACGGAGCAGAAACTACCGTCTGAGAGAGTATCAGCCTGTCCGAACGGTCTCAGTACGAGTCGATGTCGGTCCCGACCGAACAGACGTACTCGCCGGTCGCGACCTGCGGGCGGCGGCGGGTCCGCCAGAAGATACCGTCGGAGTCGGCGGTGACAGTTGCCTTCTGCTGGCCGAACACGTCGGTGACGGTAAACAGCGTCCGGCCGCGGGAGATCCGCTCGCCGAGACTCACCTCAAAGTCAACCAGTCCGCCGGCGGGGGCACCGTACTGATCGAAGCCGGTCGCGCGGGTCTGTGGCCCGGTCGTGGCCCGTCCGGGGAGAAAGTCGTACGACCGAAGCACGTTGAACACGCCGTCGACGCCGATCTGGACGCTCCCCTCGTCGAGCCCGACCGAGCCCCCGAGCTCGGGGTCGATCGTCGGGATCCCCTCGTCGGGTGCCACGCGGGCGAGCTGTCCATCGGGGCCTTTCTGATCGAGAACGTGCCCGCATCCGAACGCCTTCGCGAGGTCGAGACACCGGTCGTGCAGCCGGTGGCGCCGGCCACACCGGATCCGGGTCTCCTCGATCATCCGGGAGGTAGAGCCCTGGTGGAGATCCAGGGCGAGGTCGGCCCGCTGGGCGGCCTCGAAGGTGGCGGCCGCGATCCGCTCGGTCGTCGAGCCCTCCGAGGACCCCGGGTACGCCCGGTTGAGCTTGGTGTCGTCGATCGGGTTGCGGTGCTCGCCGACCCGGTAGCCAAACAGGTTCGCGACGCCGACGATGAGGATCGTCCCGGAGAGTTCGGCGGGGTCGAGCCGCGGGACAACCCGGCGGATCACGCCGACGCCGTTGAGCTCGTCGCCGTCGCTCGCCGCCTGTACGTACAGCGTTTGTCCGGCGTCGGCGCCGTTGACGACCGCGACCGGGAGTCCAGCCGGGCTCCCGTCGCGGGTCTCCCCGATCCCGAGACGCCCGGTGTCGATCTCCCCCGGGGCCGCCTCCGCCGTGCCCAGTTGCGTCATTACTGTTGGTGGTCGTGCCACGTTCTTCAGGGGTTCGGTCCCGGAAGGGAACGACCGCGCTGGGTTTTTTGTCGTCGCCGCTGAACCAAAGGGCATGGACGACGAGCTCCGGCGGGGACTCGAAGGCGTCGTCGTCGACGAGACGACGCTCAGTGATGTCGACGGGAGCGCCGGGCGGCTCGTCTACCGGGGCTACGAGATCGGCGATCTCGCCGAGTCGGCGAGCTTCGAGGAGGTCCTGTACCTGCTCTGGTACGATCGGCTCCCGCCCCGAGATGAACTCGCGGAGTTTCGGGACGCCCTCGCGGCCGACCGCGCGCTCGCGCCCGCCGTGCAGGATCTGCTCGCGAACCTCGCCGAGGCGGGGGAGACGCCGATGGCGGCGCTACGGACGGCCGTCTCGGCGCTGTCTGCGACCGCCCCGTCGGCTGACGGCGAGCCACAGGACGCCGCCGAGACCCGCGAGCAGGGACGCCGAATCGCCGCCAAGATGCCGACGATCCTGGCGGCCTACGACCGGCTGCGCCGCGGCGAGCGGCCGATCCCTCCGGACGGGGAGTATGGCCACGCCGCCGACTTCCTGCGGATGCTCACCGGCCACCCGCCGGACGAGGTGGCCGCAGACACCTTCGACATGGCGCTGACCCTGCACGCCGATCACGGGTTCAACGCCTCGACGTTCGCCGCGATCACCGTCGCCTCGACGTTCGCCGACATCTACAGTGCGGTCGTAGCAGGCGTGGGGGCCCTTTCGGGCCCGCTCCACGGAGGCGCGAACCAGGACGTAATCGAGGTGCTCATACAGATCGACCAGGCCGAGGAGTCGGCCACCGAGTGGGCACGAGAGCGCGTCGAGGCCGGCGAGCACATTCCCGGCTGGGGCCACCGCGTCTACGAGGTGACCGATCCCCGGGCGGAGATCCTCCGGGACCGGCTCGGGGAGCTGAGCGCCGCCGACGGCGACCGACGCTGGCTCGAGTACACCCGCGGAATCGAGGCGTATCTCACCGGAGAGCTGTCCTTCCTCGAGAAGGGAATCGCCCCGAACGTCGATTTCTACTCGGGAGCAGTCTATCACAAGCTCGGGATCCCCGAGGATATGTACACGCCAATATTCGCGATGTCGCGGATCGGCGGGTGGGTCGGACACGTACTCGAGTACCAGGCCACGAACCGGCTCATCCGGCCCCGGGCGCGGTACGCCGGCCCGACCGGCAAGTCGTTCGTGCCGATCGACCGGCGGTAGCTCCAGACGCCTACTCACTCGCGGGCCGGTCGGCTCACACCAGCGGCTCGGCGTCGCCGTAGGCCGCGAGTACAACCGCACTCACGTGGTGCTCTGTCGGGCCGGTTTCGACGACGCGAAACTCCGGCTCGACGGGGTCGATATCCCGGAGTGCGCCACCGCGAGCGATGCCGGTCCGGAGCCGCTGGTGAACTCGATCCCGGTTGGTGCCGCCTGTCTCGTAGAATGTCCCGACGCCGAGTGGTCCCTCCGCCTCGGCGCCTCGGGCCCAGGCCAGCCCGGCGACGGCCGGCTGGCCCGGTGGGCTGGTTCGGCGGGCGAGGACTGCGTCTACAGCTGTCCCGGGAGCGCCGAGCGTCGGGAGCCGGCCGGGCGTTTCGACCGCGACGCCTGCGGGGATGACCGAGGACAGCTCGCGGATGTTGTACTGGTGTGCGCCCGCCGCCGCGAGCGCCGCGTCGAAAGAAGCCATCGGCGTCTCGCCCGCGCCCGTTCCCCAGGCGACCCGGATCATAGGAGATGGCGACCCCGACCGGGCATGAGGGTAGCGATCCTCCGGCCGACGGGAACACCGGGCGAAAGACAGGCGTCAGTACTCACGCTCGACGAGGTAATCGGCGATCTCCTCGAGTCGGTTTCGCGGGGGGTTGTCGGGGAGTGCGTTGAGGTGTGATTTACCGCTCTCGACGAGCTCCGCCGCGGTCTCGCTGGCGTACTGAATGCTCCCGGTCCGTTCGAGCTCGGCGACGGCGCGGTCGATCTCGGCCTCGGTGACCGCCTCGACGCTGTCGGTCTTGACGAGCTCGTCGACGTCGACGCCGTTGTCGCGGGCGTGGACGGTGACGAGCGTCTGTTTGCCCTTCACGAGGTCACTGCCGCGCTGTTTGCCGAGTGTCTCCGTTGGGGTCAGGAGATCGAGCAGGTCGTCCTGGATCTGGAAGGCCCGACCGATGTCGAGCCCGTAGCTGTGAAGCGGCTCGACGGCCTCGTCGTACCCCAGCAGTATCGCCGGGATGCTCGCCGCCGCCGCGTACAGCACCGCCGTTTTCAGCTCGACCATCCCGAGGTACTCGTCGGGGGTCACCGCCCGGCACGCCTCGAAGTCGATGTCAAGCGACTGGCCCTCGCAGATCTCCGTACAGGTCGTTGCCAGCTCCGAGAGGGCGTCGACCGACCGCTCGGCCGAGGCGCCGGTCGAGAGCATGCTCTCGAAGGCCTTCGAGTAGAGCGTGTCGCCAGCGAGAATCGCCGTCGAGAGGTCGTACTGCCGGTGGACCGACGGGACGCCGCGGCGGATGTCGTCGTCGTCCATGATGTCGTCGTGGATGAGGGTGAACGACTGGATGATCTCGACGCTCACGGCCGCGGCCAGCATGTCGACCACGGTGCCGTCGGCCGCCGGGAACGACCGGTAATCCGCCGACAGCGGCTCGACATCGGCGAGTGACTCGGCGGCGAGCAACAGGACTGTCGGACGGAGCCGCTTGCCCCCGGCGTCGAGCAGGTACCGCGAAGCCTCGTAGAGCTTGGTCGGCTCCTCGATCGGCAGGTCGACACCGATCGCGTCGTTGACGACCTGCCGACGCCGTTCGATCGCCCGCTCGACGGCCTGCTGGTGGCTCATCGGTGGCGAGTTACTCGACGAGCTGGATTGTGTTGCCGTTGCGGGTGATGTGGAGATCCCGCCCGACGGTGTAACCGTTGTTCTCGGCGAGGTTGACATACGACGAGTAGCCGCTCATATCTTGATGGGCTGGGATCACGTTCTGTGGCTGGAGCGCGTCGAGCATCTGGTAGTGGCCCTCCTGGCGGAGGTGCCCAGAGACGTGGATGTCAGTGTAGATACGCGCCCCCTGCATCCGGAGCAGCTGCTCGGACTGATAGCGCTGGCCCTCGTTGGTCGGCTCGGGGATCACCCGCGCCGAGAACAGCACCTTGTCACCCTCGGTGAGGTCATACGGCGTTTCGCCCCGCCCCATCCGAGTGAGCATCGCCCGTGGCTCGCCCTGGTGGCCGGTCACGATCGGCAGGAAGTTCTCCTTGCCCTCGTTCATGATCCGCTTGAACGTCCGGTCGACGGACTTGCGGTGGCCGTACATGCCAAGGTCCTCGGGGAACTCGACGAAATCGAGCTGTTCGGCCGTGCCGGAGTACTTTTCCATCGAGCGGCCCAACAACACGGGTTTGCGCCCGATGTCGTCTGCGAACTCCACCAGCGACTTCACCCGGGCGATGTGCGAGGAAAACGTCGTCGCGACGATGCCGCCGTCGTAGTCCTCGATGCTGTGGATCACGTCCTCTAGATGCCGGCGCGCGACCGACTCGCTCGGCGTCCGGCCCTGGTCGCCGGCGTTGGTGCAGTCCTCGATGTAACAGAGCACGCCCTCGCCCTCGCGGCCGATCTCCCGGAACCGCTCCATGTCGATCGGATCGCCGATCACCGGCGTGTGATCCATCCGCTTGTCCAGTCCGTAGACGATCGACCCCTCGGGCGTGTGCAACACGGGGTTGATCGCGTCGATGATCGAGTGAGTGACGTTGACGAACTCGAGATCGAGCCCCTCGCCGATCCGCATCTGCTCGCCGGCCTCCATCTTGATCAGGTCGTTCTGGAAGTCGAACTTCTCCTCGCCCTGGATCTGTCGTTTGACCAGCTCGATGGTGTACGGCGTCGCGACCACCGGCGCGTTGTACCGGTGGGCGAGCTTCGAGATGGCGCCGATGTGATCGAGGTGGCCGTGGGTCGGCACGATTGCCTGCACGTCCCCCTCGAGTTCGCTCATCACCCGGTCGTCCGGGATCGCGCCCATGTCAATCAGATCCAACGAGTGCATCCGTTCGGTCTCGACATCGTCGTGGATCAACACCTTCGAGAGGTTCAACCCCATGTCAAACACGACCACGTCGTCGCCGGCTCGGACGGCAGTCATCTGCCGACCAACTTCCTCGTAACCGCCAATCGTTGCGATTTCGATTTCCATATGTATCACTCCGAGGCGCTCGCCACGGGGCTGGTCGACCGACTGACCGGTTGGTGCCGGCTGTAGTCCGCCACCGTCAAGCGATCCGCCGCGTGGCGGTGACGCCGTCGGCCGGCCGCGGACCGGTCACCCAACCCCCGGGCGACCGTATGCTCGGTTATATTAGCGTCCGACCGCAACGTGTAAAAACACGTTGATCGGTCGACCGGCGGTCACCGGACGACGGTGCCGGCGGTCCCGGTCGCGAGAAACCGCGACAGGGCGTCGGGGCCGAAGATCGAGGCCGGAGAGTCGATCCCGAGCAGCGTCTCCACCTTCGCGGCCATCCCGCCGGTGACATCGGTTCCGGTCGCGTCGCCGAGGACATCGGCGACCGCCTCGCGGCCGTCGATCTCTTCGATTATCGCGCCGTCGGCGTCGAGTACGCCCGGGACCGTCGTGCACAGCCCGACGCGGTCGGTGGCGAGCCGGCCGGCGAGCGCGGCCACGAGCGCGTCGCCGCTCGCGACGGTACAGCCCGCCCCCGGGGTCGCGACGACGTCGCCGTGTAACACCGGGACGAATCCCTCCGCGAGCAGCGCCCGGACCGGGCGGGTCGCCAGTCCGAGCGACCGGCCACTCTCCGAGCCGGTCGTCGAGTCGGCATCTGGCTTGGCCGCCGCCGAGAGCGGACGAACCGGCACGGCAGACAGCCTCTCTTCTTGGAGGGCGGCGACAACGGCGGTGTTGAGCCGCCCCATCGCGTCGTGGATCGCGGTGACGGCCGCGGCGTCGTGGGTGCCGGCCGTCGAAGAGACGCCGTGGGCGTCGGCGTGGTGGTGGCCGAAGCTCCCGCCGCCGTGGACGACCACGAGCCGGTCGGGATCGGCACGGCCGAGCGCGGCGGCCGCGCTCGCGAGCGCCGAGCGGTCGATCGTCTCGGGCTCGCTCTTGTCGGTGATGACGCTGCCCCCGAGTTTGAGAACGGTCGTCACGACTCCTCCCGGACGCCGACGGTATCAAGCGCTGCCCTGAACGCGTCCTCGCAGCCGGGCGTGTACTCGAGTGCGGTGAGCGTCTCGTCGGTCTCATCGAGTGCAACCACACAACCCCCACCACCGGCGCCGGTCAGCTTCGCGCCAGCGGCGCCGGCGTCTCGGGCCGCCCAGACCATGGCGTCGAGGGACCGCGAGGAGACCCCAAGCGCCGATAACAGCCCGTGGTTGAAGTTCATCAGCCGGCCCAGCTCGGCGCGGTCACCGGCCGTCAGCGCCCGCTCGCCGCGCCGGACCAGGTCGCCGATCGCCGCGACCGTGTCGGCCGCGAACTCATACCGCTCGCGGAGCTCTCGAACCCCAGCCACGAGCGCGCCGGTGTCGCCGGCGCCGCCGTCGTATCCGATCACGAAGGGCAGATCCGGCGCGTCGATCGCACGACAGTCCGTCCCCTCGACCCGGACGGCCCCGCCCATCGTCGAGCAGAAGGTGTCGGCGCGGGAGGCCTGGCCGTCCTGGACGGCGTTCTCGACCCGGTAGGCCCGGTCTGCGAGCGCCGCCCGGTCGAGTTCGACGCCAAGCTCGCGGGTCGCGGCGTCGATCGCGGCGACGGTCACGGCCGCCGACGAGCCAAGTCCCGCGCCGAGGGGAATCTCGCTGTCGATGACGACCTCGAAGCCGGCTTCCGGGGTGTCAGCCGCGTCCCGAGCCTGTGCGACGGCCTCGTTTACGTATCCCATGGCCGCATCGACCAGCGGGTCCGGGGCGTCGAGATCCGGGCGGTCGGCCTCGGCGCTGTCGTACTCGACGGCAAACCCGCTGAGGGTGAGATCGCCGGCCTGGACCCGGAGCCCGCGGTCGCGCTCGCGAACGGTGACCTCGGCTCGGCGCCGGATCGCACACGGCACCGCGGGCTCGCCGTACACGACGGCGTGTTCCCCGAACAGATAGACCTTGCCGGGGGCACTCGATGTCGTCATTGTCGATGGTCTGGCCCCGAGGGTGTTTCAAATCTCGGTCTCGGCCGCGACGTAGGCACCGACTCACCCGCCGACGGCGCCGAGAACGACCAGATACGCCAGCCCGACGACGACCAGCAGGAACAGTGCCGCGACGCCGAGACCACCGAGGAGACTGGCGCCAGGCGGTCCCGCACCGATCAGCCCCACCAGGAGCCCACCGAACGCGACCGCAAGAAAGACCAGCGGGAGAAAGGCCAGCCCACCGGACAGCGCGCCGACGCGGGCGCCGTCGGTCCGATCACCTCGCTGGAGGTACCCCGCAGCCAGGCCCCCAACGAGCGGCGCGCCCGGAACGATCGGAGCAGTGACCGTCGTCACGACGGCGCCGACGAGCGCGTTTGCGAGCGTGTCACTCATGAGAAATTCAACACGTATCAGGACGTATTGATACGGGTCGACGGTGCCCGGTCAGATCGCGCTCTCGAAATCCTCGAGCGCGTAGGCGGGGTCTGCACCCCGCTGGTCGAGGGTCTCGTTTGCGAGCAGCCAGTAGACCACCGACAGCGCCTTGCGGCCTTTGTTGTTGGTCGGAACGACCAGGTCGACGTTGCTCGTCGTGTTATTCGAGTCACACATCGCGACGACGGGGATGCCGACCGTGATCGCCTCGGTGACCGCCTGGGAGTCGCCGATCGGGTCGGTGACGACCACCACGTCGGGTTCGATGTACCCGTCGTACTTGGGGTTGGTGAGCGTCCCTGGGATGAACCGGCCGGTCCGGGCGCGGGCGCCGACGGCGTCGGCAAACTGCTCGGCGGGGTACCGGCCGTACTGGCGCGAGGACGCGACCAGGATCTGCTCGGGGTCGTAGCCGGCCAGAAACTCCGCTGCGGTCCGGATCCGGCTGTCTGTCTGGGAGACATCGAGCACGTACAGCCCGTCAGTCCGGACCCGGTGGATGAACCGGTCCATGTCCGTGGTGTTTTGCTGGGTACCGATGTGGACGCCGGCACCGAGGTACTCCTCGACGGGGATCAACAGGTCTGCCTCCTCGTCGCCGAGCACGTCCTCGTCGAGGGTCGGCTCGTCGTCGGTCGTGTCGGTCTGTTCGGCCGGCTCGTCGCCGGCGGTCGCTGCGTCGGTGTCGGTCCCGGCCGCCTCTGCGGCCGTCTCCGCGGCCGCCGAGTCCTCCGGGTCGTCTGTGTCGCGTTCGCTCATGTGTTGCGTTCGATCCTGATGAGTTCGTTCAGCTTCGCGGTGCGCTCGCCGCCGACGGTGCCGGTTTTGATGTACGGCGCGCCGGTCGCGACGGCGAGGTGTGCGATCGTCGCGTCGGTCGTTTCGCCGCTGCGGTGTGAGACCACCGGCGTGTACCCGGCTCGGGTCGCCAGCTCGATCGCGTCGACCGCTCCCGAGAGGGTCCCGACCTGGTTGGGCTTGATCAAGACGCTGTTTGCCGCGCCTTGCTCGACGCCGCGTTCGATCCGGCCGGCGTCGGTAACAAACAGGTCGTCGCCGCAGATCAATGCCTCGCCGGTCCGGTCACCGAGGGCCGCGAACGCCGCGAAAGCCTCCTCGGCGAACGGATCCTCGACGTACAGCAGGTCGTGGTCGTCGATCAGCTCCACGATGTAGGCCAGCTGCTCGTCGGTATCCCGGGTTCGATCTCCGTACCGGTACCGCTCGGCCTCGGGGTCGTACAGCTCGGTAGCCGCGACATCGACACCGAGGCCGATCTCGAAGCCGACCTCCTCGGAAACCGCCTCGACCGCCGCGGCGACCACCGCAAGTGCCGTCCGGTCGTCGATCGCAGGCGCCCAGGCCCCCTCGTCGCCGAGGCCGGGCGCGAGCCCGCGGTCGGCGAGCCGGTCGCCGACGGCCGCGTGGACGGCGGCGTTCGCGAAGACGGCCTCCTCGGCGGAGGGCGCGCCGACGGGAACGGCGAGCATCTCTTGGATATCTGGGCCGCCGGCCGCGTGGGCGCCTCCGCCGAGCACGTTGCCCAGCGGCACCGGCGTCTCGCCGCGGAAGGTGCCCCCGAGGTGTTGAAACAGTGGCGCGCCCAACACGTCGGCGGCAGCGTGTGCGGCCGCCATCGAGATCGCGACCGCGCTGTTTGCCCCGATCGTCGAGAACTGCTCGGTGCCGTCGGCCGCCCGAAGGGCCTGATCGACCGCCCGCTGGTCGCCGGCGTACACCTCGCCGACCAGCCGCGGGACCGCGTACTCGCGGGCGGCGGCAATCGCCTCCCCGGCCGGCAGCTCGACGGCTTCGTAGGCGCCGGTGCTCGCCCCAGAGGGAGCCTGTGCCCGACCGAGACCGCCGTTTTCGGTCCGGATCTCGGCCTCGACAGTCGGGTCGCCCCGGGAATCGAGCACCCGCCGCAGGCCGAGATCCGTGACCAGCGTCACTGGTGATCGCCCCGTCGGACAGTAAAGGGCAGCACGTCCGCGTCGTACTCCTCGGCGGCGATGAGGATCGGCTCTGACTGCTCGGTATCGACCAACACCGGTGCGCCGTAGGCGACCTGTAGGGCGCGAGCCCCCAGGATCCGGGCTTTCTCGTAGCGGTTGTCTCGGACCATCACTGGTACGGTGCCACGACGTCGACGAGGTCCTTGTGCGAGACAAGCATCCGCCGACAGCAGTGTCGGTCGACGCCCATCTCGTCGAGGACCTTCTCGGGATCTTCGGGGTCCTCGGCCTCGCGGGTGCGGGCCTTGAACTCTTCCCAGTCGCTGCCGATGACGCGACCGCACGTGAAACATCTCACTGGTACCATCATGGATGAATCACCGGTAGGATTTCTGGTAGCGGGCCCGAGCACCGGGGCCGCCCCACTTTTTGGCTTCGCTCTGGCGAACATCGTTGACCAGCAGCGACCGGTCAAAGGCCATGTACGCGTCCCGGAGCTCGGCGTCGTTGGTGTGTTGTACGAGCCCGCGGGCGATGGCAGTCCGGACGGCATCTGCCTGACCAATGACGCCGCCGCCCTCGACGGTCACGTCGATGTCGACCTCGTCTCGTAAGTCCGTCTCGACGACCCGGAACGGCTCGGTCATCTTCAGCTGGGCCGTCTCCGGATCGGCCAGCTCGACCGGCCGGGTGTTGATCCGGATCTTGCCGGTGCCGTCTCTGACTGTTGCGCGCGCGATCGCCGTCTTCTTTTTACCGGATGTGTTCGTTACCATGTGACGTTTGCTCCGAGCGTGTCGCTGATCTCGCCCAGCGAGACGAACTTGATCGTCGAGCGCCGGTCGAGCGAGGCGTCCTCGATGAGTTCGGTCTCCTCATCGTAGGGATTGCCGACGTAGGCCCGGACGTTCTCGAGAGCCTCCCGGCCCCGCGGGCGCTTGTACGGCACCATTCCCCGGACCGAGCGCTTGAAGATCCGATCGGGCCGTTTCGGGTAGTACGGGCCTCGATCGGAGCCGTGCTCGCGGCGCTGTTTGTACTTGTCTTTGATCTGTTCTTCCCGGCCGGTGATGACGGCCCGCTCTGCGTTGACCACGGCGACGCGCTCGCCGTCGAGCGCGCGCTCGGCCACCTCCGAGGCGACCCGGCCAACGACACAGTCCCGGGCGTCGATCACGACATCGGGATCGAAGCTCGCGCTCATCGGATCACCCGCACGTTCGATCCCTCGGGATTGTCTTCGAGTGCCTGTTCGAGACGGATCGGCTCGCCGACCTGTTGGATTTTCGTCTCCGCCGTGCCCGAGAAGTCGACGGCCGCGACGGTGACCTCCGTCTGGAGGACGCCGCTGCCGAGGACCTTTCCGGGAACGACGACAGTCTCGTCTGTGCGCGCGTAGCGATCGATCCGCCCCAGGTTGACCTCCGCGTGGGTACTCCGGGGTTTCTCTAAGCGCTCGGCGACATCGCTCCAGACATCGCCGCCGTCCGCTCGCGCGACCGACTTCAGGTCGGCGATAAGGCTCGTCAGTCGTGGATTTGTCTTGCTCATGACCTACCTCCCAAAAAGTGCAGGGAGCAGGATTTGAACCTGCGGACCCCTACGGGACAGCGCCCTGAACGCTGCGCCGTTGACCTGACTTGGCTATCCCTGCACGCGTCTCTCTGTTCCGGTGGATTCCCCAAACTCCTTTCGGTCTCTGCGCGGCGCGGGGAATCCCGGACCATCTTACAGCTGCACCTTCCGTTTGAGTTCGCTCGCCCGGGACTCGATACTGCCGACGGCCTCGATGACGAGCTCGTCGATCGTAAGCGAGCCGTCGGTCTCGACATCAAAAACAAAGGCATCCTCAACGTCCGAGACCGCCAGTTCCTTGCCCGGGTACCGCTCGGTGAGGTCGTTCCCGAACCGCTCGGTCGGGACCAACTCGCCGTCGGTCGCGTCGCCGGCAGCGTGCTCGGCGGCGGCCTCCTCGATAACCCCCCGCAGGATCTGCGGGTCCTCGTCGGCGAACTCCCCGCGGTCGCCGACGACTTCGACCCGCTGGAGGTGTCGGTAGCCGACCGCGACCCCGCCCTGGTGTTTGGCGTGTTCACGGCCGCGATCCAGGGTGGCTTCTGCCTCGACCTCGAGGCGCTGGCCCTCTTTCAGATCGATGATCGGAATTCCCTCCTCGGCCGGCTCGACGTCCGGCTCGGGCGAGACGATGTCGCCGGAGTAGGCGGTGTCGGGGCCGGTCACGTCGAGCGCCAGCGTCACCGTGTCGCCGATCTCGAACTCGCCTGGGGGCGTGGTCAGGGGTACCAGGCCCAGACGGAGTCCGATCTGCTCGTCGAACATGACACTCGAGTTCTCGATCACCCGGACGGTGTCGACGCTAAGCGTGGGCACGTCCGCGATGATCGCCCGCCGGATACCGTTTGCAAAGGCCGGCGTGATCGGGCGCACGACAAACCGCGCTTCCTGGTCGCCGCGCTCGACGAACTCGACATCGTACTCGGCCATGGTCAAAAGCCCGCGTTTTTCGCCGCGCGGGTACCGTCGTGGGGAATCGGCGTGACATCCTCGATGCGGCCGATCTCCAGTCCCGACCGGGCCAGCGCGCGGATCGTCGCCTGGGCGCCCGGACCGGGGCTCTGTTGCTGGTTGCCACCGGGGCCGCGAACCCGGACGTGGACGCCGTCGATGCCCTCGGCTTTGACCTGCTCGGCGACGGTTTCTGCCATCTGCATGGCGGCGTACGGCGAGGCCTCGTCGCGGTTTTGCTTGACGACCGTCCCGCCGGAGGACTTGGCGATCGTCTCCGCGCCGGTCTGGTCGGTGATCGTGATGATCGTGTTGTTGAACGATGCGTGCACGTGGGCGATGCCCCAAGTTGTGTCTGTGTCTGCCATGGGTTACTCCTCCGCGCGCTCGGGGTGCAGTTCGTCCGAGATCGGCGACGTGTCCTCGAAGCCGACGGTCTCCTCCTCGCTTGCGTCGACGGTGTAGGAGGGCACCCGGACCCGGCGGTCGCCGACGGTGATGTGTCCGTGGGAGATGAACTGCCGGGCCTGGTCGATCGTGTTCGCGTAGCCGTTCCGGTAGACGATCGTCTGGAGCCGCCGCTCAAGGATGTCGGTCGCATCAAGCGCCAGCACGGCGTCGAGTCCGTCGTCGTCTTCTAAGAGCCCGATCCGACGCAGCCGGGCGAGAAACTCCTCGCCGCCGCCGGTCCCGCGGCCGAGCAGCCGGCGGGCCTCGCGGCGGTAGGACCGCAGCTCTGATTGGGACCGCCAGAGCTCCTCTTTGTTCTTCAGGCCGTACTGCCCGACCAGGCCGATCTCCTCGGAGATCCGTTCGCCTTGGTAGGGGTGGTTGGGCGTCTCGTAGGACGTAGTGTTGTTTCCGAGTGCCATCTTACTCCTCTTCCTCCGCCGCCTCGGCGGCTTCTTCCTGGATCGCCTCGACGTTGACCCCGATCGTGCCCTCGGTCCGGCCGGTGGACTTGGTGCGCTGGCCGCGGACCTTCTGGCCGCGCTTGTGCCGCACACCCTTGTACGAGTCGATCATCTTCATCCGGTTGATGTCCTGTCGACGGGTCAACTCGAGCTCGTTGCCGATCTCGTGGGTGGCCTCGCCCGCGAAGAAGTCGTTGCGGTGGTTGGCCAGCCAGACGGGCACCTCTTCGGCGAACTCCTCGACAAGGGTGACGATCTCGTCGATCGTCTCCTCCTCGAGGGCGCCGAAGGTAGCGGTCCGATCGACGCCGGCCTTCTGGGCAATGATGCGGGCGGCTCGCCGGCCGATGCCGTTCATCTCGATCAGCGACCGCTCGACTGACTTGGTGCCGTCGAGGTCGGTCCGTCCGATGCGGACGAAGTACTGCAGGTCGTCGTCTTCGTCCGCGTCTGGTTGGTCTGCGCTCATGGCTGGTAGACGTCGTGGCGGGGATTCGAACCCCGGAGGCATTACGCCACATGGTTAGCAACCATGCGCCTTGGGCCACTTGGCTACCACGACACTGCTGTCTTGGTGTCTGCCGGCACCGCGGGCCAAACTCGCGCCCGCCGGGGCGGACTCGGGGCGGACCCCCTACACGATTCTGTTTGTAACTGGTTGGCCGGTCGGTTTAAACACATCGATACCGCACGGTCGTTTTGTGTCGTGTGCGGGCGCTTGCGGGACCGATCGCTTGGAGGAGGCCGGACAGCCAGCGTTATACGCCTCCATGATCATGTATATGCATGAGCCAGCAGGACGTTCCCGACTTTGAAGAGCGTTGGGAGGAGATCCTCACTGAGGAGGAGTACCGGATCTTGCGCGAGGCCGACACCGAACCGCGGTTCAGCGGCGACTTACTCGACATCGAGGAGGACGGTCAGTTCACGTGTGCGGGCTGTGGGACCGAGCTGTTTCACTCGGAGCAGAAATTCGACTCGGGCTCGGGCTGGCCGAGCTTCTGGGACGCCTACGACGAGGGCAACATCGAAACCCAAGTCGATACGAGCAACGGCATGCGCCGGACCGAGGCCGTCTGTGCGAACTGTGGCGGCCACCTCGGGCACATCTTCGACGACGGTCCCGAACCGACCGGCAAGCGCTACTGCATCAACTCCGCCGCGCTCGACTTCGAGCCCGACGAGTAAACACGAGAATCCGAGGTCGACAGAGGGACGGCCCCGAGCGTCGAACGCTCGATCGTGACCGACCCGACGCCGACCTTTGAGACTGAGATTGCAGTTCGGTACAGAGACTTAGACACCTACGGCCACGTCAACAACGCCGTCTACGCGACCTACGTCGAGCAGGCCCGGCTCGCGTACCTGACGACAGTCTTAGACGCCGAGACGCCCAGGGACCTCTCGATCGTCATCGCGGAGCTTACCGTCGAATTTCACGCACCGATCGCCGGCCGGACGACGGTACGGGCCGGCGCCGCGGTGACCGACGTGGGCGAGACGAGCTTCGAGATGCGGTTCGAACTACACGCAGACGACGAGCTCGTCGCGACCGCCCGGTCGACGCAGGTCCGCATCGACCGACAGAGCGGCCAGAGCCGGGCGCTGCCCGCGGAGTGGCGCGATCGGTTCGAGGCCTTCGAGAGACACTTGGACTGAGACCGAAACCGGAGAATTCAATCCGGACGATCCGAAAGGAACAGTCGTGCGAGGGTAGCCAAGCCTGGAAACGGCGGCGGACTCAAGATCCGCTCCCGAAGGGGTCCAAGGGTTCAAATCCCTTCCCTCGCACGTCGATCGCGGGCACGCCGCCCGCACCCCCACGGGACGCGATCTTCCCTCGCGTCTGTTCCTGACAGACGAGACGGCCGAGCGCAGAGACCGACCGCCCCAGCGAGTCGTCCGCCGAACCCCGCCCTGGAGGGCGTCACAATCCTTATCTAGACCGCCCGCCTATCGTAAATATGGCAGTCACGATCAAGGACTTCTACGCCGACTGGTGTGGGCCCTGCAAGAGCCAAGAGCAGATTCTCGAGGAGCTCGAGGCAGAGTACGAGGGCGTCGAGTTCGAGCGCATCGACGTCGACGAGCGCCAAGAGATCGCAAACGAGTACCAGGTCCGGTCGCTGCCGACCTTAGTCGTCGAGAACGAGGAGGGGATCGTCGACCGGTTCGTTGGCGTCACCCAGGCCGGCGATATCGCGAACGCCTTCGAGAAGGCACAGGCCGGCGCCGAGGCCTAACGGCTCAGACGAGCGCCGAACGCTTCCTTCTATACAAACCGGACGCCCAGATCCGCGAGTCCGTCGTTTTGCTCGGCGAGCGTGATCAAAAGCGGCGTGAGCGCCTCGATCTCGGCGGCGTGGCTCAACCCGCCGGCGTCGAGCCCGCGGAGCCCCTCGACCGGCTCGAGCAGCTCGAGAACCGTCGCCTTCGCGGGCTCGTCGCCGACGACCGGAACGTCCCAGCCCAACTCGGCGTCTAAGTCCGCGAGCCGGCCCGCCGCCAGGTTGTGAAACGCCCCGACGACGGGCGTATCGTCGGGAGCTGCACCGGCCGCGAGCTCGGTGACGCTCCCGGCGGCTGGAGGGTTGTACTGGAGTCCGTCGTCGCCACGGCGCATCCCGACGGCCGGCGAGACCAACACGGCATCCTCCAGCTCGTCGGCGATCGACTCGATCGTCTCTGCGAGGTGATAGGCCGGCACCGCGGCGATCACCACGTCGGCGTCGGCGGTCGCCGCCGGATTGACCGCCGCACCGATCGACGCGTCGACGCCGTGCTCTGCAAGCGTCGCCTCGTAGGCCGCGGCACTGTCTGTCGCCCGCTCCGGGTCCCGGGAGCCGACGGTCAGGTCGATCCCGGTGGGCGCGAGCCGGAGCACCAGTCCCTCGCCGAGATCGCCGGTGCCGCCGAGTACTGCGATCTGCATGGCTCAGAGTCGGGCGAGCGGCGAATAAGCGTTCGGGTTGACGCGAACCTGTCTGGTCAGATTTCGACGCCCGAAGGGATGAGGCTGTGCTGTCGGAGCAGTTCGCCGCTCGTGTCGTAGACGAACAGCGCCTGGAACTCATAGGAGAGTCCCGAGTCGTCGGCGTCAACCCCCGCGGCGGCGTCGGTGCTCTCGGTGTCGACGCCGTCGGCCTCAATGCGGACGGTGTATGACTGTTCCTCGCCGTCTCGGGCCGCAGCGATCAGATCGAGAACCTGTCCGGCCGGAGCGTTCGCTTCGAGCAGGAACTCGCCGGTGACGCGGTGGCTAAGGCTGAGGACGCCCGTCGCGTCCGGCTCTTCGACCGGATCGGTGAGTCGGAACGCGGCGTCGACATCGGCGGCCGCGTAGAGTGTCTCCGAGCGGTCCGTGAGCCGCCGGGCGAGATCGCCGGCCGGTCCGTCGTACGCAATACGGAGCGTGGGGTCGTCTGGGGCAGCGTCGGTCAGTGCTGTCGTGAAGTTATCGCGCCTCATCCGCTGGCCGAATGTACGGGGCGGGCTGTCATGAACCTGACGACGGGGCGGCCGCGGGGGGACGACCACAACTGCTAACCACCGGCTCCACCTACTGATCCCATGAGCGACAGTCAAGCAGCACAAGGCACTCCGGAGGGACAGGGACCCGTCGAGGTCTCGCCGGAGCTGGCCCGACACCTCGAGAACAAGCGCGAGGAGCTGTTCGAGAAATTCGAGATTCCAGACGAGTTCCCCGAAGAGGTGCAGGCGGAAGCCGAGCAACGAAGCCAGGACATCGACGAGGAAATCCAGGCAGAACTCGACGAGCGCCGGGACCTGCGCGAGCTGACCGCCTGGACGACCGACCCGGTCGACGCCCAGGACTTCGACGACGCCCTGTCGGTCGAGGAGCGAGACGAGGAGTACGTCTTATGGGTACACATCGCCGATGTCACCCACTACGTCGCCCCCGACACCGCGATGTGGGAAAGCGCCAGACGGCGAGCAAGCACCGTCTACCTGCCCGGCTACACCGTCCACATGCTCCCGGCGGTGCTCGCGGAGACGGTCTGTTCGCTGGTCCCCCACGAGGACCGGCTGGCCCACACCGTCGAGATGCACCTCGATAAGGACGATCTGAGCTACGAGACCATCGAGATCTACAAGTCGGTGATCAGAAGCGACGCCCGGCTGACCTACACCGACTGCGAGGCCGTCCTCGACGATCCGGCGGCCGCGGCGGAGCACCTCGAAGCCGAAACCGGCAATCTCGGCGAGAAGGTCCAGCTCGTCTGGGAGCTGACCGACCAGATGCACGACCAGCGCAAGGCCGACGGTTCGCTCGTATTAAATCCCCGGCGAGACCGGGCACACACCATCATCGAGGAGTCGATGCTGAAGGCGAACAAAGCGGTCACCCACGAGCTGATGTGGGACCGCGGCGTCGAGGCGATGTACCGGGTCCACCCCCAGCCCGCCCCCGAGAAGTGGAGCGAGGCCCTCCAGGAGATCCAGGACCTCGAGGGCGTCTCGGTGCCCGCGGCCAAGTGGGACGAGCCCCGAAAGGCCGTCAACGCCACCTTGGAGGAGGCCCCGGAACGCCAGCTTGATGACATCCAGTGGGCGGTGATGAAGGTGATGCCCCGGGCGAAGTACATGAACGACCCGTTCGGCGGCCACCACGCGCTCAACTTCGACATCTACGGCCACTTCACGTCGCCTATCCGGCGTCTGTCGGACACGATCAACCACTGGATCGTCCACGAGAACGACGTGCCAGAGAACCTGATCGAGCTGTGTGACCGCGCCAGCGACAAACAGAAAGACGGCGAGACCGCGGAACGGCTCTACAAGCAGTTCCTCGAAGAGCAGGGGCTCGACCAGCACGCGGTCAACAACCGCGGGATCGAGGTCGTCGAGGACTCCGAGGCGGCGGCGCACACGGCCTGACCGAAGCGCCGAGGCGGGCCGACGGGTCGGAGTGTCTGGCCGAGGGCGACAGGGGTCGAGACGGCGAGAGATATAGGCCGTTCCGGCTCCAACGTGGGGTATGGAACACGGAGACGACGACGTCGAGACGACTGACCCGCCCGAGCGCACCGGCGACCCCGGGCGAGACGCCGAACGCGCCGCGACCATCGGCGGGTTCACCGGAGCCGTTCTCGGCGCTCGCGGCGGGCCGATCGGTGCCGGTATCGGGGCGCTCGTCGGCGGGTCGGCCGGGTACGCGCTCGGATACGCGCTGGGCGAAACGGACCGCGTCGCACACGACACAGACGCCGAACACGGGAGCAACGTCGAACACGGGAGCGGCGAAGCGACCGCGGCGGACCCCGCCGAGGGCGGCCCGGTGACGATCGACGTCGACGCGACGGGCGACGACGGGGCCGAGAGCGACGACGAGGAGGAGCCTGGCGAC
>CAYREK010000004.1:2352-8768 GCA_964423305.1 uncultured Halobacteriales archaeon | reverse complement strand
CGACGCGACGGGCGACGACGGGGCCGAGAGCGACGACGAGGAGGAGCCTGGCGACGACGAAAGCGACGCCGACCACGACGACGAAAGTGACCACGACGACGACGGCGAAGACGACGCCGAAAGTGAGCACGACGACGAAAGTGAGCACGACGCCGACCACGACGACGGGGGAGACGAGAGCTCGGAGCAGTGAGCCGGACCGTTACGCGTCGTCGGACGGCTTCCCGACGATGACGGGCCGGTCCGCGTTGAGGAGGACCGCCTGACTGACGCTGCCGAACAGCGCCTTCCCGACGGGCGAGCGCTTCCGCATGCCGAGCACGACGGCGTCGACGTCGCGGTCGACCGCGACGGCGAGGATCGCCTCGGTTGGGTCGCCGACGTGGAGCTCGCGGTCGTAGTCGATCCCGAGGTCGTCGAGCCGGGCTTCGACGGCCGTCAGCGACTCCGGAGTCCCCCTGAGATCCGCGATCGACTCGTTGATCTCGTCGATGATCGCCGAGCCGGCCTCGTCGGCCGGCGCGTCGACCGACTCGTACACGTGTAGCGTCGTCGCTCGGACGCCGTCGCGGTCGACCGGGAGCGATTCGAGAACCTCGACCTGCGAGCGGGCGCGGTCCGTTTCGACGTCGATGGGCAACAGGACGTGATACATATCGCGTGGTTGATCGCGGGCCGATTTAAACACCGGTTTCGGGTCCGGGCGCTGCGGTCGGACGCGTGGGTTCCGGGGACGCGCCGAGCCGTCGGGCGTCAGTCGCGCCGCGTCGCGTACCGCGAGACGGCCGCCGCAGCGAGCGCGCCGAGCGTCGCGACGACGGCCAGCACGACGAACAGCTCCCGCGGTCCGGCGCGGGTGAGGACCGTCCCCGCGAGCGTCGCGCCGAGCGCGCCGACGCCGAATATCCCCAGATAGGTGTAGCCGAACGAGATGCCGCGCGCCCCGTCCGGAGAGTACGCCGCCACCGTCGCCTGCGAGAGCGGCTGGACGGCGAAGAGCGCGACCCCGAGCGCGAGCGAGACCGCGAGAAACGTCTCGGTGCCGCCGGTCGCGGGAACGAAAAGCAACGCGAGAGCGGCCAGAACGGCCATCAGAGCGATCAGTCCCCGCTCCGGCGGGACGCGGTCGGCGAGCCGGCCGCCGAGGTACTGGCCGAACACCCCGACGGAAAGCACCGCGACGTACAGGTACCGGCCGACGTCGAACGCCTCCGCGTACGGGCGCTCCGGGTCGACGAACTCCACGTCGACGAGCTCGCCGAGCACGTCGCCGAGCAGGTCCGGCAGGAACGTGAGGAACGTGCGGTAGTAGAGCCCGCTGAACGTGACGAACGCGAACACGAGCAGGAACCCGCCCGCGAGCAGGACGCGGGTGTCGTCGGCGATCGACGACAGCGAGACCGCTCTCTTCGCGTCGCCCCCCTCGTCACCGTCGGCGGCCTCCGAGTCACCGCCGTCGGGAGCCGGATCCGTGGCGTCGGCCGGCGGGGTGTCGACGCTGACCGTGACGCCGTACGCGGCCACGACGGCCGCGGGTGCCGCGAGCGCCGCCGCGACGACCCGCCAGTCGAACGTCAAAAGCAGCAGCGCGGTCGCCAGCGGGCCGAGCGCGATCCCGAGGTTCCCCCCGATCCCGTGGTATCCGAGGGCGGCCCCGCGCCGGTCGACGGACTTCGAGAGCAGCGACAGCCCCGCGGGGTGATACACGCTCGCGGTGACCCCCCAGACGGCGATCGCCGCGGCGAGTACCGGGAGCGTGGGCGCGGCGCTCACCAGCAGGAACGACCCCGCCATGCCCGCGAGACACGCGAGGATCAGCGGCTTCGACCCGAAGCGATCGACCAGAATGCCGCCGGGGAGCGCCCCGACGCCGAACAGGCCGTATCCCACGGTGGCGACGGCACCGAGCACCGCCGCGGTCGTCGAGAACTCACCGACCCACACCGTAAGCAGGATCGGGATCGAGAGCTCGTACGTGTGAACGAGCGCGTGTGACCCCGCTGTGAATCCGACGATCCGTCGCTCGGTGGCGTCCATCGAGTCGGCGTTCTCGCGGTCGTGGCATAGTCTCGGTGGTCGGTGCCGGGGTTGCCGGGATGGCGGCGGTCGGGACGGCCGGCCGGGACGGACGGCGACGGCGGTCGAGAGCTCCCCGAGGTCGCGGGGTCACTCCACCATCGCCGGCTCGCCGACCGGCGGGTCGCTCAGGACGACGGCGACCACGAGGACCGCGGCGACGACACACAGTCCGGCGAGCAGCGTCCAGCCGGCTCGGTAGCTCAGGGTGTCCGCGAGGTGACCGAACGCGGGCGGCGCGAACAGCGCGCCGGACGTCAGCGCGAGCTGACAGCCCGCGGTCGCGCTCCCCATCTGGTCGGCCGGGACGAGCGTCGCCATACACGAGTAGTAGACGCCGGTGAACCCCAGCGCGAAGAACCCGAGGACGGCGAACCCGACCGCGGCCGCGGTGGGCGTCGCGGTGCGGCCGACGGCGAGGAAAAGCGCCGCGCTCGCGGCCGTCTGGACGAGCAGGATACCGCCGATGCGGGTCTGCGGGTCGCCGGGGAGCCGGTCGGAAAGCCACCCGCCGAGCAGGCGTCCCGCGCTGCCGAACAGCTGGACCACGGCCAAGACGGCGCCCGCGAACGCGACCGGAGCGCCCACGAACTCCTCGACGTAGAGGACGGTGTACCCGGTCGTCGTGAAAAGCATCGCGCCGAGGAACAGCCCGGCGGCGACGAGAAGGACGTACGGGCGGTTGCGCGTCAGTCCGCGGAAATCCGGCGGGCTCGTCGGCCCGCCGTCGGCACCGCGATAGAGGACGGCGAAGGCGACGGCGACGGCGAACCCGAGCCCCGCGGCGATCAGAAAGCCCGCCTCCCAGAACAGGTAGCCCGCGAGTCCGGTGACGAGCAGGGCGCTGACGCCGCTCCCGCCGGTGACGCCGACCTGTTTGATCCCCATCGCGGTGTTCTGTCGCCCGGGCTGGATGCCGTCGTAGACGGCCTTGTTCGTCCCCGGCATCGCGGTGCTGTACACCGAGCCGAGCAGGAACACCGCGAGCAAAAGCAGCGCGTAGGAGGGTGCGCCGGCGACGAACACCGCCCCGGCGGCGAGGCCGACGAGGCCCAACGAGAGGGTGCGGCGCTCGCCGACGCGGTCGGTGATCGCGCCGACCGGCAGGAGAAACAGCGCGTATCCGAGCGTGAGCGTCGTGACGACGAGCCCGACCTGCAGCCGGGACAGCCCGAACGCGTCGCGGAAGAACGTCGTCGCGGCGAAGACGGCGTAGTAACAGACGCTCGCGGAGACCTGCCAGAGCGTCACGAGCGAGACGGTCCGCCAGTAGGAGCTATCCATCCACCGGCAGAACCACGTCCCGACCTATAACCCGTCGCCTCCCGGCAATCGGCCGCGGCGTCGACCCCGCGGGGGACCGACAGCGGGGGCGTTACCGCTTCCGGTTGGACAGCGTGCCGGCCGCACCGCGGAGCGCGCGGAGCGGGTTCGGCCGTCCGATCACCGTCTGGAGCACGTACAACACGAGGACGGCCGCGAGCGCGCCGACCTGCACGAGCTGGGTCGGGTGGACCATCGCCAGGACGCCGGCGACGAAGAACGCGGCGCGCAGCCCGTAGGTCCGGCCGCGCCCGAACGCGAACCGGTAGTTCATCCCGTGGATGATAGCGATCGAACCGAGCAGCGCGAGAGCGCCGGCCGACAGCGACGCGTAATCGAAGACGCCGGAGACGAGCTCCGGGTGGTAGACGAAGGCGAACGGGAGGACGAAAAGCGGCGCGGAGATGCGTAACGCCTCCTTACAGCTCCCCCAGAACCCGCCGCCCGAAATGCCGCAGGTGACGGCGACGCAGGTCGCGATCGGCGGCGTCAGCCCCGCCAGGATGGCGGCGTAGAAGACGAAGAAGTGGCCCGCGAACTCGGGCACCGCGAACTGGCTGATAAGCGTCGGCGCGACGAGCAGCGCAACGACGGTGTACGCGGCCGTCGTCGGCATGCCGAGCCCGAGGATGATACAGATGATCATCGCGAGCACGAACGCGACGATCGCGATGCCGCCTGACAGATCGAGCAGCGTAAGCGAGATGGCGGTGGGGACGCCGGTCGCCATCAGGATGTCGACGACGCCGTTGATCGCCGCGAGGATGATCGTCACCGGCGCGACGACCACGACGCCCTCGCGGAAGCCGTCGACCGTCTGTTCGAGCGTGTCGACGAGCGCCTCGCGGTTGCTCTCGCCGTCGAGCAACGCCTGGACCTGCGGGATCCCGATCCCGAAGGCGATCATCGACAGGGCGGTGTACAACGCGGCCGTCATCACGGTGAACTGAAGCACGCCGAGGATGTAGATCAACACCAGAAGCGGCACGCCGTACTTCACCGATTCGAGGGCGATCGCCCGCCGGCTCATGGCGTCGCCGATCAGCCCGCCCATCTCCGGGTCGTCGATCTGCGGGGCAGCCACGTAGTGGACGGCCATCGCGATCGAGACGACGAGGACCGCCGCCGGGATCAGCCCGGCGACGATGACGTCGACGTACGTGACGCCGGTGATGAGCGACGCCATGATAAAGGCTCCCGCGCCCATCACGGGCGGGAGCACCTGCCCGGCGGTCGAGGCGACCGCCTCGATGCCGCCGGCGGTCTCCGGTTTGACGCCGTTTTTCTTCATCAGCGGGATCGTGAACGAGCCGGTCATCCCCGCGTTCGCGGTCTGGCTCCCGTTGACCGAGCCGATGACCGCGCTCGCGATGACGGCCGTCTGGGCGATCCCGGAGTCGACGTACTTCGCCGACCGGACCGCGAGCCGGAGGATGAGATCGAAGGCGCCGTACGCCTTTAACAGTCCGGCGTACAGCAGGAACAAGGCGATCCACGCCGCGACGAGCCGCGTGAGGAAGCCGAAGAACCCGTCGACGCTCACCACGAGGATACGCAGGATACGGGTGGGCGAGAGCCCGCCGTGACTCAAGGCTCCGGGCATCTGCGGTCCCGCCAGCCCGTAGCCGATCCCGATGAGCACCACCGCGAGGAACGTGATCCCGAACGACCGCCACGTCAGGTAGATCATCGCGAGCGTGAACGCGAACGCCAACGCGAGCTGCGGCTCGGTCGCGCGCCCGACCGTGTTGACGGCCACCGACTGGTAGTTGAGGAAGAGGTAGCCGCTCGTCCCGAGCGATATCAGCCCGGAGGCGACGAGCAGCGCGGTCTCGCCCCAGTTGCCCTCGATCAGCGGCTCGTCGAGCTCCGAGATGACGTAGAGCCCGAGTATCCCGCCGAGGAACGCGACCGCGTACTGGCCGCGAGGCATAAGCTGAGTGTACGAGTACCACATGACGATCAGCCAGAAGGGGATCGAGTAGGCGACAAGCGCCATCCGGAGCCGCTCTTCGATGCCGACGCCGAGCCACAGGATCGCCGCGGCGACACCGACCACGCCGACCGCGCCGGCCGCCCCGAGGACCGTCGTCGACAGCTCGGTCGCCGTCGCCGCGAGTTCGCCGCCGAGCACCGCCGGTGCGACGACCGTCGGAACGAAGATGACGGCCGCCCAGAACGGCAGCGAAACGAGGTACAACAGGAGCTGTCTCCGGCCTCGGGTTCCGGACGCGAGGTCGAGCGACGCTTCGTCTGCGAGCAGGCTCTCGTCTGGCGGGTCTGTCGGATCGGTCGGGGTGTCTGGGTTTGTGGCCATCCGTCGAAAGGGTAGGCGGGCGTGTCGCGGGCGGAGCGGTTCGCGTGCGTGCGGACGGTGCTACTCGCGGGCGGCGTCGATCGGAGACGCCTTACTCGTCACCGCGGCTCCAGGAGTCGTCCCACACGTCGTTCTCCTCGAAGAAGTTCGCCACGCCGGCGTGAACGTCGATCTCCGGGATCACGGTCTGGGTCATCGCCTCGGGCGAGTACTCCAGCGTCGTCGGGTCGGACTCTCGGAGCGTGTCCTCGTGTTCGGTCGCCAGCCGGCAGACCTCCCGCGTCGCGCGGGCCGGGATGTCCGGGCTGAACGCCCACTGGCCGGCGAGCGACCAAGTCGTCATCGTGTCGGTGTAGGCGGTGACCTCCTGCTCGTAGCCGTACGGCTCGATCTCTTCTAAGATCGCGCCGGGGTGGTCCTCGATGACCTGCCGGAACTCGTCGTCCACTTCGAGCAGGTTCAGGCCGCCGCCGCTGCGCACGTCCACCTCCTGACACCAGCCGGAGAGGTTGACGCCGTTCGCGCCGTACAGCGCCAGCGCGTCGACGCGGCCCTCCTCGACGGCACCGGGGATGTCGCCGGTGTCGACGTTGAGGATGTCGTTCGGCTCCCACATCCCAGCCTCCTTGAGGATCTCTTCGGTGAGCAGCCGGGTCCCGAAACCGGGCTGGACCGGCCAGATCGCGTAGCCGCCCTCGCG
>CAYREK010000004.1:1959-2342 GCA_964423305.1 uncultured Halobacteriales archaeon | reverse complement strand
ACGGACTCGACGCCGCTCCCCTCCAGACCGACCCAGTGAATCTGCAGCGACGTGAACAGGAACCCCTGGTCCGGCAGCGTGTCCACCGGGTCGTCCGCGAACGGGCCCTCGTCGTTGAGCGCCTTCGACAGCGAGTTGTTGTCGACCCCCATCGCGGGGATCTGGTCGTTGTCGAACTCGTAGAGGTTCGCGGTCCACCCCTGCGTCTCCTGGACCGAGACGTTGAGGAAGTCGCTGTGCTGGGAGGCGGCGCGGGCGAGCGCCTGCCCGGCGGCCTGCGTCGAGCTGCCGGTCGACGTCCCGCCGATGGTGATCGTCACGTCGCCGCCGTCGCTTCCGTCGCTTCCGTCGCCGCCGTCGCTTCCGTCGTCGCCGTCGCCGCC
>CAYREK010000004.1:0-1949 GCA_964423305.1 uncultured Halobacteriales archaeon | reverse complement strand
CGTCTACCGCTGACGACTCGGGTCGATCGGGGAGCGTCAGCTCCGCCTCGGGGCGGTACCAGCGCGCCGCGCCGACGCCCGCAAGCGGCGTGCTCCCGACGCCGGAGAGCGTCCTCACGCCGGGTCACCGCCGTCGTGCTCGGCTCCGCCGTCGTCGCTTTCGTCGCTTTCGTCGCCGCCGTCGCCGCCTGAACAGCCGGCGAGGCCGACGACACCGAGTGCGGTCGCTCCCTTGACAACGTCGCGTCGGTTCAGTTGGTCACTATCTACCATGTGGGTCAACGCTCATTACCAACTCATAAAAACGTATCGCAGTTCGTGGGAAACCCGCGGTAGCGAGGTCGAGAGCGGGTGTTTGACTACGATCCGAGTTTATTTTATCACGCCTCCGCGTCGCGCCCGCTCGGACGGACGTGGCCGATCCGACTACGTGTCCGTCGAGTGCCACGAGAACGCCGACGGAAGATCGTGTGGCGTGTTCCCGCCCGTCTCGGCCGCCCGCGTGCGGTACGCGCTCAGGTCGTCGCGGAACGACGGGTCCGCGACCGCGACGAGTTCGGCGGCGCGCTCGCGGGGGGAGAGCCCGCGGAGGTCCGCGACGCCGTGTTCCGTGACGACGACGCTCGCGTCGTGTTCGGTGTGGTCGACGTGGGGCGTCAGCGGGACGATCCGGGAGACGTCGCCTCCGACGGCCGTCGACGGCAGCGCGACGACGCCGAGCCGACAGTTGCGCGCGAAGTCGCCGCCGCCGCCGATCCCGTTGACCACGCGGGTGCCGCGGACGTGAGTCGCGTTGGCGTTGCCGTACAGGTCGACCTCGACGGCGCTGTTGACGCCGACGACGCCGAACCGGTCGATGAGCTCGGGCGCGTTCGAGACGTCGGCCGGTCGGAGGACGACGTCTTCGGCGTACCGCTCGACGTCGGCGAACAGGCGGTGTTGCCCCTCGCTCGACAGCGCCAGCGACGTGGCGCTCGCGCCGCGGAGGTCGCCCGTGTCGAGCATGTCGAGGAGTCCGTCCTGGACGACCTCGCCGACGTACGCCACGTCGCGGTCGCCGAACTCGACGTCCGCGAGCGCGCCCATCAGCGCGTTGCCGAGGCTCCCGACGCCGAACTGGATGTTCACCGCGTCCTCGAGGAGCGGGTTCCGGTCGAGTTCCGCCTCCAGGAACGCGCCGAGGTTCGCCGCGATCGCCTCGTCGGTGTCGGAGACCGCGCGGAACTCGTAGGGGTCGTCCGGGCGGTCCGTCTCGACGACCGCCGCGAGCGCGTCGGGATCGAACCGGACCGTCGGCCCGCCGGTCTCGCCGAGCGGATCGGCAAGCGGGATCGGCTCCCGGTTCGGGGGGGCCGCGCGAACGTGAACGTCGTGGACGCGGGCCAGCGCCAGCGGCTGGGCGCGGTTCACCTCGACTATCAGCCGGTCGGCCGCGCCGACGTACGCGGGCGTGTGCCCGATCGAAGTCGACGGAACGAGCCAGTCGGGGCCGACCGCGACCGCCTCGAAGACGCCTTCGCCGAGAAGAAACGTTGCGCCCTCGACTTCGGCCCGTAACTCGTCCTTCCCGCCGACGAGAACTTTGTCCGGGTGTCTGGGGACGTGTGCCTTGGCCTCGTCTTCGGCCTTCTTTGCACACTCGGGAGAACAGTACCAGTTCGACACGACAAACTCGTCGTCGTCGTACTCGTGGAAGGACCACCGTATCACGCCGTTGGATTCCTCGATGCGTGACTCGTTAAGCGGGTCCTTCCCACAGTACGTGCAGCCCTCCTCCATCTGCCCCATGCTCGGGACCACATCGAGGACGCCGTTGATGTACTCGTCATGGGAGAGGTAACCGTCGCCTCGCTGATCGTTGAGCCGTTCGACTGTATCGTGGTTCAGGCCAATGGTTGTGTCGGCCATACGTTACATAACGGGACATAAAACTGTAAAGGTTGGGCCGT
>CAYREK010000003.1:12756-46170 GCA_964423305.1 uncultured Halobacteriales archaeon | reverse complement strand
GGTCAAAGGCGGCGGGCTTAAGACCCGCTCCCGTAGGGGTTCCTGGGTTCGAATCCCAGCCCTCGCACTCCGGGACTTATGTTTTCGCGGGACAACAGTCGTAGTATGCCAACCGAACGCGGTAGATTCGACGATCACGACGCCTTCGAGCCGGCCGAGGGTGGTGAGGGGTACGCGCTCACGACGGTCGCGTTCCCGGTTCGGGCGGTTCCAGACGGGGAGACGACGACGGTCACCGTCCGGGTGCCGACGCTCGCGGCCGCGACGGCAGACGAGATCGGCGAGGTCGTCGGAGAAGACTGGGAGCGCACGCTCGGCCGCCGGCTCGAGGACGCGCCGGGGGCGCTGCCCGCTCGTCCAGAGCTCGAGGCGTTTTCGGTGACAAGAGGAGACGATCACCTCAAGATTACCTACCGACTCTCGCCGGGCGGGCCCGCGATCGCGAAAGCGATCGCCGAGTACGTCGAGGGGACATACGTCGAGACGACGATCCCTGGCTACGAGTACGAACCCCCAGTCGCGGACCTGCTCGCGAGCGCCCGAACGACCGGTCGCGACGAGGCCGACGCCGGGTCCAGCGACGAGGACGGAACCGTTTACTCGCGGTAGGCGTCGACGAACGCGGCGGCGTCGAACGTGGCCAGCTGGCGCTCGAACCGGTCGGTAGCCTCGTCGTCGGCGTGGCTGACGGCGTGATCCATCAGCTCGACGAGCAGCTCGACGACCACCTCGTGGAGTCGTCGGTCGGAGAAGTCGGCGACCCACACCCTGGCGTACCCGACCTGGCCCGCGTCCTCGAGATCGGCGCTCACGATCCGGTCGGGGTACTCCTCCTGGACCATCGCGAGCACGTGGGGGGTCGCAAAAGTCTCGAGCTCGTCGGCGGGCTCGACGGTCGCTTGGAGGGCGTCGACGACCTCCGGGGGGACAAACCGGTCAAGAGAGTCGGCATCGGTGACCACGGCGTGGGCGTCGCCACAGGGACAGTCATACTCCGCGGCTCCGAGGTCGAACCGGTGGGGGTCGACCCGTCGCCCGCACGGGAGCTCGATGCGAGACGATCGGGGTGACATCGTCGGGAGCTACGGCCAGTCCTCGCGGTCGGGCTCGGACGCGTCGGTCGAGGAGCGGCCGCCCAGCGCCCAGCCGGCGGCGTCGGCCGCGTCGGCGACCGCGAGCACCTCCCACCCCGGGGGCGCCGTACCGTCCTCGCCGTCGGGGCCCACGACGAGCACGTACCGTTCGGTGTCGAACTGGTCTCTGATCTGTGCGAGACTCTCGGTCCGGTCCTGCGGGCCGGAAAAGAAATCCTGTCGGATTCGGTACTGGCGGGTGAAGTTCGTGATCTCGTAGGTCGGGGCGTTCGAGACGACTCCCACATAGCTCGTCCACTGGCGGGCGTCGGTTACCGCCTCCCCCGGATCGGCGAGGGCCTTCAGCGCCGACAGCTCGAAGGCCAAGGTCATGTCGCCGCCGTCCATGCGATGGAGTTAGCGACCGACATAAAAAACGCGTCGGTCACCGGCGGCACCGAGCGCGGCGTCCGAACAGATCCAGCGGCGGTCGGCGGGTGCGCTATCTTTTTGAGGTCGGTCGGAGAAGCCGAGGCCATGGTGACGGTCCGGGCGCCGGCGACCAGCGCGAACCTCGGGAGCGGCTTCGACGTGTTCGGCGTCGCACTCGGCGGGCCCGCCGACATCATCCGCGCCCGGCGCGCCGACCGGACGACGATCTCGGTCACCGGGCTCGGCAGCGAGTACATCCCGGAGGATCCCGCAGAGAACACCGCAGGGGTCGTCGCCGAGGCCCTCGAGGCGCCCGCACGGATCGAGATCGACAAAGGGGTGCGACCGGCCTCGGGGCTTGGTTCCTCGGCGGCGAGTGCGGCCGGCGCGGCCGTTGCCCTAGACGAGCTGTACGATCGGGGGCACTCCCGCGAGGAGCTCGTCTCCGTCGCGGCCGAGGGCGAGCGGGCCGTCTCGGGGGTGGCCCACGCGGACAACGTCGCCCCGGCGTTGCTCGGAGGCTTTACCGCCGCGACCGAGGCGGGCGTCGTCGGAGTGTCGGCAGAGATTCCCCTGGTCGTCTGTCTCCCGGAAGTGGTGGTCTCGACCCGTGACGCCCGCGAGGTGCTCCCAGAGCGCGTCGAGCGGTCCCAGCTGGTCGAGACCGTCGGTCGGGCGGCGACGCTCGTTGCCGGGATGTGTCGGGATGATCCCGACCTGGTCGGCCGGGGGATGGCCGACTCGGTCGTCGCAGCGGCGCGATCCGAACTCGTTCCCGGCTACGATCGGGCCCGCGAGGCGGCGCTCGCCGCTGGGGCCACCGGAGCGACGATGAGCGGGTCCGGCCCGGGGGTCGTCGCCGCCTGTCGGGAAGGCCAGCGTCGTCAGGTTGCGGCGGCGACCGTCGAGGCCTTCGAGGAGAACGGGGTGGCCACCCGTGCCTACCAGACGAGCGTCGGGAACGGGGCGCGGCTGTACTAGCGCCTCAGCTGGATCGTCGTGCTGTCGCCGGGGGTCAGTCCTCTGGCCGCGGTTCGACCTCGTCGGGGGCGTCGGCGGCCTGGAAGGTCCCTTGACCCGCTGGTCGGTTCGAGAGTTCCCGCTGGGGGAACGGGATCTTGATGTCCTCGCGATCGAAGGCATCTTTCACGGCCTCGACGACTGCCGAGATGGCCCGCCAGCGTCCCGGCGGCGTCGGGTTGTCGATCCAGAAGCGCAGCTCGAGCACCACCGCCGAGTCGCCGAACCGCTTCGGGATGGCCTGTGGCGGGGGCGAGTCCGCGATTGCCGCGACGCCGTCCATCGCCTCGAGCGCGACCCCCTCGGCGCGGTCCGGGTCTGTCTCGTAATCGACGTTGATGTCGAGCCGGATCCGGAGGTGGCCCCGCTCGCTGCGGTTCGTGATCGCCGCGCCCGTGACCGCGTCGTTGGGGATCACGATCGTCTCGCCGTCGAAGTTCTTCAGCCGGGTGTTCATGATCGTGATGTTGGTGACGATCCCCTCGTCGTCGGCGATCTCAACCCAGTCACCGATCGTGAACGGCCGGGAGAACATCAACACGAACCCCGCGATCATCGACCCAAGCGTCTGTCTCGCCGCCATGCCGACGACGATCCCCAGGAAGCCGGCGCCGATCAACAGCCCGGAGAGATCCTGGCCCCACAGCGTGAGCGCGCTCGTCGCCGCCAACACGAGGATCGCGACGTTGCCGACGCGGATGACGATCTCCTCTTGATGTTCGGTGATCTCAGCTGCGTCGCGGCTGTAGCCGTGGACCGCCTCGACGAAGACGCTCGAGGCGATCGACGCGGCAAAAAAGAGCCCCACCGTGATGACGATCCGGACGAGCAACCCCGGAGTGATGCCGACGGCGGCCACCAGCCCGCGGACGGTCTCGCCTTGCTCTCAGACGGTTACGACGACGAGTCCGGCCGCCAGGACGACGCCAAACTGGACCAAGCGGGTCCAGAGGACCCCAAGCGTCGTCGGGACGTAGTCGCTGAGTCGCTCGCCGACCCGGCGCAGGCGTCCCGGCGGCATCTGCCGGTCGACGAAGGCAGCAGTCTGCCGTCCCGCGGCCGGCACCAACACCGAGACGAGCGCGGCGGCGACGGCGACGGCCGCCGCGGTCACCGCGAGGCGCTCAGAGAGCGAGAGCTCTCCGAGCGTCGTCCAGACCGCCGTCGCAGGGATCGGCGACGGCCACATGCAAAAGTGAAAACGGGCGGCGAACTTGGCCCTTCTGCCTCGTCGTCAGACGCCCCGACCCTGGAGCTTCTCTTCCTCGGGGAGATCGACGTTGGCGTCGCCTTGCATACCCTCGCCGGCGTTGGTCGCGATCTCGGCGAGGCGATCGGGATCGTCCCAGTTGTTGACCGCCTCGACGATCGCGGTGCCCATCGCCCGGGGATTCTCGGCGCCGAAGATGCCCGAGCCGACAAAGATGCCGTCACAGCCGTGATGCATCATCAGGGCGGCGTCGGCCGGGGTCGCGATCCCGCCGGCCGCGAAGTTGACCACCGGCAGTCGACCCCGGTCCGCGGTCTCGTGGACCAGATCGACCGGCGCCTCGTGCTCGCGGGCCCAGGCTTCCCGCTCTTCGTGGCTCATGCCGGTGAGCTTCCGGATCGCGGACTTGATGTTGCGCTGGTGGTGGACCGCCTGGTTCACGTCGCCGGTACCGGCCTCACCCTTGGTGCGGATCATCGCGGCGCCCTCGCGGATCCGGCGCAACGCCTCTTGGAGGTTACGCGCGCCACAGACGAACGGGGTTGTGAACTCTCGCTTCTCGATGTGATACCGGTTGTCCGCCGGCGTAAGCACCTCCGACTCGTCGATCATGTCGGCGCCGGCTGCCTCGAGAATCTCCGCCTCCTTGCGGTGGCCGATCCGGGACTTGCCCATCACGGGCACTGACACCTCGTCGATGATCTCTCCGAGCGAGGCCGGGGCGGCCATCCGCGCGACGCCGCCGCGCTTGCGGATGTCTGCCGGGACCGCCTCGAGGTTCATCACGGCCACGGCGCCGACGTCCTCGGCGATGCGGGCCTGCTGTGCGTCGACGACATCCATGATGACGCCGCCTTTCTGCATCTTCGCGAACCCGCGTTTTACGAGTTCGGTCCCGCGGTGGAGCTCTTCGAGATCTGTCGTGTCTGACATGGAATGTTGTATGTGGTCGATCCACTTAACCTGGTCGCTCGCGGGCACAACCGTTTTGCTGGCGACGCCCGACCGGTCGGTATGGGTTCTGGCTCGGGGTCTGTCGGGGGGCTCGGGCGGCGGATCGACGCCGCGCTGGCGACGGTCGTCGACGCCGACGTGCCCGCGCCGCGGGGGTTGCCCTGGCTCGTGGCGCCGCTGCCGGAGTGGCTCGAGAACGTTGGGCTCCGACTGGCCTGGCCGATCGCGATCGTCAACGTCGTCGGCGCCGTGTTTGGCTTCTGGTACTACTGGCCCCAGCTACAGGCGACGCCGGTGCTCGCCTGGCCGCTGGTCCCGGTCAGCCCGCTCGCGACGCTGTACGTGGGCTTGTCACTCGCGGCCTGGCGGCTTGGGCTCGGACGAGTCGCCGAGCCGCTTCACATGCTCGCTTTCTTCGGCTCGCTGAAGTACGGCCTGTGGACGCCCTTTGTCCAGCTGTGGGTCAACGGCCCCGGGCTGATCGAGCCGTGGCTGTACGCCTTCCTGATCGGCAGTCACCTCGGGATGGCCGTCCAGGCGTTCCTGATCCACCGGTACGCGGCCTTCCCGGTCTGGGCGGTCGGGCTCGCCGCGGGCTGGTACGTGGTAAACGACGTGCTCGATTACTTCATCGCCGTGCTCGACGGCCCACACCACACCTGGGTGGTCGCGCTGCGCACGAGCGACGGCATCGACCGGTCGCTGGCGGCCTTCGACCAGATGGCCGCCGCGGCCGTTGTCACCACCGCGGTCGCGATTTTCCTGGCGATGGCCACCCGCGTGGCGATCGTTCGGGACGCCACGGAGACGGCGTGACCGGGCTCGGCGGTCGACCGCCGCCCCGGTCGACCCCGCGACGCCGACGAAGCATTTATTATCTTACTACTTAGTTAGTGCTAACCAACCTAGATGGACGAGACAAAACGCGATATTTTCGAGGCGACCCGGGAGCTACTGCTTGGGCGGGGCTACGACGCGTTCACGATACAGGCGGTCGCTGATCACGCGGGGCTCACCGACGCGGGCGTTCACTATCACTTCGAGACCAAAGAGCAGCTCCTACGCACGTGGATCGAGTACGAATGCGAGCGCGTGGTGGAAACGCTTCCCCATGACGGGCCACCGGGCGAGCAGCTCGCAGCGATGCTCTCGGATCGGCTCCGAGCGGCCGAGAAACTCGCCACGATCGCGGCCGCTCCGCCGAGCGCGCAGTTGCTCGTGGCAAACCCCGGTCCAAGCGATCCGATCAGGGAAACACTGCGCTCGTACAGAGAGGGGATCGTCGAACAGCTCACGGCGACGATCCGGGAGGGCATCGAAACGGGCGCGTTCGAGACGGACAGACCGGAGCAGACCGCTCGCGTTCTGACGGCGATGATTAGCGGTGCAGAGTCCAGAGCCGGGCTCGGACAGTCACCCGAGCCACTCGCGGCGGCGATCGAAGAGCGCGTGCTGTCGGAGCTGTACGTCGACGACCCGCCGACGATCGAGTGGAGGTCCGAACCGACGGGGACGATGCCATGACCGAGGAGACGGTCCCCGGGATCGAGACCGACGGTCTCCGAAGAGAGTACGGCCAGACGGCCGCGGTCGACGACCTCTCGTTGTGCGTCCCGGCTGGCAGCATCTACGGGTTCCTAGGGCCGAACGGCGCCGGCAAGACGACGACGATGCGGATGCTCGCAACACTGCTCCCTCCGACTGCGGGCCAGGCACGGGTCGCCGGGATACCGCTCTCACAGCGCGAACAGGTGCTCCCGGAGATCGGATACCTGCCGGAAGAGCCGCCAGTTCACGACGAACTGACCGGCAGGGAGCAGCTTCGGTACGTCGCGCGACTTCGGGACATTCCAGCGTCGACTGCGAGCGAGCGCATCGAGCGGTTTCTCGGACGGGTCGGACTGCAGGCGGCCGCGGACGACCGGGTCGAGACCTACTCGACGGGAATGAGAAAGAAACTGGGGCTCGTCCAGGCGCTCCTCCACGATCCGGCGGTGGTCTTGCTCGACGAGCCGACGTCGGGACTGGATCCCAGGGCCGTTCAGGCAGTTCGGACGGCGCTCCGAGAACTCGCCGAACGAGACGTGACGGTGTTTCTGTCGAGTCACAGCCTCTCTGTGGTCGACAAGATCGCCGACAGGGTGGGCGTTCTCGACGAGGGCCGTCTCGTTGCGGAGGGGCGGCCGGCAACGCTCAAAGAGCGGGTCGAAGCCGGCGAGTCGACGCTCGAGGCCGCGTTCATGCAGCTCACCGACGAGACCGGGACCGGTCGAGCGTCTGAAACGGGTGTCTGAAAGGAGTGTCTGATCGATGGTATCACTCGCGAAGGTTTGGCTGCTCGCGGCGACCCGCCTCCGTCGCTCGTGGCGCGCCGCCGCGGGGACGCGGGCGAAAAGTGCCGTCCTCGCGGTGCCAGTACTGGTCGGCATCGTGTACGTCGTCGGGCGGCTGCCGGTAGCCCGGTACGAGCGGATCTGGGCCGAACCTGGTGCGTATGCTTACGGACGGATGGTCGCCGACGGGGTCGATGCGTCCGCGGCGGCGGCCGCCAGGGGACTGTCGGGCGTGCTCTTCGTAATCGTCGCGTACTCGGTCGTCATGCGATCGGTCAGCGCCGGCGAAAGGGCCCCTCCGAGCGTTCCGTTGTACCGAACCGTAGTAGAGCCGAAGGCGGCCGTGTGCGCCGATATGGTACAACAGACAGCTATCATCGGCCTCGGCGTGGCTCCGGTGCTCGGGGCTGGCGCGGGCGCGTACGCTGTCGGCGTCGGCGACCCGTTGGCGGGCGGACTCGCTGTTGTCGCCGGCGGACTGCTCGTCGTCGGCGCCGTCGCGGTCGCGATTCCACTCGCGAGCCTCGCCGTGTTGGCCTTCGCGCGGGTGCCAGCGATCCGGCGGCGGCGGCGGACGCTCGGTGGGCTCGCCGTGGTCGGCTTCGCGGGGTTCGCCGCGACGGTCAGACGGACCGCAACGCCGATCGGACAGTCGCCGATCGGCTGGTACGCCGATCTCGCGGTAGTAACGACCGCCCCCGGCGCAGCGCCGGCGAAGGCAGCAGCGGTATTCGCAGGGACGCTTGTCGCGCTCCCGGTGAGCATCGCCATCTCCGGGCGCGTCTATCGCCGGCGCTGGTTTACCAGCGAGGTTCCAGTCGAGACGAACCCGACCGACGCGCGGACAGCCGCCGCGGTGATCGATCGGGTCTCGCTGGTCACCGACCGCCCGACAGCCGGCGTCGCACTCGTCCTCTGGCGCCGGCTGTTCAGACGACCGAGGGCGCTCGTGTATTCCGTCGCGCTGGCCCCCATCGTGTTTGTCGCCGCGTCGACGACCGCCTCGTCGCTGTCGGTCCCGGCGCCGTTCCTGGCGGCCGCGTACGGGGCGACGATCGTCGGTACCACGCACGTCCTCAACCCGATCGGTACCGAAGGCGTCGGGCTCGCGGTTGTCATGACCACCCCTGGCGGTGCGGACCGGCTCCTCCGGGGGTACGCGCTCTCGGCCGCGCTCCCCGGGGCGGTCGTCGTCACCGGGGTCGTCGCGGTCGTCGGGGCGCTCACCGGGACGGCCCTGTGGGTGATCGCACTCGCCGCAGGCCTCGGAGTCGTCCTCTCGGCCGCCACGGCGTGTCTGGGACTCGCAATCGGCGTCCTGCTTCCGGAGTACGAGAGCTCAACTCCGTTCGACAGCAACGGGCCACAGAGCCCGAGGACTGGTGCTCTGACTGCGCCGTTGTTCGTCCCCCCGGTATTCGCCGCGCCCGCACTGTTCGCTGCTCGTGGCGTCGGCGAACCGAGCGCGGAGCCGGGGACGGTCGGACTCGTGGCGGGCGGCGTCGGTCTGACGGTCCTCCTCGCAGCTGTGGCGAGCTGGCTGCTGCTTCGCGTAGCACAGACGCGGCTGTGTCGCGTCGATCCGGCTAGCGGAGCGGAATGACGAACGGACTCGACCGCGTGAGACGGGTGGATCGGCTCAGGCGTCAGCGAGACGAGCCACCGAAATGCGAGACATCGCAGGCTTCAAGCGCACGCTCGCGTACTCTCGGCTAATGCTTCGCGTGACCAACACGCTCACGGGCGAGCAGGAGCCGTTCGAGCCAGCCGACTCGGAGACGGTCCTGCTGTATTACTGTGGGCTGACGACCTCGGATCCCCCACACCTCGGTCACGCACGCGGCTGGGTCCACGTCGACGTGATGCACCGGTGGCTCGAGTGGCTGGGCTACGAGGTGCGCCACGTCGAGAACTTCACCGATGTCAACGAGAAGATCGTCGCCCGCGTCGGCGAGGCCGGATCCGACGAGGCCGGCGCCGCCCGCTCGTACATCACCGAGATCATCGCGGCGATGCGGGCGCTGAACCTGCGGCGGGCAGACGTCTACCCCCGGGTCTCGGAGCACGTCCCCGAGATAATCGAACTCGTCGAGAAACTGCGCGAGCGGGGCTACGCATACGAGGCGAACGGCTCGGTGTATTTCGACGTGACGGCGTTTCCGGACTACGGCGAGCTCTCGAATCAGTCAGTCGGGGAGATCGAGAGCCAGGGCGAGCCCGAGGAACGGGCCGAGAAACGCCGCCCCGCAGATTTCGCACTCTGGAAGGCCGGCGGCGTCGATCCGAGCGCGGTCGCCGAGCACCGCCACGACGGGGCCGCTTCCCCCGAGGCGGCCGCCGGGGGCGCACAGACCTGGGACTCGCCGTGGGGCGAGGGCCGGCCGGGCTGGCACGTCGAGTGCTCGGCGATGAGCATGGCCCACTTAGACGAGACGATCGACATCCACGTCGGCGGTCAGGATCTCGTCTTTCCCCACCACGAAAACGAGATCGCACAGAGCGAGGCCGCGACCGGCGAGCAGTTCGCCCGCTACTGGCTGCACGTGCGGCTGCTTGAGGCGTCCGACGACGAGAAGATGTCCTCCTCGCTCGGGAACTTCGAGACCGTCGGCGAGGCCGTCGACCGGTACGGGGCCGACGTGGTGCGGACCTTCCTGCTCCAGACCGCCTACGACTCCCGGGCGGCCTACACCCCGGCCGCGATCGAGGAGGCCCAGACACGGCACGAGCGCCTCGAGCGGGGCTACGAGCGCGCCGAACGGGCCGCCGACAGCGTCGACGCGTACGCGACGGTCACCGACGAGGGACTCCGGGGGGCGGTGACGACCGCTCGGGAGTCGTTCGTGGCGGGGCTCAACGACGATTTCAACACCCGGCGGGGACTCGCGGCCCTCGAAGAGCTCGTCTCGGCGGTCAACGCCCACGTCGACGAGCGCGACCGGTACGACTACGCGGGGCTCGAACGAGCGATCGCGACCCTGGACGAGTTCGCCGGTGGCGTGCTCGGACTCCGCCTCGGGACCGACACGGAGCCGGAGTCGGGACTCGCAACCGACCTCGTCGAGCTGGTCCTCGAAGTTCGAGAGCAAGAGCGGGCGGCCGGAAACTACGACCGAGCCGACCAGCTCCGAGCGGAACTCGAGGGACTCGGCGTCGAGGTAGAGGACACCGACGACGGACCGACCTTTCGGATGGAGTAGCCGCCCCGGGACGAGCACGGGACGAGCGAGGCGTTTGCGAGTCCGTGAACCGCCTCGGGGTCAAGCCCCGAGGCACTCGGCCTGCTCCGCCTGTAGATTAGCGGCCCGCGGGCCCGGCGACACTCGCCGCGCCTTCGTTCGGGGAACCACCGGACCGGACCCAGGCCGCGACATCTTCGATCACCGTCGGGGCAACGTTGTTCCGGACGGCGTACTCGGCCTGCACCGAGGGCGGATCGACTGGCATAAACAGATGGTTGTGACCGTCGTAGGTCCGGAACGTCGTCCGATCGCGGTCGGACAGCTCCTCTCGCAGCAGCGCGGCGTCCTCGTCTGTAACCTGGTAGTCGTTGCTTCCCCAGACATAGAACAGGGGCACGTCGATCGACCGGGCGGTCTCGACGTGGCCGTACTCAGAGAGACTGTCCCAGAAGGCCCCGGGATACCCGAGAATCGAATCGCCCGGGTTGTAATCGCCAGCGCGGACGCGCTCGATCTGGTCTTGCCAGACCTCGTACTGGTTGAGGACGTTCTGGCGGTCGTAATCGCCGACTGTCGCCAGATACTCGAGCTGATCGACGACGATCTCGGAGAACGACCGACCGGGGCTGGCGAGCGCGACGCCGCCGGCGAGGCCGGCCCGGTCGACGATCCGCGGTGTCGCAAAGGCTCCGAGGCTGTGGCCGACGACGAACACCCGCTCGGGATCGACCGCCTCAACGGTCCGGAACCGCTCGGCGGCCGCGACGGCGTCGTCGACCGAGACGCGATCGAGGGTGTAGCCGGTCGACTCGATCGTGCCCGGGCAGGCGTTCGTCCGGCGGTCGTATCGGAAGACCGCGACCCCGGCCGAGGACAGCCCCTCCGCCAGGTCCCGGAACATCTGGGTCCCGCCGGCGTCTAAGTTCCTGTCGGCGGTTCCCAGCGGGTCGTTGCCGTGGACGAGCACGACTCCCGGGACGGCGTCGGAATTGGCGTCCGCGGGGACGGTAACAGCGGCGTCCATCGAGCAGTCGCCGGACTCAAGCGTCAGCGCCCGAGCCTCGAAGGCGTCCTGATCGGCGTACGCGGGGTTGGCATACTCGTCGTTGACCGCGGCGCCGACGACTGTGCCGTCCCCGCGTGTCAGCACGCGGAGGGTGTGCTCGCCCCGCGTAAAGTCAAGTCGCAGGTTAACGGCGTCGAACCCGCTCTGGACGCCCTCCTCGCTCTCGAGGACCGTCTCGAACCCGCCGCCGACGCCGGTAAAGGCGAGCCAGAGGTTCTCGAGCAGGCCGGCCGAGGCCCGATCGCGGTAGGACTCGTCGAACAGCTCGACTGCCTCCTCGAAGGCGCCGGTCGACATCGCGTCGACGAGCGCGCGAGCGCCGTCAGCTGGTGTCTCGATCGTCCGGTCGTCCTGCGAGTCGTTTGTGGCGCCGTCCGTGGGAAAGTCACCCGCGTCGTCCGCGTCACTGGTGCCGTCGGTGTCGTTTTCGGGCTCGTCGTCGGGCGAGCCGGAACAGCCCGCGGCGACGGCGGTGAGATAGCCCCGGCGACTCGTCGTCCGATCACTCATACCGGTGCCTGTCGACGGCAAAAGGAGTCTCTTTCGGAGCGGTACAGGCGGGGAGACGCCGCGCGGCGATCGTAAATTCGGGCAAAACGGCCTGAATCCGGGATGACTCGAGACGACAGCGATGGGGGCTCAAGTGCAGTCGGGGAGTGCCGAGAGATGGAGAAAAGGAGATGACAGACGCGAACACGGAGCCAACGGCGACGGACGCATCGATCGGCAGACGACAGTATCTTCAGGCGGCAGCCGCGGCGGGCCTCCTCGGTCTAGCGGGCTGTGCCGGCGACGACGAGGGAACCGCCGACGCGACCGGGCTCCTCTCGACACAGGTAACGGACCAGCCCGGAGACATCGCCGACTTCGGGTCCTGCGTGGTGACAATCGAGGGGATCTGGACCAAGCCCGGCGAGACCGAGGAGGACGACGAAGACGCGGAGACCGGCGACGAGGACGGCACCGACACCGAACAAGACGAACAGATAGACGTCGACGAGAGCGACGAGCGAACGTACCACCCTTTCGAGGAGCCCCAGACGGCCGACCTCGTCGAACTACAAGGCGAGAACGCACAGCTGGTCGACGATCGGGAACTGGCAGTCGGCTCGTACCGATTCCTCCAGCTTGACGTGAGCGCGGTCGATGGGGTCCTTGAGGGTGGCGAGAGCGTCGAGGTGGATACGCCGGGAAACGCGCCGCTGCAGTTCAAGCAATCCTTCGAGGTCCGCGCGGACGACCGAACAGTCTTCACCGCCGATTTCACTCCCGTCCGGCGCGGCCAAACCGGACGATACCTCCTCCAGCCGGTCGCCAGCGGGACGACAGTGCGCTACGAGCCGATCGAAGACGGAGATGGCGAGGCCGGCGACGGGAACGAGACCGCAGAAACCGAAGCCTAACCCGCTCTCGGTCGTCGGTCAATCGGAGAGACGATCAGAGCGCGAGCGGGACCAACAGCACGCCCATACAGCTCATCCGACGGGCGCCGAACCGGCCTGGGATCAGGCCGACGACCGTACTCGCAGCGAAGACGACGAGCCCGACGGTCCCGGTAAACGCCGCAACTAGGACGCCAAGAAAACAGAGCACGACCAGACAGAGCACGGTCGTGTCGATCCGACCGACGACGGCGAGATACCGATCGCCCAACACCACGACGAGGACGAACCCGGCGGCGGCCGCGATCGCGACGCTCGCGAGCAACACCGGCAGGACGTGCGGGACGCCGGTCTCCTCGAGCGCGACCAGAACCCCGGTCCGAGGGCTACCCAGTGCGACCAACGCAAACAGTGCGAAGACCGTATTAGCGGTGCTCACGCCCGAGGAGGCGACAACGAAGGCCCGCGGCCCTCGATTGGGGAGCACGGCCAGCGAGGCGGCCGCCGCGATCGCCGCGGAGATCCCCGGGAGGTACCCAACGACGGCGCCGGCAACGGTCCCGGCGCCCGCAGTCGCGAACACCGCACCCGGCGGCGCCGTCACCGTCGGATCGTCCTGAGGTGGCACGCCCTCACCACCGATAGCCTCGATCAGAATCGGCGCGCCGAACAGCCCGGCGAACAGCGGCGCGAGCATGTTTCCGGCCGGTAACACGCCACCGGTCGGGACATCGAGCGCGAGCACCCCCATGGCACCGCTGGCACCGAGGGCAACGGCGGCCCCGGCCCGGCCGAGCCACGTCTGCTCGGTGACGACCATCAGCACGCAGACGCTCCCGAGCACGAGCGAGAGGTTCGCGGCGATCGTCGGGTACGCGTGTTGCATCGCGACGGTCACCGGCACCGCAAGCGGCACCGCGAGCGCAACCGCCAGGGCACTGCCCAGCGCCGACAGCCGGAGCGCCTCGCGCCCCCGGCCCTGGAGCACCAGCCGGTGGGCCGGCAGCGCCGTCGCGGCCATCGCGGGGTCCGGAACGCCGATCGCGAGGGTCGGCACCACGTCCAGAAACGTGTGGACGACCCCGGCGGCGAGCATCGCCGCCCCGAGCTGCAGCGGCGCCGCCGGGATCACCGGGGCGACCCCCGCCAACAGCAGGGCGAAGTTGTTCGCGTGCAACCCCGGCACGAGGCCGCTGATCGTCCCCAGGACGATCCCGGCGAGAATAAACCCGACCGTTGAGGCGGTCGTTTCGGGGGCGAGGCCGACCGTCGCGACGGCACTCATCTCGGGGGAATGGCTCCGGCATGTCCGATAAGTCTCCGCGAACAGTCGGCGGCCTGGAGAACACAGGCGTGACCGACAGATCGGGGACGACGGCGTCTTCGAGGGCGGCGAGAGTTCGAGTGCGGTGGGAACCGGCGAGCACCAGCGACCGAGTCGGTGTCGCGCCCGGCCGCCTTAGTTGGGCTTCTCACCCGGCGACTCGGTCACTCTCCGAGCGGTTCAATATCGGGATCGAACAGCTCCTCGATTCGACAATCGAAGTACACAGCGAGTTTGAATGCCAACTCCAGTGATGGATCGTATCGGTTGCGTTCGACCGCGTTGATCGTCTGACGGGAGACGCCGACGGCCGTGGCCAACTCTCCCTGGCTCAATCCGGCACGTTCGCGGTACAGGTCTAGCTTGTTTTCCATGACGGCGTGTGACTACTCGTACTGTCCTTTCACGTACCAGTGCGCAGCTCCAAAAACAAACACCAACAGCAGATACCCCCAGATCGCACCCCGGACGGCCGCGGGAGCGGTGTACACGCCAGTCGTACTGAGAACGACGTCTGCTGGAATCCCACCGATAGTCACCACGGCAATAAACGCTGAGACCGCTTGATTTGCCTCCCACTCCATCTGCTGTTCGAACTCGTCTCTTAACGAGACCGGCGAGTACCAGTAACCGACGAACATGCCGATGGCCCCGAGCCAGTACAGCCCGAGCCCGGCAAATAAAACGAGCTGTTCTTCGGTGATGATCCACATCGCCGTCGCAATGAAAAAACTAGCAACACCGAACCCGACGACCCTGTTGATCCACTTGGTGTACTGTTCGCGTTTCCGAACTTGCTGTTTCGCGGTGAGGTCCTCTGTCATCGGCATCACGGGTGTAAACCACCCTTTACAGTAAAGAGTGTTTTACACCATAATAAACTCGTCGGCTCGGATACGGAGGAAACAGCGCACATCCGGTGAGCTACCCCCGTATGCGCGACTCGGGCGGGTTCCCGCGACCGCCGAGCCGTGTCCGATCCGTTGCCAGTCGGATCCAGTTTCGGGCGATGCGTCGCCGACGACCGAGTTCTGTCGTCCGGTTGACAAGGAGACGGCAACCCAGGCGTGGACGAGTCAGGGCGCGGCCGGCTCTCCGAGTCGGTCGTCAGTACTGCCCCAATAGTCCCTGCTTGCGGGCTCGCCGCTGTGCGAGCTGGAAGACCGCGAAGCCGGCCAGGAAGTAGCCGGCGCTGGTCGCAACCAGCAGTCCGAGCTCGCCGGGGGCAAACTCCCACAGCCGGACCCCGTCCCGCATCGCCTCCCGGAGGAGGTAACTGCCGTGACTCACCGGCAACAGGGCGAGGGCCGGGACCTCCCCGACGGGCGCGGCGATCAGCCCGACGAAGGCAAACTGCAGCAGCTGGAAGATGTTTTCGATGCGTTTGTACAACAGGGCGAGCCCGGCAAACACCAAGCCGAGACCGCTGATCGAGGCGACGGTCAACACCAGCAGCGGCAGAACCGTCACCGGATCGACGACGAGCCACTCCCGCGCCAGGGCCATCATCGCCACGAGCGTCGCGAACGCCCACAGGAAGCTAAACAGGACGTTCACGACGAGTTTCACGAGCATGACCGTCCCGATGCCGTGTGGCGAGATGAACAGTCGCTCGAGGGTGCCCCACTGGGCCTCGCGGGTGATGTTCCAGGCGAGTCCCTGGTATGCGACGATCGCCATCGTCCAGACGAAAAACCCGACGATGATCCCCTCGAGCGAGTCGGTGATCGCCGCGCCGGCGACCGCCTCGCCGCCAAACAGGATCAACCCGAACAGGATCACGAGCGTCGCAAAGCGGGTGGCAGTATTGACGGGGTACCGGACGAGCAGGACGAGCTTCTTGCGTGCGACCACCCGAAACAGGGCGAGCAGGGACGGCGAGGGTGGGTCCGAGCGGTCGTCGGCGCCCGCCGTCTCCTCGGCGGCGCTCATCTACGATCCCTCCCCAGACCCAGCCCCGGCAAGGACACGTGCCGTCTGGTCAGCGCCCGATCGCGCGTCGCCCGTGTCGTCGGTCAGCTCGAGGAAGATCTCCTCTAAGTCGGGCGCGACCGAGTCGATGTCGCGCAGCTCCTGGCCGGTCTCCTCAAGCAGCCGCATCAGCTCGTAGACGGTCTGGCTGTCGGCGCCCTGTGATTCGATCACCAGCCGGTCGCTCTCTGCCCGAACCTCGAGATCGAGTCCGTCGAGCCGGCGGCGGACGAGCTCGTCGACCGGCCCAGCGATCGCGACCCGGAACGACTGGGTCTCGAACAGCTCGACCAGCCGGTCGACGGGATCGTCTGCGATCACGCGGCCGTCCTGGAGGATCACGACGCGGTCGCTGACGGCCTCGATCACGTCCATGTCGTGGCTCGTCAGCACGATCGCGACATCCTCGCTTTCGGCCAGCCGGCGGATCTCCTCGCGGAGGCTGAGCGCCGTCTCAACGTCGAGTCCCAGCGTCGGCTCGTCGAGAAAGATCACGTCCACGTCCCGGGCGAGCGTGCTCGCGAGCGAGACTTTCTGTTTCATGCCCGTCGAGAGATCGTTAACCACGCTGTCGGCCCGATCGACCAGATCCAACCGCTCGAGCAGCCGGTCGTGGCGCTCGCGGAGCTCGGCGGGCTGCTGGCCGCCGAGCCCGGCAAAAAAGGAGAGGTTCTCCCGGACGGTCAACCGCCAGTAGGCGTTGCGCTCGCCTTCGAGCATCGCCCCGACGCGAGCGTGGGCCTGCTCGGGGTGTTCGGCCACGTCGGTCCCGCGAATCTCGATCGTCCCCGAGTCCGGAACGATCAGGCCGAGCAGGCACTTGATCGTGGTCGTCTTTCCGGCGCCGTTCGGGCCGAGCAGGCCGACGACCTCCCCAGGGTCGATCGTGAGCGAGACGTCGTCGACGGCCGTGACCACGTCCTCGCCGTCGTCGTAGCGTTTCTCGATTCCGTCGGCGTCAATCGCCGGTGGGGTCGGCTCTGACATCTACCGAATTAAGATGCCGTGTCATAATAAGTGTAAGGAGAACTATACTTCTGTAACGTCACAAACTGAAATACATTTCACGAACTCAAGTCGATCCGAGGGGACAAGGGTCGAATCGATGTCGAGAGTCAAGCGAGTCGAGCGACCCGAAGGCGGGACACGGCGGAGATCGCAAACAAACTCGGGCGTGCGATGGGGCAGTACGGTCCGAAGCACACATACTATTCCGGGCCATGGCAGTTGTATGATCTCTGGCAAGACCGGTCGAGGGAACGAGCGCGACCCGGACGAGGGCAGATGACGGCCAGCGGAGCGGAGCTGACAGAGCAGCGGCTGAGCGAGCGGCGGCTGAGCGATCGGCTGCGACGCGGGGGCGTCTCGGGGGCCGGCGGGGCGGGCTTTCCGACCTACGCCAAGTGGGAACACCTCGAAGAGGTCGAGTACCTCATGGTCAATCACCAGGAGAGCGAGCCGGTCTACACCGGCGACAAGTGGCTCGGACGAGCGCGTCCGGAGAAGCTCGCGGCGCTGTTCGAGTGGCTGCTCGCAGAGCACCTCGAGACCGTAGTCGTCTCCGCGAAGGCCGGCGACCGCGAGCACTTGGCGCCGCTCGAGGCCGCAGTCGACGGGACAGTCCGGGAGCCGGGAGAGCTTCCCCTGTCGATAGACGAGGAGTCGGGGGTGGTGTTTGCCTACACGGCAGAGAACTACCAGCTCGGGATGAGCAACGTGTTGCTCAAGGCCGTCGCAGACGAGGTTGTCGGGCGAGAACACTCGACAGATCGGGGCTGGCTCGTACAGAACACCGAGACGCTGTACAACGTCTACCGGCTGCTGGCCGAGGACGAGCCGGTCACGCACAAGCTGGTACATGTTGCCGGGGACGTGCCCCGACACAGACTGGTCGAAGCACCCGTGGGAACGACCGCCGCCGAGCTGCTGGAGGCCGCCGGAATCGAGGATGGCGACCGGTTGCCCGAGGGAACGATGCTCGCACACGGCGGGCCCGGCTGGTGTTTCGAGATCGACGAGTCTCCGGGTGCGTTCGGAATTCAGAAACGAACCAACTGCCTGCTTGTGCTCGACCGGGAGACCGCTCGGGAGAACACCATCGGGAACGGCCGGATCAACGTCCTCGAGGAGCGCGACTGGGCGAGCGACGAACTCGAGTACGAGCCGACCGAAACGATCGCGCCGTCGACGGTCCGGGTCCCGCTGCTCGGGCGGGGATCGAACCGAAACACCGTCCAACCGGCGGTGCCGGTCGTCGAGCCGGGCGATCGGGTGCAGGCCGGCGATCCGATCGCAGAGCCCCGGTCCGACGCGGTGAGTCTGGCCCACCACGCCTCGATCGACGGGACTGTCGAGGCGGTCACCGACGAGGTCGTCGAAATCGTCGCTCGGTCCTGACCCGGCGGAGGACTCAGGTCGTGGCCGGCGACGACATGTCGTAACGGCGCGCGCCCAGGCCGCCGTGACAAACGAACTCCGGGCCGCGAGCGCGACGAAATGCAGCGGAGACGAGCCCGTAGCTCGAAATCGCCAGCCGCCTCCCGGTTCGGCGTCAACGACCGTGACAGCGCCGACGTGGATAATTACGATACGCTTACGCCCTCGGGGAGATCGAGTTTGGAGGCGTCGAAGACGGCACGATCTCGCACGTGGACGGTCCGGCCGAGCAGGCCCGAGCGCGAGGCCTGCACCTCGAACCCGCAGTGGAGCTGGCGCGGGAGCGTCTCTCCCGACGGTCGGAACTGGCCCTCGACGACGACGGTCCCGCGCTCGTGAACGTCGGGAGCGCGCACGGCGAGCTCGCGCACGGCGTTTCGGTACCTGTAGGTGGTCTCTATTTCGGGCCAGGCGTTGGGTTCGACGGAGACCCGGAGCCCGGCGTGCTCGGGGTAGGTACGCGAGACTCCGACCCAGAACCGAAACCAGTCCGCCTGGTAGCCCCGGTAGGACTCCCCGGCTGCGATGTCGGCGACGGTAGAGTTCAGGCGAAATCGTAGGACAGGCGCGACCCGATCGGCGTTCCGCGCCGAATCGAGGGCCCTGAACCGGATCGAAGCGTACCCGATGCCGCCGGATTCGTCCTCCGGTCCGACCGGACTGGCGGGATACTCCCAGCGCAGAGCGTCTTCTCGTCGCCCGAGTTCGGAGCCGATGTTGGCAGTGTCGCCCGGGAGCCGGCCGGCACAGCCCGCGAGAGCAACGCTCGCGAGCGCGGACCCGCCGGCGAGGGTGCTGCGTCGCGACACCAGACGGTCTCGTCGGTCGTCGGAGCTCGGCTCAGCCGCGGGGGAGAGAGACTCACCGCGTGCCTCGGGGGCTCTCGTCGATGTATCGGAGAGGGGACCAGACGGCATACGTCATCGCTACGAGAGAAACTATTCAGCGTTACGACGGAATCCCAAACTCACGGCGGTTGGTACGTCTTGCGCCAGCGCGGGGCCTCGAGGCGTTTGGGACCAGCGGCGGTCAAGAGGACCCGATCGATCGGACGAGACCGGCGAGGGTTCGGTCTTGTTCGACGACATCTCGCCGGTAGTGCATGTAGACGGCGCCCAAGGGCGGCTGTAAGATGTACGCCAGCGCGATCGGCAGGACGGCCTCTGCTGGCGGGAACCCGGGTGCTGCGGCGATTGCAAGTGCGATCGAGAGGTTGCGCATGCTCGTGGCGTAGACGAGCGCCACCGACTGCTCGGGAGACAGCAGGGTGCGGCCGACGATCGATCCAACGCCGAGTACCAGCGTGTAAAACGTCACCAGTGGGATGACCGTGAGCGCCGAGGCCACCGGATCGGCGAAGATACTCTCTGACTGCATCGTCATCGCGATAAACACGATGAGCATCACCCCGAGTGAGCTGACCCCCCCGAACTTCGGCTTCATGCGTCTGAACGCTGCGTCGTCGTAGCGCCGCGTGAGCCACCGGCGCGTGAGGGTACCTGCGATCATCGGCCCAGCGATGACGACCGCAAGCTGCCGGTACATCGTCGCCGGGTCGATGTCGACGCTGCTGTCGACGAGCACCGACAGGTACAGCGGGAGCACGAACACCGCGACGAGGAGGTTCACCGCGATGGCGACGAGTGCGTTCTCGAGATCGCCTCCGGCAAGCCCGGTCCAGGCGGCGGTCATTCCGGAGGTCGGGATCAACGCGATCAGGTACAGTCCAATGGCGTAGTAGGGCTGCCCGGCGAAAAACACCGTCGCCAGCCCCACGGCAAGGGCCGGAAGCACAATGAAGTTGACCGCGAGCCCGAGTGCAATTGCCCGGGCATGCTGGCGGATACGGACGAGTTCCCGCAAATCCAGGTTGATCATCATCGGGTAGATCATCACGAACAGCGCGGGAATCACCGCAAGCTGGAGAGTCTCTCTGGCGCCCGTCCCGACGAGCTGTCCCGCGAGCAACCCGCCAACGAGAGACCCAACGACGACGTAGATGAGATTCTCCTTGACTGCCTTGAGAAACTGCCCGATCATCGTCTGATCCGGGCAATCCCCCTGCGGTCTCGGTACTCGTGACCGGTTCGTCTCAGTTGTGTCCGTCTCATACGTCGAACTAATATTGACAGTATAATACAAAACCCTTTTTGTTTAATAACAGATGCGGGCTGAGGCGGAGAACATCCGGATACAGCGGCACGAGATGCTACTAGGGTGTGTTTAGATACGATATACTAGTAACAAAGTGAGTTGTTTGATAAAGTCCGGGGCTGCTAAGCGCGGAAGGCGCGCCGTTTGCGAGACGTGTGTGTACAGCGTCGTCTAGATGACGCGGTTCTGCAGGTAATCGAGGTGTTTCGCGTTGTAGACGATCCGAACCTCGTCGGTCGCGGGCGAGCCGATACAGGTCAGCCGGACATCTTTCTCTTCGACTTCCTCTCGGGAGAGGATCTGCTGCATATCCATCTCGATCTCGCCGTCGACGACGATCGAGGCGCAGTTCGCACAGGCCCCTGCCCGACACGAGAACGGCCAGTCATAGCCCTGGGCCTCGGCGGCCTCGAGGATGTACTCGCCGTGGTTGACCTCGATAGTTCCGTAGTCTTCGTCGTCTAACTCTTCGGCTGCCGCTTTGTCGAACACGTCCGGGTCGTTGACCTCCCAACCCATGTCGTCGACGACCTCGTAGTTCAGATACTCTACGGTTGGCATCAAACTATTGTTGGGAGTCCACCCGGTTAGACTTTGCTGTTCACACGACCCGTCAGATCGACATCCTTTCGCCGCGCCCCCGCCACGGATCAGTATGTTTCCCGGATTTGAGGTGATCCCTGCAGTCGACATCGAGGACGGCGAGGCGGTCCAGCTCGTTGGCGGACAGCGCGGAACCGGGCGGACCTACGGCGAGCCGGTTGCGGCCGCCCGCGAGTGGATCGAACAGGGTGCGGGCACACTACATCTGGTCGACCTCGACGGGGCCTTCGAGGGGACGCGGCCGAACGCGGGGGCGATCGAGGAGATCATCGAGGCGACCGACATCACCGTCCAGCTCGGCGGTGGGATCCGGACCGCCGCCGAGGCCACGCGGTTGCTCGAACGCGGGGTCGACCGGGTCATCCTCGGCACCGCGGCCGTGGAGAACCCCAGAATCGTCCGGGAGGTGAGCGACCGGTTCCCCGGGCGGGTGGTGGTCGCGCTCGACGCGAAAGGCGGGGAGGTGGTTGTCTCTGGCTGGACGGAGGGTACCGGGATGGATCCGGCGGCGGCCGCCGAGCGGTACGCCGATCTGGGTGCCGGGGCGATCTTGTTCACCGATGTCGATGTCGAGGGCTCGCTCGAAGGCGTCCGAACGGAGGAAGTAACTCGCGTGACGAGTGCGGTCGAGCTCCCGGTGATCGTGACCGGCGGCGTTGCCTCGATCCCTGACATCAAAACGCTCCGGGAGGCCGGCGCGGCCGCCGTGGTGGTCGGGAGCGCGCTGTACGAGGGGGCGTTCACGCTCGCGGAGGCCCGGGCCGAGCTGTGACGCCGTCGGGACCGGGTCTCAGTCCGAGAGCGTGACCTGCTCGACGGGCTGGTCTCGCTGACCGTCCCAGACAGCCAGCTCGGTGACGGTCCACTCAATCGGCTCGATCGGTCCGAGGACCCGCTCGATCGCCGCCTCGTCGCCGCCGCGGGCAACCGTGACGTGTGGGACGTAGGCGTCCCCTTCGAGGTCGGCGACTGGCGGGAACCGGTCGCATAGCTCAGTATGAAGCGTCTCGATCGCCGGTGAGTCGACGGCTAGGTACACGACCGGACCGGACCCGACAGGGGGCGAGTCGAATCGGTCGATCCGGGCCACCCGAGCCCCGAAGGGGGCGTGTCCGGAAACGACCTCGCGGGCGCGAGCCGACAGCCGGTGGGGTCCCGTCTCACCGAGGCGCTTGACGACGAGCGTGTGCTCGCCGCGGCGACGATTGCGGGCGCCGGGCAGCCGGGCCGCAACCCGACCGGCCCGGCGGGCGACCGCGCTGGGCACGGGGACGTTCAGGCTGTACACGACCGAACGAACGTCCCGCGGCGAAAAAGACCGTCGGGCTCAGATGTAATCGAGCAGCCAGAGGACGATCAGCGCGATGATAATAAGTCCGAAGAAGTTTGTCACGAGTCCCAACAGCGATCCGAGCAGGCCGAAAAAGGCGTCTAAGACACGGAGCCCGATCCAGACGACCACCAACACGAGGATGATTTTGAGCAGCGACTCGACATCGATATCTGCGCGCATACACGAAATCATCGTCACGGACACATGTGTGCTTCGTTTGGACAGCAGGAGCTGGACTCCATCCGTGCATAAAAGTGTCTGCCGCCGAACGACCGGGTATGCAGACCTTGGAGACGTTGTTGCTCGATCCCGAGGACGTGACGGCAAACGCCCGGATCGAGGAAGTGATCGACGCCGTCGAGGGCGCGTTCGGCGCCCACGGGCGGGGCGACTCGCAGATGCCGGCCAAATCCTACATCGAGCTGCCACAGTACAACGGCGACTTCCGGTCGATGCCGGCCTATCTCGACGCCGGCGACTGGGACGCGGCGGGGGTAAAGTGGGTGAACGTCCACCCGGACAACCCCGAAGGCCACGACCTGCCGACGGTGCTGGGGACGGTGATCTACTCTGATCCCGAGACTGCCTTTCCGCTGGCGATGCTCGACGGGACGACACTGACCCGGCTCCGGACCGGTGCCGCCGCGGCAGTCGCGACGAAGTACCTGGCCCGGGAGGACGCCACCTCGCTGGGGCTGGTCGGCGCCGGGGTCCAGGCCCGGACACAGCTGGCCGCGATCGCCACCGTCCGGGACATCGAGCGGGTCGTCGTCACCGACGCCCGCCAGGAGGCCGTCGACGCGTTCGTCGCCGACCACGAGGCGGAGTACGACGTGACCGGCGGCTCGATCGCGGAGGCCGCGGCCTGTGATATCGTCTCGACGACGACGCCGGTCACCGAGCCGATCGTCGAGCGGGTCGGCGAGCAGACCCACGTGAACGCGATCGGTGCCGACGCCCCCGCGAAACAGGAGCTCGCAACCGAGATCGTCAAGCAGGCGACGATCGTCATCGACGACCACGAGCAGTGTGTCCACTCCGGTGAGATCAGCGTCCCCTACGGCGAGGGCGCGATCACCGACGCCGACATTCACGCGGAGCTGGGCAAGATCGTGACCGGTGACCGGCCGGGACGAACGGCCGATGACGGGGTGACGCTGTTTGACTCGACGGGACTCGCGATCCAGGATATCGCCGCGGCGCGGGTCGTCTACGAGCGGGCGACCGAAAACGCAGCCGGCACGCGGTTCGGTCTCGTCGGAACCGGTCGGTGAGCTCGGCGGGGCCGGAGGTTACCCGGGGTGTTCAGGGGCGGAGAGCCGGAGCGCCATCGTCAGCTCGAACTGCTCGGTGTCAACAGGCTCGAAGCCGACCCGCTCGTACAGCGCGAGCGCCGGATCGTTCCAGCGCTCGACGGTCAGCCAGATCCGATCGATCCCGGCTCGGCGGGCCGCCCCGAGGGTCGTCTCTAGGAGTGCCGTCCCGACCCCGGCGTGTTGGTAGGCTCGACAGACGAAAATCGCCAGCTCGAAGCCGCCATCGCCGTCGGGGACGAGCGTGGCGTGGCCCACGACCGCGTCATGGGCGGCGACGAGATTGAGACACTCGGGGTGTCGGAGCTCTTCGAGCCACGACCGGATGGCGGTCTCGGAGGCCGGCGGGATGCCCTGCGCGCGGTCTTCGGGCGAGAACTCGGCGTACATCTCGGCCAGCCGGTCGTCGCCCCGGAGCCGACAGAAGCGAACCTCGCGGCCCTCGTCGTCGACGACCGACCGCGGCGGCGACGGAAAGTCGCCCACCGGATCCGCCGGGTACTCGATCATCGCACCAGTGTCACCGAGGTCCGGGCGTTCAAGACAACGAACTCGGCGACCGCGTCGAGTCGAACCTTCCCGAGCGGACTCTGTGAGCTCCCGAGCACGATACAGTCGTACCCGTCGGTCTCGGCCAGCTCGACGAGCCGCGCTCCCGGATCGGTCCCGAGCAGGCGCGTCGACGGGTCGAGTCCGGCCTCTACGAGTCGCTCGCGGGCCCGGCCGGCCGCGGACTCCCGGGCGTCGGCGTCGTCGCCATAGACCGCGACGAGCACCTCGTCGCCCCGGGCGCGGTCGATCGCCTGCTCGATCGCGGCGTCGTCGGGCGCGGCGGCGTCGAGCCCGAGCACCACGTCCATGACGGGTCGACGACGCCGAGAATAAAAAACACCCGGCCGACATCCTTTTTCCGGGCGACGACCAGCCTCCGGTATGACAGACGAGTCGCCGGCAGAGCGCGCCGAGGAGACGACCGGAGAGTCCGATGGGAGCGAGCCCGACGGGGGCAGTGAGCTCCCCGAGGATGTCCGGGAGTACGAGCGGTTCTCGAAGATCGAGGGCGGAACCTACGACCGGGCAAACGAGTTTCTCCGCGAGCGGACCTACATCACCGCCCGGGAGTGGGCGATCGCGCGGCTGTGTGCCGATTTTCGGACCGAGACGGGCGTCGAGATGACCAAGATCGGCGAGAACCTGCCCGAGCTGGTACCGTTTATGACCGATACCTACTCACCGCAGGCGGTCAACCAGGCCCGGGCGTCCTTCGAGGAGAAGGTCCGGACCGCCGGGGCGACGTTTCTCTACGGCGCGATGAGCGACTTTTTCACCGCCGAGGAGCTCGACGACGTGATGTACGAGGCCGCCGAGGTCGCGAAGTTCCTCCTCGAAGTCGAGGGGGCGGAGCTCTCGGTCGAGGAGGAGTTGGCCGCCGAGGATCGGGTCTCGGAGCTGATGCGGGAGGTCCGCGAGCACAGCGTCGCCATCCGCCACGACGAGGTGGTCTGTCCGGAGTGTGGCCACCGGTTCGAGGCCGACGAGCCGTCCTGAACGTATCGGCAGAAACGTTTTCACCAGGGATTCCTAACCGCAATCACGGGACTACGGCACGGAGAGGAACTCGTCGAGTACCTCGAGGACCGGTTCGGACCGACCCTCCGGAGCGTGTTGTACTACGACTACGGGGATCACGAGGTGCTGTACGCCCGCGAGGAGACCCTCGAGCAGTACGACGCCAGCCAGGTCGATGACATCGTCGGCTACCTCTCTCACGAGTCGGCGGGCAAGGAGGCGAGCGAGCGACGGGACCCCCACGGTGAGATCGTCTGCGAGCGCGAGATCTACGAGCGCGCAGTCGAGCTGAACTTCATTTTCGGGAGAGGGGAGGGCGTCGCCGTCGGAATCGATCCATACGCCTTCGTCGGCGACCGGAGCTTCATCGACGAGTGTCTCGAGATCCTCGCCCTCGACGAGGGGATCGACGGGCGGGAACAGCCCTAGTCGCCGCGAACGTTCCGTCCCGCCGGCGGGCCGAACGGTTCCTCGGCGCCCCGGTCGTATGCGATCCGGCCGCGGGCGATCGTGAGTTCGGGGAAGACTCCCGACCGGCCCTCGAAGGGCGTCCAGTCACAGGCGGTGTGTAACTCGGCGGCGCGGATCGGCCGGGGCTCGGCCTCGACGAGGACCAGATCCGCGTAGTTGCCGGGGGCGATCCGGCCCCGGTCAGGGAGCCCGAAGACCCGCGCCGGACCGGTCGCGGTCAGCTCCCGGACCCGCTCGTGGGAGAGACCGCCGTCTCGAGCTGCCGCGAGCAACAGCGGCAGGGCCGTCTCGACGCCGGGGACGCCGCTGGGCGCCGACCAGATATCGGTGTCTTTCTCGGCGGCCGTGTGTGGCGCGTGATCGGTCGCGATCATGTCGACGGATCCGTCGGCGACGCGGTCGAAGACCGCTCTGCGCCGAGACTCACAACGCAACGGCGGGTTCATCCGGCCGTGTGTCCCGAGTTCGGGGAGGTCGGGCTGCGAGAGAAACAGGTGATGCGGCGTCACTTCGACGGTCGCGCCGGCCGCGGCCGCGGCGTCGATCGATTCGGGCGTGCTCGCGTGTGCGATGTGGACGGCGAGCTCCTCGCTCGCACGGGCTCGACACTCTCGGGCGATCGCACAGGCCTGCTCGACGGCGGCCCGCTCGGCTTCCGCCGGACGGTAGGCGCTCCAGGCGTCGGAGTCATCTCGGTCGCGGGCGCGCTCGTCAAAACGGTCGGCGTCCTCGGCGTGGACCGTGGCGGGCACGCCCTCGGCGGCAGCCCGAGACAGTGCTTCGGCGAACAGCTCGGCGTCGATCCCCATCTCGCCGGTCGAGTCGGCCAGAAACAGCTCGCCGAGAGCGAACACGGGACGGTCGAACAGCGAGTCAGGATCCCACCCCGGGACTGCGCCACCGTTGATCCCGTAATCGACGACCGCCGCGTCGGCGGCTGCGGCCGTCCGGTCGAACCCGGGGCCGTCGACGGTCGGGGGATCGGTGTTTGGCTGGTCGACGACGACGGTCACCCCGCCGGCGGCCGCGCTCTTCGTCCCCGAAGCCCAGGTCTCCTTGTGGCCGTAGCCAGGCTCGCGCAGGTGGACGTGGGCGTCGATCATCCCCGGAAAGAGCCGTCGACCGGCCGCCTCGACGACGCGACTGCCCTTGGCATCGAGTTCCTGTCCGACCGCCGCGATCCGCTCGCCGGCAACCCGAACGTCCCGGCGGCGGCCGTCCGGAAGCACCGCGTTTCGGATGAGCATCGCTCGGCTACGCCTCCGGGCGGGACTTCGCCCGGACCCGCTCCGTGTTCAGCGTTTTCTCGCCGGCCAACGCGGTCGCCAGCGTCTCGACGACTCGGTCGGGATCGGTGATGGCGTCGGCCCGGGCGAGACTCCCGACGGTTTCGGGGTCGAAGGCGACGCCGAGGGCGGCGTAGACGGGCTCGAGAACGTCCGCGACAAGCTCGTGATCGGCGACGACGACGATTCCCCCGAGGACGGCCACATCCCGGCGGACCCGCTGTGCGAGCCCAGCGAGTTTTCCCGCCGCCGACAGGGAGTGGGTGCCAGGACAGAACGAGCCGGCAGGCTCGCCGACGGTCGGAGTCACGCCGAGCGTAGCAAGTGCGTCTGCGAGCTCGGCGGTCGCGGCTTCGTACCGGCCCTCGATGCCGGTCCGGGCCTCCGCGTCCGCGATCGAGACCGCGCGAACGAACGCCACCGTGGTGCCGGTGTACGCGACCGCTCGACCCCCGACCGCCCGCTCGGTTGGGACGAACCCGCGATCGGCCGCGAGCCTCCGGGCCAGCTCGTAGCCGTCCGCCCGCACGTCGCGACGACCGAAGGCGATCTGCCGGTGGGGCTGCCAGACTCGCAGGGCCGGCTCGCCGGTCTCGCCGACCCGGTCGATCATGTCCTCGGTAGCCGCCCGGTCGTTCGCGGGCGTCTCCGCGCGGCCTCGGAGGAGATACATACGTCGGAATCGGCGCGGCGGAACAAAAATCCCGGCGGTCGGACCGCAAGGTTAAGTCCCGAAGCCGGACAAGCGTCGGTGATGGGACCCGTTCCGGCTCTCGAGGATCGAGCGATCGACTGCGCCCGGCGGCTCCGCGAGGCGTCGTCGGTTCTGGTGGCCTCCCACATCGACGCCGACGGGCTCACGAGCGCCGCGATCGCCGCCCGAGCGCTCAAGCGGGCCGGAATCGCCCACGAGGTCGTCTTCGAGAACCAGCTCGATGACGACCGGATCGCGGCCATCGCCGAGACCGGCTACGACACGATTCTCTTCACCGACTTCGGGAGCGGCCAGCTCGACGCGATCGCCGAACACGAGAGCCGGGGGGCCTTCGAGCCGGTGATCGCAGACCACCACCAGCCGGCCGAGGCGACGACGGAGTATCACCTCAACCCGCTGCTCGAGGACATCGACGGCGCGAAAGAACTGTCCGGGGCCGGGGCAACTTACGTCCTCGCGCGGGCGCTGGCCGAGACCGGTGACGGGCAGACAGCGACAGCGGGCGGGTCGGACAACCGCGACCTGGCGGCGCTGGCGGTCGTCGGCGCGATCGGTGACATGCAGGCCGTCGACGGCGAGCTCGTCGGCGCGAACCGCGGGATCGTCGAGGAGGGCGACGAGGCCGGCGTGCTCGAGGAGGGGACCGACCTGGCGCTGTACGGCACCCAGACCCGACCGCTCCCGAAACTGCTCGAGTACGCAAGCGAGGTACGGATCCCCGGGATCTCGAACGACGAGGCCGGGGCAGTCGCGTTCTTAGAGGAACTCGGCGTCGATCTCAAGCGCGACGGCGACTGGCGACGGTGGGTCGACCTCTCGGCCGAGGAGAAACAAACCGTCGCCAGCGCCCTGCTCCAGCGAGCGCTGCGACGGGGCGTTCCGGCCGAGAAGGCAGAGCGGCTGATCGGGACGACCTACACACTCGACGGCGAGCGCCCGGGGACCGAACTCAGGGACGCGAGCGAGTTTTCGACGCTTCTCAACGCCACCGCCCGGTACGATCGGGCGGATGTCGGGCTCGCGGTCTGTCTCGGCGACCGGGCGGATGCCATGGAGCGGGCCCGGACGCTGCTACAGAACCACCGTCGTCGGCTCTCGGAGGGACTCACGCGGGTCAAAGAGCAGGGCGTCGAGCGGGAGAGTCACCTCCAGTGGTTCGACGCCGAGACCGAGATCAAGGAGACGATCGTCGGGATCGTCGCGGGGATGGCCCTGGGCGTCGATAGTGTCGACTCCGACCGACCGATCGTGGCCTTCGCCCGCAAGGGCGAGACAGAGACGAAAGTCTCCGGGAGGGGCACGGCGCGGCTGGTCGGACAGGGACTGGACTTAGCGACGGTGATGACCGAGGCGGCCGGCGCGGTCGGGGGCGAGGGCGGCGGTCACGACATCGCCGCAGGCGCGACGATCCCGGCGGGCGCCGAAGAGCAGTTTATTACGCGGGCCGACGCCGTCGTCGGCGAGCAGCTCGGCTAGTCGGACGGCACCGGCCGGGTGCCGGCGACCCACTTCTGTGAGTACCGCTCGCCACACTCGCAGGCGGCGTAGGCGTGCACGACCGGCCCCTCGGCGTACAGCCCGCCGGCAGCCTCGTTTTCCGCCTCGACGAATGCAAAGACCATTCGGGTCTCGTGGGCGGGATCGACCGGACAGGTCCCGCCGGCACAGTCTGGATCGACCACCCCGTCGGTATCCATTGCCTCGCGGGCAAGCGCCATCGGATCGATCCCGGTCGCCGTCTGGAAGGTCTGGCGGCCGCGCTGGCCGTCGAGCAACAGTACGATTCCGTCTGCGACCTGCCGGCCGTGGTCGAGCAGCGCGTCGGGGTTCGAGACGACCGCCTCGTGGAGGTAGATCTGGACGGTCTCGGGACGCTCGCCGGCGAGAAAGGCCTCGCGATCGGTCATGTGCCAACTGGTCGACCGCGGGGAATAAGCGTCTCGACCGCTCGGCGAGTCGCCGCCAAGTATAGGTACACCCGCCCGGAGGGACCGAGTATGCCAGAGATTCCAGCGTCGTTTCACGACCTCTTCGAGAAGGCAACCTTCGCACACGTGGTCACGCTCGACCCGGACAGACAGCCGCACACGACGCCGGTGTGGATCGACTACGACGCCGAGACCGACTAGCTGCTGGTCAACACCGAACGCCACCGCCGGAAGACGAGAAACGTCCAGCGCGATCCGACCATAGCAGTGAGCATGACCGATCCCGAGGATCCGTACCGGTACCTCTCAGTGACCGACACCGTCGAGGAGATCACGACCGAGGGCGCCCGCGAGCATATCGATCGGCTCTCCCAGCGGTACTTCGGCGAGTCGTATCCGAGCGAGATCAAAAGCGAGCGCGTCTTGCTTCGGATCCGCCCCGACCGGGTGCTCTCGAGCTGACTCACCGCTCCCTTCGGAGCCGCGCCACGACAAACTCTTCGTCGAGCCGGGCTAAGAAGGTACCAAGCCGTGGCCCCTCGGTGTCGTCGAAAAACAGCCGGTAGCCGGCCGCGAACAGCTCGGCGGGCTCGAGTCCGTGTTCGCGGGCGATCTCGTAGATCTCTTCCTGGAGTCGCTCGCCGTCCGCGCCGGCCTCGACGGAGTCGGCGAGCGCGTCGAGTGCCCGCTCGGTCGACGGATCGAACTCGACGGCCGGACGCGAGGCGCGTTTCAGCTCGTAATCGAAGGCGTTGCCGGTCCGACTGGCCCATCGGCTCGCCCGCTCGACCCGGGCCAGCGCCGTCCGAACGGCGGTCTCCGAGCCGTCTTCCGGAACGTGTCCCTCGCGGCGCGCGATCTCCTCGCGCAGGTCGGGATCGTCGGTCATGCCCAGCACCGCCGCGAACGTGTAGGGAATCCGGAGCGGCTGTTCGTCGGGCTCGTCGGTCACCATCGGGTACGCCCGTTCGACGTACTGCGGATCGAGCTCACCGCCCTCGGCACCGAAGTACGTCGCCTCGAACCGGTCGAACTCGTCGACGAGCTCGTCGAGTCGCTCGACGCTGAAATCCCGCTGGCGCAGCGGTTCCTTGGTGAAAAAGTACCGGAACACCGCCGGCTCGAGCAGCCCGAGCAGCTCGTCGACGGTGACGACGTTTCCCGAGGACGAGGAGAGGGCCTCGCCTTCGAGGGTAAACCACTCGTAGACCATCGGAACCGGCGGCTCGATCCCGAGCAGCTCCCGGGCGATGTGCTCGCCGCTGGTCCAGGATCCCTCGGCGTGGTCTTTCCCGAACGGCTCGAAATCGACCCCGAGGACCGCCCACTGGGCCGGCCACTCGAACCGCCAGGGGAGTTTCCCCTCGCGGAGGGAGACGGCCCCCTCGTTGCCACAGCCCTCGATGACACCCTCCTCGGTGTCGATATCGGTACAGGCGTACGCGACTGTGCCGGCGTCGGGGTCGACATCGGTGATCGTCTCGGTGAGCTGTCCACACTGTTGACACTGCGCGAAGAAGGGCACGTACGATTCGTCGACGCCGTCCTGGTACTCCGCGAGCAGCTCTTGGGCCGCCTCTCGGCGGTCGAGGACGGTCCCGACAACCTCGTCGAAGGTCCCCGACTCGTAGAGTTCGGTGTTCGAGACGAACTCGATCTCGAGGCCGAGCCGCTCTGCCTGTCGGGCGAGCAGGTTCGTGAAGTGCGCGCCATACGAGTCACAGCAGCCGAACGGGTCGGGCACGTCAGTGTAGGGCCGACCGAGATTCCGCCCGAGCGCGCCGGCGTCGACCTCGGCGAGATCGACGATCGTCCCGTCGAGATCGGCGAGCCGGCGGGGGAGCTTCCGGAGCCGGTCCCGGTCGTCGGCAGTGAAGACCTCTCGCACCGCGTGCCCGCGGTCCCGCAGCGCCTCGGCGACGTAGTGGCTCCGGAGCAACTCGTTGAAGTGTCCGATGTGTGGGATCCCCGACGGCGAGACGCCACTTTTGACGACGTACGGCGGATCCCGGGAGTGCTCGACGGCGTCGGCGGCGGCGTCGGCCCAGAAGGCCCGGTCGGTCTCTCGCGTGACGGCGTACGGATCGGTCATCGCTCGGGGACGATATCCGTCCCGTCGTGTGCTCCCTCGACCGCACGGGCGACGGCGTCGGGATCGGTCCCGTCGACGACAACCGCCCGCAGCCCCGACCGCTGGAGGAGCTTCGCGGCCAGCAGATCGACCGGCGCGTTGCTCCCGGCGGTCATCTCGATGTCCGCGATGACCTCGATCAGTTCCTCGGGGGTCAGCTCATCGAACCGGGTTGCGGTCGCGTCCTCGTCGGGATCGCCGTTGTAGACGCCGGCGACGCTCGTCGCAAACACCAACAGATCGGCGCCGGTGTGCTCTGCGAGCGCCGTCGCGACTGCGTCGGTCGTGTGACCGGGGGCGGTCCCCCCCATCACTGGGATGCTCCCGCGACGCATCGCCTCCCGCGCGACGTCGTGATCCGACGGCGGCGAGGATGTTGCGCGGTTACCCAGTGCCCCGGCGAGCAGGCGGGCGTTCAGCCGCGTCGCCCCGATACCGAGCTGGTCCAGCTCGATCTCGTTGGCACCGAGGTTTCGCCCCGCCTCGATGTACCGCCTGGCGGTCGGACCGCCGCCGACAACGACCCCCAAGTCGTGACCCGCCGCCGCCAACTCCTCAAACACCCCAGCGTAGGCGGCCACGCGGGCCGAGTCGATCGACGGAACGGCGACGCTCCCGCCCACCGAGACAACGATTTTCATTACGCCTGGATAGCCGCGAGCGGTCCTTAAGGGTTGTCAAGCCGGCCGCGCCCGAGTCGCGAGCGTCGCTGTCGAGGGCGAAGGCAGCAATAGCTGCCGGGTTTTCGCCCAGCGGGCCCGAGACTCACGAGTTACCGGCGATCCGACGAGACGGACTAAGATGCCTGCATAAACTCTTTCCGGACAGCATAAACGGTTCTAAAACGTCTCGTAGTCGCGCCATCACAGTGAAAGGAGCCGAATCGAGCCAAAGCTTCGTCCATTTATATGTCTATCCGGGGTGTCGTATCTGCTGGAGCGAACATGAGCGCAACACAGCCCTCTGCCGAGGAATCGCCCACGGACGACGACGGTAGCTCGAAAGAGGAGCGACTCCGGTCGTTTCTCAGGGCAAAGGCCGAGAGCGGCGAACTGTACTTCAAGAGCAAGTTTATCTCCGACGAGGTCGGTCTCTCGCCGAAGGAGATCGGCGCGCTCATGGTCAAGCTCAAGGACAGCGCCTCCGACCTCGAGATCGAGAAGTGGTCGTACACGGGCGCGACAACCTGGCGCGTCGAGCGGGCCTGAGACTCCATCGGGGCAGACGGGGCGGTGAGCCCCACATCGACACAAGAGCGTTCTCACGCGCGACTCCGGGGATCCCCGCTTCTCGGGGCCGCGCGGAACGGTAGCTTCATGCGGAGTCAGGCCGTACACATATGTCGATGAGTGGTAGCGACGCGCCGAACGGGCTGCCCGGCGCCGCGGCGCTCGGCGGTCTCTTCGAGGTCTACGAGGTCAGGACCGACGGCGACACCGTGTTGTACGTCGGCGAGCCGTCGGCGCCCGGAGGACGGGTCGAGCGGGAACTCTGGGAGACGTTCCGCGACCTCAAGACCGAGTTCGAC
>CAYREK010000003.1:0-12746 GCA_964423305.1 uncultured Halobacteriales archaeon | reverse complement strand
CGTTCCGCGATCGCGGCTACGAGATCTCGCTCGAGCGCGGGTACCGCGAGACAGACGTGCCGCTCTCGCGGGGCGAGTACGTCCTGGTCGCAAAGCCCCGATCGCCCGGAGTCGAGGGCATCCCGTGGCGAAACGTCGTGCTGTTCGTGTTGACCGTCGCCTCGACACTGTTCGCGGGAGCCTTCTACTGGTACCAGGTTCCCCTGCTCGAACAGCCCTGGCGGGCGCTCGAAGCCTGGCCGTTCGTCGTAGCCATCGTGGGCGTGCTGGGAATCCACGAGCTGGGTCACTACGTCATGAGCCGATACCATGGGGTGCAGGCCTCGCTACCGTATTTTATTCCCCTCCCGACCTACATCGGATCGATGGGGGCGGTCATCAGGATGCGCGGACGCATCCCAGACCGGAAGGCGTTGTTCGATATTGGCGTCGCGGGGCCGCTCGCCGGGCTGGTCGCGACCGTCGTCGTGACCGCGATTGGCCTCCAGCTCGAGCCGCTGGGGGTCCAGCAGGCGGCGACCGAGGGCGAGGCGGCGGTCGTGTTCAACAATCCGCCGCTGCTCGAACTGATCGCAGAGCTCACCGGTACCACCGGACAGCTCGAGGACGGCGCGGTCCACCCGGTCGTATTCGGCGGGTGGGTGGGAATGCTGGTGACGCTTTTGAACTTGCTGCCGGTCGGTCAGCTCGACGGCGGGCACATCCTCAGGGCGATGGTCGGGGAGCGGGCCCGGGCGATCGCGGCCGCGGTACCCGGCGCGCTGTTCGCGCTCGCCGGCTATCTCCTCTTTGTCGTCGACGGCGTCGATTCGGTCGGGATCTGGCTGCTCTGGGGGCTGTTCGCAGTCGGGCTGGCCTACTCCGGACCCACGACGCCGGTTCGGGACGAGCCGCTGGGCCGGCGTCGGCTCCTCCTCGGGATCGTCGCGTTCGCACTCGGAGCTCTGTGTTTCACCCCGATCCCGATCGAGATCGTCGAACCCTAGCTCTGCTCGCCGTGGTCGTATCCGCGGTCCGGGAGCGGTTCACCGTCGATGGTTACTGAGCCATCGGTTGTCGTCCCGACCCTGGTGAACGCGACCGGAAGTTTCTGCCGGAGGGACTCGACTGCGTCAGGGGGAACGGTACAGACGAGCTCGAAGTCCTCGCCGACGAACAGACTGTCCCGGGAGCGATCGGCCGGAACCGCCTCGTGGATTGGGAACGGGGACTCGAGTGCGATTCCACAGCCGCTCGCGGCCGCGAGCTGGTGGACCGACCGGGCGAGCCCGTCGCTGCTGTCGATCATCGCGGTCGCCGCGTCGGCGAGAACCCGGCCCGCGGCGGTCCGCGGATCGAAGCGAAACAGCTCGTTTGCCCGCTCATGATCGCCGCCGTCGAACAGCGCGAGCGCGGCGACAGTCCGGCCCAGGTGCCCGGTGACACAGACTGCCTCGCCGGGACTGGCCCCGGACCGGCCGACCGGAGACTGGACACGGCCGAGGGCGGTCGAGGCGACGGTCAACTCCGAGTGTGCGTTGAGGTCGCCGCCGACGTACTCGGCGTCGGTTCGGTCACAGACCGCGACCGCGCCGTCGAGAAAGGCCGCTAGCGCCGACTGCTCGAGCGTCGGAGCACCGTAGGCGGCAACCGCGGCGACCGGCTCGGCACCGACCGCGGCAAGATCGGACAGCGACGTCGCGACGGCGCGCCAGCCCACCGTGTACTCGGTCGTGCCGGCCGGGAAGTGCGTCGACGCGTGGAGCAGGTCGGTCGATAGCGCCAGTCCGTCGACGACGGCCGCGTCGTCGCCGGCCGCGGGCAGCCGCCCGTCGAGCCACCGGAGCAGAGACCGTTCGTCCATGGCCGACCTAACCGGCCCGGGGACAAAACCCTCAGTCCGCTCGCGGGAGACGAGCAACGCCGACGTACGGGCGCCACCGGTCGGAGCGATCGCGGTAGCGGTACCGCTCGGGTGGGTCGATCCCCCAGGCCGCGAGCCGGTCTTCGATTCCCTCAATGATCGTCGCGACGAACGAGCCGTGATCGCGAAGCCGGGGGTGTGCCCGACCGTCGATCCCGAAGACGACCGGAACCTCTCCGGCCGCGAGCTCCGCGGCCGTCGGCGCGATCCGAACGTCCAAATCCGAGCGGAGAGACGCCTCGACGGGTCGGGAGTCGCCGCGAAGCGTTGCCCGACCGAACTCGTCGATCGCCGCCAAGGCCGCGTTTGGGACGTGGTTCATGCTCCGTCGGGCTCGACAACGACGGAATTAAATGACGGCACCGGGAATAAAAGTCCAATGACAGTCCTCTACGACGCGCCCGCCGACGAGGTGATCGAGGCGCTGACGGACCGACTCGAAGCCGAGGATGCGATCGCCGAGCCCGACTGGCTCGCCTTCGTCACCTCCGGCGTCGACCGCGAACTACCCCCCGAACAGGAGCGGTTCTGGCCGCGACGGACGGCGAGTCTTCTTCGCAAGGTCGCCACAGAGGGGCCGATCGGCGTGGGCAGCCTGGAGTCGATCTACGGCGGCGCAAAGCAGGGCTCGACCCGGTACCGGGTCCGACCGCGACACACCGCCAAGGGATCGGGGAGCATCATCCGGACGGCCCTCCAGCAGCTCGAGGAGGCGGGCTACGTCGAGGTCGCAGAGGGCGAGGGCCGGCAGGTCACGCCGGCCGGTCAGTCGCTGCTCGACGAGGTCGCCCGCGAAGCCATCGAGGCGGCCGAGGCGGATCTCGAGCGGTACGTCTAAGCCGGGCGTGCGCGTCGAAAACTCGTTTCTGGGTGCTCCTGGGGTCGGCGAGACGATCGAACGGCGGCTCTGGGAGAACGGCATCACCCGGTGGGAGGCGTTCGAGCCCTGCGAGGGGATCGGCCCGACCCGGCGCGAGCGTATCGAGGCGTTCATCCAGCGGGGCCGAGACGCACTAGACCGGAGCGATCCGGCCTTTTTCGACGAGCGATTCCCGAGCGAGTCCCGGTGGCGGCTCTACGAGTCCTTTCGCGATCAGGCCTGTTTTTTCGACATCGAGACGACGGGACTCGATCCAGACTACAGCGTCGTCACGACGGTCACGCTCCACCAGGACGGGCACACTCGGACGCTCGTGCGGGGCGAGGACCTGACCGCCGAGGACCTCCGGTCGGCATTTGCAGAGGCCGGGCTGGTGGTAACGTTCAACGGCGCCCGGTTCGACCTGCCCTTCCTGGAGCAGCGGTTCGGCCTCACACTCGACACGCCACACATCGACCTGCTCCCGACGACCCGGCGGCTCGGGCTGTCGGGCGGGTTGAGCGCGGTCGAGCGGGAGTTCGGGATCGACCGCGAGCTGCCCGATGTCGACGGCCGCGAGGCGGTCCGGCTCTGGCGAGAGCACGAACGGGGCGTCGACGGGGCCCTGGAGCGGCTGATCGCGTACAACCGCGAGGACACCAAGAACATGGTGCCGGTTCTTGAGCGGACCGTCGAGGCTCTCGACGAGCGGCTGTTTCCCGAGGGCCGGCCGTAGCCGGGTCCGCCGGGATTTTTATCCGTCGGCTCGATCACGGCAGTATGGGACCGATCGGAGCACGGCTCGCGGCGCTCGCAGGATTGTTCTTGTTGCCGGCGCTCGTCGTCGTCGGTGCCGGGTTGATGTTTGCGTTCGTGACGGTCGGGCTCGCCGTCGGCGCTGGCGTGTTCCTGGTGCGGCCGTCGGTGCTTGAGCGGCTCCGGTAGCGGCGGTCAGAGCGCCCACCGGCCGTCTGCCGCCGCGAGCGTGTCGGCGCCGACGGCGAGACGGTACGTGCCTCCATCGCGTGCGACGGCGTCGGCCGCGACGAGGTGGTTCAGGTGGGCGGCAGCCTCTCCGGGGCCGTGTAGGATGTGGATGTCTTCGAGCTCTCCGAACAGCTCGGCGCTGACCGTCCAGGCGTCACTCGGGCCGAGCCGGTCGAGTGCCGCGAGGACCCGGTAGGCCCGCTGCTCGTGATGTTTCCGGATCTCGGCGGCCCGCGAGGCAGGGTCGTCGATCGGTTCGCGGTGACCCGGCCAGGCCCGGTCGTACCCGGCGGCCTCGATCGCTTCGAGCGTGTCGAGGTACGCGGCAAGCGCTCCGTCAAGGCGAACGTCCGCGCCGCCGACGTTCGGGGTGTAGGTCGGGAGCAACGCGTCGCCGGTCAGGGCCTCGCCGTCGTCGGTCGCGAACAGACAGGAGCCGGCGGTGTGGCCAGGCGCCGGAACGACTTCGAGGGTGTGGTCGCCGACTCGGAGTCGGTCGCCGGGCTCGATCGGCGTGACCGTCGGTGCCTCGTCGGTCCAGGCCATCGAGGAAAAGACCGACGCGACCGCCGCCTGCTTGTCTTGGGGCATCCCCCACCGCTCGAACAGCCGGTGGTACAGCCGCTCGAGGGCCCGCCAGGCGTCCGCGTCGCCGGCGACGAGATCCGCATCCGCCGGGTGTGCGTGTACCGTCGCGCCGCCGGCCACCTGGATCCGACCCGCGAGGCCGCGGTGATCGCCGTGCCAGTGGGTGAGCAACACGCGGTCGACATCGGCGAACTCAAGCCCGCGGTCGGCGAGGGCAGCCGCCAAGGCCTCGGCGGTCTCCGCGGTGCCGTCGCCGGTGTCGACCAAGACGGTCTCGGCGCCGGCGAACAGGTAGGCGTTGTTCTGTCCCTCGAAGGTCTGGTTCGAGAGCGCGATACGATCGACGTTCACACACGTACCGGTCCGGCGGCGGCCCAAAAGTCCCGCGGTCGACGGGGAGGGATGGATTCAAGACCGGGCGGTCGGTATCCGAGAGCATGAACGAGGGCGACCGGGTGCGCGTCGAGCGCGGCGAGCAGACCTACGAGGGGGTCGTGTTGCCCTCCTCGACGGCAGAACAGCTCGTCGTGAAACTCCCGAGCGGGTACAACGTCGGGCTCGACCGGACGGAGGCGACCGTCGAGGTGCTCGAGTCGGGCGCCCACGAGGTCGGCGGCGGCGGCGCTGGAGCGGGGACCGACTCGACGGTGACCTTCGACGAGGACCTGCCGACGATCGCGCTGATCTCGACCGGCGGGACGATCGCCTCGACGGTCGATTACCGGACCGGGGCGGTGACCGCGCAGTTCGACGCCGAGGATGTCCTGCGGGCGGTCCCGGAGCTGGCCGGGCTGGCGAACTACCGCGGCCGGGTCGTCGCGAACATCCTCTCCGAGAACATGACGCCGGCGGTCTGGCAGGACCTGGCTCGGGCGATCCACGAAGAGATCGCTGCCGGGGCCGACGGGGTGGTCGTCATGCACGGGACCGACACGATGCAGTTCACCGCGAGCGCGGTCGCGTTCATGCTCGAGACGCCCGTGCCGATCGTGTTCACCGGCAGCCAGCGCTCGGCCGACCGGCCCTCCTCGGATAACGTCCTCAACGCCGTCAGTGCCGTCGCGGCTGCCAAAAGCGACTGTGCCGAGGTGCTGATCTGCATGCACGCGAACGAATCAGACAGGTGGGCGGCGCTTCACCGCGCGACCAGAGCACGCAAGAACCACACGTCCCGGCGGGACGCCTTCGAGACGGTCGGCGCCGCGCCGCTCGGCGAGGTTGACTACGAGTCCCGCGAGGTTCGGTTCCGTCGGGAGCACGACCGGTGCGGAGAGGCCGACCTGGAACTCGCCGCCGACCTCGAGACCGACGTCGAGCTACTCAAGTACGCGCCGGGCGCCTCGATCGAGCAGCTACGGGCGGTCGGCGACAGCGCCGGGCTCGTGATCGAGGGGACGGGCTTGGGACACGTCACCACCGACTGGATCCCCGAGATCGCCGGGTTAATCGAGGACGGAACGCGGGTCGTGATGACCAGCCAGTGTCTCGACGGCCGGGTGTGCGATCGGGTTTATGACACCGGCCGGGACCTGCTCGAGGCCGGCGTAATCGAGGGCGAGGACATGCTCCCGGGGACGGCGATGGTCAAGCTGATGTGGGTGCTCGCAAACACCGAGGGGCCGGTCGCAGAAGCGATGCAGACGCCACTCGCGGGCGAGCTGACCGAGCGGTCGGTCCCGGTTCGATGACCGTGGTCGAGCTCAGAGAGGCGACTCACGACGACTACGACGCGGTGGCGGCGTTCACCCGATCGACCTGGGACGGGGACGATTACATTCCCGACGTGTACCACGACTGGATCGAGGGCGAGCACAGCCACACGCTCGTCACGGATCCCGAGGGCTCAAACGAGGAACTCGCCGGGATCGCACAGGCGGTGATGCTCTCAGAGCGGGAGGCCTGGACACAGGGGATGCGCGTCAACCCGACGTACCGCGGCGCGGGAATCGGAACGACGCTTACCCACGCGCTGTTCGACTGGGCCAGCGACCGGGGGGCGGTCGTGGCTCGGAACATGGTGTTTTCCTGGAACCGGGCGGGGCTGGGGCTCTCGCGGGCAGTGGGGTTCGAGCCCGCGACGGAGTTTCGGTGGCTCCACGTGGATCCGGACCCCGACGCGTCGGGCGGCGGGGCCGCCGAGGGGACCGGCGATCCGACGGCGACCGCGGACCCGGCCGCGGCCTGGACCTACTGGCGAGAGAGCGAGGCTCGCAGACGACTCGGTGGGCTCGCGCTCGCCCCCGAGGAAAGCTGGACACTCCGCGAGCTGACCCACGAAACTCTTGTGGCTGCCGCCGAGGAGACCGCGCTGCTGACCGTGGCCGACGGTCGCGGGTGCCAGGGGCTGAGCTACCGGACGCGAACATACGACAGCGAGGGTGAAACCGGCGCCGAGTACGGCGTCGCCGCCTGGGAGGGGCTCCCAGCTGCGAGAGAGCTGTTCGGGGCGATCTCGGCCGACGCGGCGTCGATCGGGGCCGACCGGACGCGGGTATTAGTTCCGGAGACAGTCCGACACGTCAGCGACGGCGCTGCCTGCCGGGTCCGACCAGCCGAAAATCCGGATTTCGTCCTCGCGGCGGATCTCACCGCCGACTACCGGGACTAGACGATCTCGACGAGCCGGCGCTCGAACCGGCCGACGCGAACCCGGTGCCAGCCGCGAAGCTCCTCGTCGAGGACCGGATCGCCGGTATCGACCCGGAGCGCGCCGGTCTCCTCGAGCTTGCGCCGGGAGGCGATCACCTCGACCGTCGCGGCCTCGATTACCAGCGGAGAGATCTGCTGGTTGCCGCGGCCGAACACAAAGCCCTGCCCGCCGGTCGGCGAGACGATCACCATCGGATCGAGGTCGCCGTCGATCGCGTCGAGGATCTCCTGTTCGCTCGCGTCGGCGACGACGATCGTTCCGTTTCTGTACACGTCGACTCCGAGGGCGGTTCCCGAGACACCCAACTCCTCGGCGACCGCCCCGACCGTCGAGCCGGGGCCGAGAACGTACGTCCGCTCGGGGTCGACCTCGGCCGCGACCCCTGCCGCGAGTCCGGCGATGCTGCCGCCGGCGAGCTGTTTGGTATCCTGGCGCCGGTCGTCGACGGGGGTCTCGACGACCGCCCGGAGCTCGGTTTCGACCTCACCGCCCCGGAAGGCATCCTCGTCGATGTCGTTGATCTCGGCGGGCTCGGTCTCGGCGAAGGCCCCGGCAATCCGGCCGGCTTCGGCCGGTCGGACGGCAAAGACTCCGGAGTACACCTTCACTCCCGCGGGAACGCCCAACACCGGCGGCCCGCCCGTTTCAGGGAGGGCCGCGGCCACGTCGACGGCGGTGCCGTCCCCGCCGACAAACAATATGAGATCGACACCGCGCTCACAGAATGCCAGGACCGCGCGCTCAGTGTCGGCCGCTGTCGTCGGCTCCTCGGGGTGATAGAGTACGGTCGGCGAGAAGCCAGCCGCGCGGGCCGGTGCCGCGCCCATCTCGCCGCCGGCGGTCACCAACTCGACGTCGGCCGGATCGGCGACCTCAGCCAAGGCCGAGAGGGCAGCCTCTGCACGGTCGGGTGCCCTGGGTTCGGCGCCACGGCTGCGGGCCTCCGCTACCTTTCCGTCGGTCCCTTTGAGTCCGACGCGCCCGCCCATCCCGGCGATCGGGTTGACGACGAGGCCGATCCGGCGCATATGACGGGTACGGCCGGGTCGTGGAAAAGCAACCCGACACGTGGAGACGGGGCAAACCGGAACGCATTATTTTGAGGGCGGCGAGCACGAAGTATGCCGACGGTCGCGAACGCGACCCAGGTCGGGATCGACGCGACGGTCGTCGACGCCGCGGCCTGGGTCGTCCTCTTCGGCGGGATCGCGCTGACGGCGTTGTGGCTGCGCCGGCTCTACCGCTGACCGTCTCCCTCATCGGCGTTCTCCGGGATCGTGACCCGCTCGCGCAGCCACGTCGCCGCTTCGACGGCGCGGTCGGGGTCCGGACACTCAATCCGGATCCGGACCGTCTCGCCGGGGTAGCTCCCGACGCCGACATCGAACCGCGATCGGAGCTCAGCGACCCGGTCGAGGAGCGCGCTCTCGGGTTCGGTCGTCTCGACGGTCTCGACGTGGCGGCTCTGCCCGTCGAACTCGGCTTCGATCGCCGCGAAGGTAGCCTGCATCTCACTGGGGGGCCCGGGTAGGACGTAGACGGTCTCGATCGCACAGCCGGGCGCGACCCCCTCGGGATTTCTGAGCAGCCGCGCCCCGGCTGGTAACTCCGTCGTGCCGGGGGCCAGGTCGGCCGGCTCGTAGTCGGTCTCCTCGGCGATCCACCGGCGGGCAGCCTCGCTCGCCTCGAGCTTGACGCCGACCGCGGCCGCGACGCCGGCCATCGTCACGTCGTCGTGGGTGGGCCCGAGTCCGCCGGTGACGATCACGGCGTCGTACTCGGCCCGAGCCTCGTTGACGACGCGGGCTATCTCGCCGACCTGGTCTGGAACGGTGACGATTCGCTTGATGTCGACCCCGCGATCTGTCAGGCGACTCCCGAGCCAGGCGGCGTTCGTGTTCGTCGTCTCGCCGGCGAGCAGCTCGTCGCCGACGGTCACCAGCGCGACCTCCATGCGATTTATTTGGGTTCCGCGGGGTTAGCCCCACCGATCGGCCGCCGCCGGCCGCGGCCGTCAGCGCATCCCCGGAGGCGGCCCGTCGTCGTCGTACTCGACATCAAGGCCGACCTCGTCGCGCCGTCGCTTCGCCCGGCGGATCCCGAGCAGGTAATAGGCCGTACCGCCGACGGCAAGTGCCACTCCCACGAGGGTGAGCCCGCCGAACAGGTACAGATCCCGCACCAGGTAATACCGGACCGACAGCCCACCGCCGGGATCGGACCACCGGAGCACGACCCGGTCATCCTGAATCGTGGTGTCGTACCCGTCGGGAGAGACCTGCGAGAGCAGCGGGATCCCCACGCGAGCGTTGCCCGGCAAGTCGAGTCGGTGGCTCCCCTCGACGAATGTTGGGATCGAGAAGCTCTTGCCGCTTCGGGGGGCGGTGTAGGCGACCGTGCCGTTGTCGGCCGGGAGCCGAAGCGTCGTCGAGTCAGATCCCACGCGGGCGCTGATCGGCGCCTCGGTAGCGTTGACGATCGTGCCGTTGGGATACCGGAACCGCAGCGTCTCGACATCGATCGCCTCGTTGCCGCGGATCGCCGTCTCGCGGAAGATCTTGAGCTCCGATTGGTTGCGGATCTGGATCACGGCGGCGTAGCTATTCGAGCCGGCGGTGAGATCAATAGTCGCGTTTGCCTCGGTCTCCCAGTTGTAGGTCTCCTCGCCGGTGAGATCCTCGTCTGTGAGTTCGCTGGCACCGAAAGAACAGCCCGCGAGGGCAACGGCGACGACGACGGCGAGCACGGCGAGCAGGCGACGGCGTCGAGACATCTCAGACGACACAGAGCAGTTCCGCGGGGAGGTACTCGCCGATGCTCGCGAGCAGCCCCGGCGGATCGGTGCCCTCACGGCAGACGATACTCTGTTCGAGCAGGCCGAGCCGCTCGACGGTGACGATATCCTCGGCGTGGCCCGCGCGGTTGACCGTCGCCCGTACCTCGCCACGCGTGGCGCTGTTGACGTTCACCCGCCCGGACCCGCGCTCCCAGTCGTACAGCCGGTCGCGCTCCCGGTCGGCCAGGCGCGGCGAGTCGTCGGAGACGAAAGTGAGGGGCGTGTGCTGGACCAGCCCGTACCGGCGTCGGATCTGGTCGGCCCCGCCCGGGCCGAGGCCGAGTCGGTCCCGGGAAATCGTGACCTCACGGCCGGCGTCGAGCGTGAGCACATCCTCGTCCCAGCCGGCGAGGGTGCCGACGTAGGTTTCGCCGGCCTCGAACTGGGGAGTGATTGTCCCCCACCGCTCGCGAAGGAGGTTTCGCGCGGCGGTCGCGTCCGGTCCAGTCACGGTCACGGTCGGAAAGTCGTCCTCGCGGATCCCGATCTCTCGGTCGACTTCGAGCTCGCCAACGTCGTTGTCGACGAGCGCGCGCAGGGAGTCGATGGCCCGGTCGCGGGCCTTGCCGGCGACGTAACACTTCGTCGCGAGGACTACCATAGATGCGGTTGTGCGGGCGAGCGTATACGATTTTCCTCTCGGAACTTATTAAGTCCGGACCAGCGGCCCGTCGCAGCCGCGATCAAAAGAGCGGGACCAGGCTCCGATCAGGCTTCGAGCTCGGCGCGGTCGACGTTGAGCTCCGCTCGGAGGGTGTCGATCCGTTCGTCCATCGCGTCGATTATCCGGGTGTTCTCGAGCGGGTCGAGCGGGGAGCCACACTCGACACACTCGAAGCCAAAGTCCATCGCCTCCTCGAACTCATACCGAATTCCACACTGCTCACAGAGGTAAAACTCGTGTTCGTGTTCGTACTCGCGGCGCCGCTCGAGGGCCTCGAGCAGCCGGTGAAGCTCCGCCTCGAGCTGTTCGGGGATCGTGTCGTACTCGAAAGTCCAGAGGTATGTTAGCCACCCGGACTCCTCGTCGCGCAGTCGGCGGTAACTCGCCAGGTCGTTCTCGTAGAGGATGAACAACGCCCGCCGGACATCGTTGAGCTCGAGACCGAGCTCCTCGGCGAGTTCCTCGTCGGTTACCTCCCCGTCCGGCGGCGCGGCAGCGACGGGCATGCCCGTCGGGCCGACCAACTCGTGGAGGTACTTCTGAATGACCGGGTCCTCGAGTAAGTCCTCAAAAGCCATCACAGAAAGGTCGGTGAGTCACGCTGTTAAACCCATCGCCTACCGGTCTTCGACGCGCTTGCCGGTCGCCTGCGGGACGACGGCACGGTCGGCGTCGACCCACTCGCGGTCGAGTTCCTCCCCCTGGTACAGCCGGTCGAGAAAGACCGCGAGCGCGGCGATCTCGGAGTGGGGTTGGTTCGTGACCGCGAGGTTCCAGTCGGCGCGCTCGTACACCTCGAAGGGGACCTTCGACGCCCCGACGACAACCAGAAGCGACTGCCCCCCGGCCGAAGAGTCACCGTCGGATCGGTGTCGATCCCGAAGCTCGGGGAGCCGATCCTGGATCGGGAGCCCGTACATCGTGAGGTGGACGACCTCCTCGTCGGCGTCGGCGATGTAGGCGAGCGGGTCGTCGGTCGTCGCCACATCGAAAGGGCCGCCAAACCGGCCGGTCACCGAGACGATCGTCTCCGCGCGGTCGGCCGCGGGTCCGGCGAGGACGACCCCGTCGGCGCCGAGCGCCCGGGCGGTGAGCCCGACGTGGGTGGTCGTGCGCTCGTCGCGGCCCGGCCGGTGGCCGATCCTGAGCACTCGGACTGACGCCAGTCTCTTCATCAATGCACCCCCGCTCGGTCGCCGTCATCGAGCGAGAGTCCGGGGCGGCGGGCGGTCGAGGCGCCCCTCGTCTGTCGAGCGGCGCGGGGATCGGACGGCTCGGGGCGGGCAGACGAGATCGGGCCGAGCGGGCGTCGATCACGAGCGCCCCGAGGCGAGATCGGTCGCATGGTGAGCCATTGCGCGGAGCGACACATAACCGGCACGCTCGACGCTCGCACGCCCGACGGTCCCGCGCGAGCCGGCTCAAGCCGTCGGGAGCTCGAGAACGAACACCGCCCCTTCGGGGACATTGTCCTCGACCCAGACTCGCCCGCCGTAGGACTCGACCAGCGAGCGGACGAGATAGAGCCCGACGCCGGCACCGCCGCTCTCGAGGCCCTTCTCGCCCTTGCCGAAGATATCGTCTTTGCGGTCGTCGGGAACGCCCGGACCGTTGTCGGCAATCTCGACGGTAACGGCCCTTTCCTCCGCAGTCGCGGAGACGGTCACCTCCGGCGGGGTCGTGTTGTTGTGCTCGATCGCGTTGCGCAGTAGGTTCCGAAACACGGAATCGAGCATATCGTTTGCGATCACCTCCGTCTCCGGGAGCGATCCATCGATCCGGACGACCGCCTCGGGGTATGCGGAGACGACATCCTCAACCTGGTGGTTGAGTGCCTTCGCGAGCGAAACCGGCTCGGTCTCCTCTTCGGATCGGAGGATCACCTGAGCGAGATCCCGGGCGGTGGTTGTCATCCCGACCGCGCTCTCTGCGCTTTCTTTGATTTTGTTGAGATACTCTCTGCCCGCCTCGTCGACGTGATCATCGAGCAGTTCGGCGTAGGCCTGGACCAGCTGGAGGTCGTTGCGGATATCGTGGCGCATGACCTGATTGAGCAGCCGCAGGTCATCGCGCTGTTCCTCGAGTCGTTCCTGCTGCTCTTCGTCAGTCATGGGCTGATTTGGCCCGGGACGCACATACCGATAGTGGTTCGATCGGTCTCCCGATCGATCGAGACGGAAGGGATTTTACGCCCGACGGGCAAACGTTCGGTTGCGCGCCGGTGGTCTAGTGGTAGGACATGAGCTTCCCAAGCTCATA
>CAYREK010000002.1:36028-46257 GCA_964423305.1 uncultured Halobacteriales archaeon | reverse complement strand
GTGGGCTTCCGCGCTGTTACCGCTGTGACAGTCCGCATCTCGACCGGGCCGAGCGGGCACACAGCCGGATGGAAACGCTAATTGACGACCTCTTGACGCTGGCACGTGGTGGAGATCAAGTGGAGTCAGCTGACCCTATCGAACTCTACGAGGTGGCCAACTCAGCGTGGGAGAACGTTGAGACCAGCAACGCACAGTTGCGTGTTGAGACTGATCGTGACCGGACACTCCCGGCTGATCGGAGTCGGCTCTCCCAGCTGTTCGAGAATCTGTACCGGAATGCCGTCGAACACGGTGGTGAGGACGCGACCGTCACCGTCGGTGAACTCGCCGAGACCTCGGGAGTATACATCGAGGACGATGGGTCCGGAATCCCAGCAGAAGACCAGGAGACGATATTTGAGACGGGATTTTCAACCGCTGAGACCGGGACTGGATTTGGACTCAGTATCGTCGAGCAGGTGGTCGAAGCACACGGCTGGGAGATTCAGGCAACGACTGGCTCTGACGGTGGCGCTCGATTCGAGATTACGTTCGGCAAATAACCACAGTACTGCACGACGATGTACCCACAGAGCACGCGAGAGGACCAGTCGATACGGTAAACAGCGGTACTCTCTCGAGTGTTCAGTTATAGAACTTGCTTATCAGTGCAAGAAGGCTTCTCACGGACGGATCAGCGGAGCTATCGAGCGTGAGGAATACTCCTTCATCATCCTCAGATGGCCAGAAGTGAGCCACACTCCTGTGCTCAAACACGCGCAGCTGGCCGCGAATCTCTCCCAAGTCACTGAACAGTCCTTCGACGAAGGGCTGTGAAACATCTTGAATCACAATGTCATCATATATATCGCCGATGTCGCCCTCCAAATAGTTCACATTAATATCTTGACTAGCGTAGTGAGGCTCGTACCCGTCGCAGTCGTACGTAGCAACGGCTCGTAGTGCCCCACCGTATTCTGACTGAAGACGCTCAACTAGCTGTATAGATTGCCCGACCGTTATACATATTTACCAGATTTGTATGCTATTTAGACTTTTGAACAGAAGGGTCAGTACACGCGTTCACCGAACAGATGGTCAACGCCTCTGGCACAAAACATCTCTTACTCATACGTCATGTAATTAGACCACCGATTTGCCCGGTATAACCCGACCATATTTGCTCAGTCCGGCCACTCCCGGCGCTATCGTTCCAGAGAGACGGTGGGCATGATATGGGCGCGACGGTAATCTACCCCCGTATCTCGATCGAGGACCAGCCCCTCGAGCAACAGGACTAGAATCTGTAAAGAATACACGACCGAGCGGATCGGAGTTGGCCCCGACGAGCCTGTAGCCTGGTCTCCAACGAACGACGCGACCACAGCGACTGCCGCCGATACCATCACTCGCCTCTGTCCACCCCTCTCGGCCGCCGCGCTCGTCTCCACTCCCCGTTCACTCCCGCCCCGATCGTCAAAACGACTAAGTTGTATCGAGATATATCGATACGTATATTACTACTCGACCGACTCCTCGGACGCGACGATCAGGAAGAAAGCGATGAGAAGAGCTGCTGTGACATGCAGATCGAAGAAGTCGACGAGGCCGAGTAACTCGAATCGACTATGCCCGATGAACAACTTGCGGCGACGGACGCAGAGTCCGCAAGCCAGACCCTCGACCGGCTGTCGAGTGGCTGTGGCTGTGAGACCCCGCTCGGTCGGTCCGCCGACGGCGAGTCTCTCGAGACCCAGCTGACAGTGTTCAAGGCGCTGGCAAACGAGAAACGGCTCCGGATCATCGAGGCGTTGCGAGACGGCGAGCTGTGTGCCTGCGAGCTTGAGACGATTCTCGATGCTCCCCAGTCGACGGTTGCCACGCACCTCTCGACACTCCGGGAGGCCGAGGTCGTCGCCACTCGGAAGGAAGGAAAGTGGACCTACTACCGGATCGCCGACACAGCCAGTCTCCAACTGCTCGATCTCGCGGCGGCGCTGGGTGAGCGCGCGTGATTCCCTCGGGCTACGAGACCGCGCTGTTGGATTCCTGGGCGTATTTCGTCCACCTGGCCGTGGTGTTGACGCCGCTGTTTATCGGCGCCTCGTTTCTGGTCGGGCTCGCTCAGGAGTATCTCCCGCCCGAGCGCGTCGAGTCGATGCTACGCTCGCGCGATCACGGCAGCGGGAACGTCCTGGCCGCTGGCCTCGGGGCTATCACGCCCTTTTGTTCCTGTTCGACGGTGCCGGTGCTTGCGGGCCTGCTCGGTGCCGGCGCGCCGGTTGGCATGTCGTTTTCCTTTCTGCTGGCCTCGCCGATCGTCAACTGGATCGCCGTCTTCCTGTTGTTCGGGCTGTTCGGGGCGGGTGTCACCGCGGCATATGTCGTGACGGCGCTCTCGGCGGCGATCGTCGGCGGACTGCTCATCGGCACGCTGGATCTCGAAAAATACGTCAAAGACGTCAGGATCACCGCCGGCGCCCGGGAGGTCTCGACGGCCGGTGAGGTTGCGACCGACGGCGGGACGGCCTCGAGTCCCGACTGCCAGGAGTGTGCTGCTGCGGGCTCGTCGTGAACCCACGCCGAGCGGGTCAGAGCCGCGCGTGAGGGGGCGCTTGGCTTTTTCTGGGATACGCTCCCGTACATTCTCGTCGGGATCTCGATCGGCGCGCTCATCCACGGTGCGGTTCCCGCGGAGCTTCTCCAGCGGGTTGCCGGCCCCGGGAACCCCTTCGCGACGCCGATGGCGGCACTCGCCGGCGCGCCGGTCTACGTGAGCATCAGCGGTATGCTCCCGATCGCCCACTCGCTCAGCGCACAGGGGGTCCCGATCGGGACGGTCATGGCCTTTGTGATCGGCGGTGCGGGCATCAGCATCCCGAATCTCATCCTGCTGAACAAGCTGTTCGAGCGGAAGCTGCTCGCGCTGTACGCGACGACCGTCGTCACGATCGGGGTCGGCTCGGCGTCCTGTTCAACACCGTCCTCGCGGGACTGCTCTGACCGTCTTCCCGCAGGGGCTCTCTGTGCCCACGGCACGTCGTGGCCGGTCCAGGCTCCTCTAACTGAGCCATCGAGTTGGCAAAACAGCCGGACTCGACCGCCGACACCCCGACCGCCCGGTCTGACGGTAGCTTCAGACGCGCTCGAGACTCTACCGGCGGAAACTAATAGCTTGAGAGACCACGATCCGGCAGCGTGACCTGGTATATCACACCCGACTACGAAACACACGAACGGGCTCGCGAGGCGTTCCAGTGGGAGTTCCCCGACGAGTACAATCTCGCGTGGGACCTTCTCCGGAAACACGAGGATCTCGAACGCCCGGCGCTGCAGCAGGCGTATCCGGACGGACGACGGGAGACGTACTCGTTCCGGGAGCTGGACGAGCTATCGAACCAGGTTGCACACGCGCTCGCAAAGCGTGGCGTCGGGCGCGGCGACCGCGTCGCCGTCGTCGTCCCGCAGAAGCCGGCGAACCCGCTGACCCATCTCGCGTGCTGGAAGCTGGGGGCGATCTCCCTTCCACTGTCGGTCCTGTTCGGCGACGATGCCCTCCGGTATCGGCTCCGGGATAGCCAAGCAGCCGCGGTCGTCGCAGACGTATCGGTCCTCGACACCGTCGAGGCGGTCCGCGAGGACTGTCCCGACCTGGAACACGTCGTCGCCGTCGACGCCGATGAGACAGCCGCCGATGTCGAGCGGTTCGAGCAGCTACGAGCCGGCCAGAACACCACGTTCGAGATCGCCGATACCGACCAGCAGACACCAGCTGTCATCATCTACACGAGCGGGTCGACGGGACCGCCAAAGGGCGTTCTTCACACGCACGGGTTCGCCGCCGGCCACTGTCCGGCGTTTTACATGTATTTCGAGCGAGACGTCTTCGACTCGACGTACTGGACGCCGGCTGACTGGGCCTGGATCGGCGCACTCGGCGATGTCGTCTTTCCGGCGTGGCACTACGGGCAGCCGGTCGTGAGCTACCCGATGGGATCGTTCGACCCCAAGACCGCCTTCGAGGTGGCCGAGGAGTTCGGCGTGACCGACGCCTTCCTGCCGCCGACGGCCATTCGGATGATGATACCCGTCGAGAATCCGACCGACCGGTACGACCTCGCGCTGGAGACGATCTGCTCAGGTGGAGAGCCGCTCACCCCGGAGATTCTCGACTGGGCCGATCAAGCGCTCGACGGCGTCGTCGTCAACGAACTCTACGGCCAGACGGAGGCAAACCTCCTGGTGGCGAACTGTCGGGACTGGTTTCCCGCTCAGGCGGGCAGCATGGGCAAACCGGTGGTCGGTCACGACGTCTCGATCGTCGATCAGGAGACCGGCGTAGAGCTGGACGACGGCGAGGTCGGAACCATCGCGGTCGCGCGAGACGGCGACCCGGTGGTGTTCGAGGAGTACTGGAACGCCCCGGAGCGGACCGCGGCGGCGAGCGTCGACGGTCCAGACGGGACGGTCTGGCACCTCACCGGCGACCTCGGGTATCGGGACGACGAGGGCTACTTCTGGTTCAAGAGTCGCGACGACGATGTCATCATTACCTCCGGGTACCGGGTCGGTCCGGGGGAGGTCGAACGAGCGATACTCGAACACCCGGACGTGGCGCAGGTCGGCGTCGTCGGCGTCCCAGACGATATCCGGGGAGAGGTCATCAAGGCGTTTGTCGAACCTGCCGCCGGGATCGACGAGGAGAGGCTCACACGGGAGATCCAGACGCTCGTGAAAGACGATCTGGCGAAATACGAGTACCCACGACGGATCGAGTTCGTCGACGAACTCCCGACCACCACGACGGGAAAGATACAGCGGCGGAAACTCCGCGAGCGCGAGGACTGACCGGCCGGCCGCTCGGCCGAGCCGCCGGCGTGTGTCCGATTTCGGGGCTCACGGCAGAACGCACGCACTCAGACCGAAGCGACAAGAAAACTCCCGTTGTTCACGACACGGTGGGTGCGCTTTTCGCTGCTCGACGGTTCACTCAAGCGGCACGGCCCGCTCGAGCCGGTCGAGTCCCTCCTCTAAGCGGTCCATCGAGTTGGCAAAGGACAGCCGGACCCGACCGCCGGCGTGCTCGCTGAAGGCGGTGCCGGGGGCGAGTGCAACTCCGGCTTCCTCGAGCAGCCGTTTCGTCAGCGCCAGCCCCTCCTCGGGGGCCTCGATGTCTACGAAGGCGTAGAAGGCTCCCTGTGGACGCGGCGCGGAGACGCCCTCGATCTCGGCCAGGCGGTCGACGAGATACGATCGCCGGCGCTCGAAGGCCTTGTACATCTCTTCTTCGGGCCCGCGGGGGCCGGTGAGTGCGGCGACGCCCGCATGTTGGGCGGGAGCGGCCGGACAGCTCGTGGTTCCCTCCCGGACTGCAGTCGCCGTCTCGACGAACTCCGGCGCGGCGGCGAGCCAGCCCAGCCGCCAGCCGGTCATGGCGTGGCTCTTCGACAGCGACCCGATGGTGACGACGTGTTCGGGCATGCCCGTCATGGCGGCGATCCCACGGGGCTCGCGGTCGAAGGTGAGCTCCGCGTAGACCTCGTCGGCGATCACGTACGCGTCGTGTGCGGCCGCGGCCTCGACGACTCGCCGGATCGGCTCGGACTCGTAGACGCGGCCGGTCGGGTTCGACGGCGTCGTGAGCATGACCGCCGCCGTGTCCGGCCCCATCGCCTCGATCATCCGGTCGGCGTCCAAGTCGTATGGCGGCGCCATCGACACCCCGCGGACCGACCCGCCAGCGAGCGCTGCGTGAATCGAGTAGTTGGGCCAGGCCGGCGTCGGGAGAAGTACCTCCTCGCCGGGGTCGACGACCGCCAGATCGACGACGTGCAGCGCCTCCATCCCGCCCGTGGTGACGACGATCTCCTCTGGGGTGTGTGTCAGGCCGTACTCGCCGAGTCGGTCGGCGATCGCTTCCCGCAGCGGCTTGATGCCGACGCTCTCGGTGTAATCGGTCGCACCCCCGCGGGCGGCCTCGAAAGCTGCCTCGGTCGCGTGGGCCGGCGTGTCGAAATCCGGCTCGCCCACCTCCAGCCGAACCGGATCCTCGCCGTTGCGCTCGGCCTCGGCCGCCAGGTCGAACATCACCCGGATCTTCGAGCGCTCGAACGCCTCAGTGCGGGCTGCAAACTCCATGCCCGCATCTTACGTCCCGCGAATAAATACCCGCCGACAGTCGTCTCGCCGGTTCGGTGTCCCGATCAGCGCCCGTCGGCTCGTCGGTGGTCGGAGCAGTTACAGCGGTTGCGAGGCGAAAGCCCACTGTTCATGGGTGAGATGAAGCCGACAACTGGGAACCTGTTCACAGCTCGTAGCGGGCGATCTCGGCGGCACCACAGGCGGGACAGCGGTCGACCTCGGAGTCGACGGTGGTGCCACAGCGGCGACACTCACAGACGACCTCCGTGGAGTCCCCGAGCGCGCGCTGCAGCCCGGCGACGATGGCGCTCATACCGGATCGACGACGGCGTGACAGGCCGGACACTCCGTCCAGACCGCCTCGCCGTCGCCCGTCGTGTACTCGATCAGAACGTTTCGGGGCTCGATGACCGCGTCACAGCGCGGACAGGCGCCCAGTGGCGTCGGGTCTCGTGTTGCCATGATCTGTGTTCAGGGGAGAGCGTGTGACAGTCGAGGGTCGAGGGGTTCGGCCCTCACTCAATGGCAGGTAGGACTGGGATAAATAGGTTCGTCAACCGTCCCGGAAGTAAAACCGCCGGCCGGCAGCGGTCCCGATCGGGTCGTCTGTCGACCGTCAGACGCTCGGTGTTCACGTCCGTTTATCGAGCGTCCGATCGAAAGCGTCGAGAGGTTGAGTGTCATAGTATTGTCGTGCTCGCTGCAATCGTTCCGTTGCTGACGGGGGTCGTCGCCTTCGCCTACCTGTTTTACTGGGTGTTTCGGGACGCCCCCACACACGGACTCGACCCATACAAGTGGGCGCTGGTCGGGGTCGCCCTCCCGCCGGTCGGACTGTTCGTCTACCTCCGCCGTCGTGCCGAGGCCAGCGACGAGCTCGAAGACGGCGACCTGTTTGGCTTCTCGCGGCACCGGTAATAAGCTACAAACGGCTCGGAGCGTCCGGCTCTCGTCGCCGTTGTGGATGTCAGTCTCGGCACGTATCGGGTGCTACGAGTGCCGGCGCGCACCCGTTCGATCGACTACACCGACTCCGAACCGTTCAGGCGATGTCCCGGCTGGTGTCGACGGAGACCTCGGTCGCGAGGTCGAGCTTGATCGTGTTCGTCGGCGCGCGCCCGCCCCTGAACTTCGGGATCGCGAGGCGGTTCTCGACTTCGTCGCCGGTCGCGTCGGTCTGCAGCCGGAAGATCACGTCCGCGAAGTGTTCAGTGGTGTCTCGCAGCGGCGGGACCGACCGCCCGTCGAGGCAGTGAAACACCGCCAGCCCGTTGGTGTTGACCACGTGATTTTGCAGGTCGTTCATGAAACTGCGGTACCGCGAGGGCGGCTCCTGGGCCTCGAGAACATCCAGCGGGTCGATGATGAGGTTCGACCCCTCGGGGAGGGCGCTGATGAGCTTGCTCGCGTTGTCCAGCGGCGCCTCGCCGCTGATGTGTCTGACCGTCGGATCGCCGGTCGGCGCCGGCGTTGTCTCGACGGACCCGCGGACGGCCTCGGCGGTCCGGTTCAGCGACAGCCACAGCGTTCCCCGTGTCGCGGTCAGCTCGTAGAGAAACAGCTCGGCCTGGCTCGCCGGCGGGACCGACAGCGCGACGAGACTGCCCGTTGGGAGCCCTCCGCCCAGCTTCCGGTCGAGCACGTCGATCCCCGTCTCGAGCCGATCGGTCATCACTCGTTCTTACCGGCGACCATGATTAAGCATTCTGCCGGCCGGGAACGGGTGACATTTACGCCGGGCTCGCGAAGGTCGGGTAATGATGCGGATCGACGTGATCGACAACCACTGCCAGTTCACCCACCTCGAGCGCCGGGCGCTGTCCGATATCGGCGTCGAGACCGAAATCCTCCCCAACGACACCCCGCCCGCGGAAATCGACGCCGACGGGCTCGTCCTCTCGGGAGGCCCCGACATCGATCGGACCGGCAACGCCGCCGACTACCTCGATCTTGACGTTCCGGTGCTCGGGATCTGTCTGGGCATGCAGCTGATCGCCCGCGAGCTCAGCGGGACCGTCGGCGCTGGCGAGTACGGCGGCTACGCCGACGTGACCGTCGAGATCACCGATGCCGACGATCCCCTGGTCGGCTCGCTCGCCCCGGAGACTCGGGTGTGGGCCAGCCACGCCGACGAGGTGACGGCCGTCCCCGAGGGGTTCGGTCGGACCGCCCGCAGCGACGTCTGCTCGGTCGAGGCGATGAGCGCGCCCGACGAGGACCTGTACGGCGTCCAGTGGCACCCCGAGGTCGCACACACCGAACAGGGACGGGCGGTCTTCGAGAACTTCCGGGCGATCTGTCGCCCGGAGTGACCGGCCGTCCCCGTCTCCTCCCGGTAGACAGACAGACACGCTTAAACTGACGCGGAAACCCTGATATACCAATGACGACGACGCGGGCGAATCTCGCCGGGCTCTCTCGATACATCCTCCGCGCGCCGCGGTGGTACTCGAGCCTGGCCTTCGCGCTCGTGTTGGCCGCCGTCACCGGCATCGCGGCGTTTGACTCCTCGTACCCGCTCGATGACGCCTCCCGTGGCGTCTTTTATATCGGCGTTCCGACCGTGTTCGCGGCGCTGTCGACGGCGACGGTCGACCGGTGGTTCGGCGGGCGGCTCACCCAGGACCAGGCGTCGCTACTGGCGTTGGTCTCGGAGTTGGTCGTGATCGTCGTCCTGCTGTTTGCCGCGCTTCCGACGCTGGTCGCGGGAGTCTCCCGGCAGTTCGTCTTCGACGGCCTGTTGATCGCGCTGGCGGCGATTTTCGCGCTCCGGCTGTTCGTCATCGCGACTGTCTCCCGGCAGTCGCTCCCCCGGGCGGTCGTTCCGGCCAGCCTCCAGACCGTCTCCGCGGCCGTGCTGTTGTTCGTCTACAGCGGGACGCTGTACTCTCTGCAGGTTAGCGGCCCCCTGCTCGAGACGTACTTCGCTCGCCCGAGCGAGGCCCCGCCAGAGCTCCAGCAGAGCGTGGTCCCGTTCGATTTCGTTTTGCTCGCGGTGGTCTGTCTGATCCACATCGGCGCCGTCTGGGCGTTTATCGCCGCGATTGACCGGCCCTGGCAGTCGAGTCTCGGCGTCTCGGTGGTCAACTTCGTCGGCGGGTTCATCGGGCACATCACGACCGGGTCCCACGAGCTCGAGGCCTTCTTCGAGGAGATCGGTGAGGAGGCGATGGTGCCGGTGACGGTGCTTTCCTTCCGCCATCCCGGCGGCGACGAGAAAGCCCGGTTCGTGCTCCCGATGGTCCACCCGGGTCCGATGGGCGACATCGGCGGCGGGAACCTGCCGGCCCACATTGCCGACCGCACGGAGGGGCTCGCCTTTGTCCCCCACGCCACCGCAAGCCACGACTTTAATCTCGTCACCGACCGCGAGATCGGCGCGATCCACGAGGCCGTCGATCGGGCCTACGAAAACATCGAGTACTCGACGACCGGCACGACGAGCCGCCGGGTTCGGGAGGGCGACGCCACCCTGACCGGCCACCGGTTCGGCGACGACGCGCTCATGATCGCCAGCTTCTGGCCCGAGTACGCCGACGACATCGAGTACGCCGTTGGGCTCTCTGCGGTCTCGGAGGCCCACGCGGCCGGGCTCGACGAGGTGTTGCTCGCCGACGCGCACAACTGCAACGACGGTCTCGCCGGCTCCGACACCGGTCACGTCGTCCCCGGGAGCGAACGCTCTTTCGACCTGATCCGGGGCGCCAGGCAGCTCGGCGAGCACCTCGACGCGACCGAGCAACACTCGCTCCGGCTCGGCACTGCCTGGGACGAGACCGACTGGGACCTCAGTGACGGGATCGGCCCGCTCGGCGTTCGCGTGGCCGTGCTCGAGGCCGACTCGGAGCTCACCGCCTACGTGCTTGTCGACGGCAACAACATGGCCCCGGGACTCCGCGAGCGGGTCGTCCAGTCGATCGACGGCGCCGACACTATCGAGGTGTTGACCACCGACACCCACGTCACCAACACCGTCGACGCCGACACCCGCGTGGGCAGACAGATCGCCCACGAGGAGTTCGTCGCGGTCGTCGACTCGCTGATCGACCGGGCGCGGGCGGATCTCGAGCCCGTCGAGGCCGACATTGACCGCGCTCGCGACCGTG
>CAYREK010000002.1:15032-36018 GCA_964423305.1 uncultured Halobacteriales archaeon | reverse complement strand
GGCATGGAGAGCGAGCTCGTCGAGGTCACCGTCTTCGGCAACGACCGCACCGAGACCCTCGCGAGCCACGCCAACGCCATGCTACCGATGGCGACGGCACTTGCGACCGCCTTCGTCTTCGCTGTCCTCTCGGTGTCGGCGCTTATCTTCCTGCTTGCGTCCAACGCCGGGCTCTGAGCCGGTCGGTCCGCCGGGATCGCCCGAGACTCGCGTCCGCCCCTGCGATCACTCGACGGCTACCTCGAACGGATTAGAGAGGTATGCCTTGGGGATCGCGTTCCGGACGGTCACGAGCGGGTCGACAACCTGGCTGATCTGCAGATCGGCGACGAGACTCGCGAACATGTACGCCTCCGTGCGGGAGTCGCCGTGCTCGGCGGCGAGCAGGTCGACCGCGTCGCGGTTGGCGAGCTCGGCGGCCGCCTCGAGGCTGTCCGCGCTCGCGATCGTCTTCCAGGCGTCGTCGGTCTCGACCACGGGTCGCCGGTGCCTGCCGGTTGGCTCGATCACCGAGACCGTCGCGTCGATCTCGGTCGCGATCTCGGCGCCGGTGCCGCACATCTCCCCGTCGGCCATCGCGGCCTTGCAGTCGCCCATCGCGAGCAGCCCACCCGCTTGGAACACCGGGAAGTACACTGTCGCCCCGGCCGTGATGTCGGTCGTGTCGAGGTTGCCACCGTGGTCATGTGGTACGAGCGTCGAGTGCGACTCCGACTCGGGGGCCACGCCGATCGTCCCGATCACTGGCGCGAGCGGCGCCGCCCGCCCGTCGAACGTTACGGATCCGTCCTCGACTGGGGTCATCCGCGAGGCCGCTTCGATCCCCGGCTCGCCGTTGAGTAGGCCGAACCCGTCGATGGTCACGACCCGGCCCGCCGGCTCGGTCGGCCGGATCGCCTCGATCTCGACGGCCAAGATGTCACCCGGCTGTGCCCCCTCGACGGCGATCGGCCCAGTCGCGGCGTTTACCTCCTCGGGGACGGCGTCGATCACGTCCGCGTCGGACTGAACCGCGCCGTCGAGGCTATCGCGTGTCTCGATCGTGAGCTTCGCCCCGTCCTCGACGGTCGCGATCGGCTCTATCTCCGGGCTGAACTCGTAGATCGCTCCCTGCTCGTGGCTGACGTGCTGACGTGCCATATCGATTCGTCGAGCCCCCGAGACAAAAGCCCCGCCCGAGACCGGGAACTGTTATGTCGGTGCCGTCGCAACCGCACCTATTCGATGGCCGAGTCAGCCTCGCCGCGGGTCGTCAGCCTGGGAAGTATCAACGTCGACCGGGTCTACCGGCTCGACCGCGCCGGTCTCGAGGCGCTGACCGAGCGGCCCTGGTTCCCCGAACGCGGCGCGACCGTCGCCGTCGAGTCCCCGCCCGAGGTTGGATTGGACCCCGACGCCCTCCACCACGGCGGCAAAGGAGCCAACCAGGCGACGGCCGCGGCCGCCGCCGGCGCCCGGACAGCGATGCTCGGTCTCGTCGGCCCGGATCACGAGGAGTACGGCGTCGTCTCCCGGCTCGAGGCCGACGGCGTCGGGGTTGCGGGACTCGAGACGGCCTCGGCACCGACCGGCACCGCGGACGTGTTCGTCGGCCCCGACGGCGACACCCGGATTCTGGTCTGTCCCGGCGCCAACGACGCGGTCGGCGCGGCGTACGTCGGGGCTCACTACGAGACGATCGCCGACGCTGACTGTCTCCTGTTACAAAACGAGATTCCGGTCGGGCCGGTCGCGACGCTGCTCGAGCGACTCGGGGACGAGCGGTCGCCGCCGACGGTCGTGCTCGATCCCGGTCCACCCGAGGGGGTCGAGCGGCTACTCGAGACCGGCGCCGTCGATTATCTCACTCCGAACGAGCAGGAGACGGCGGCGCTCGGAGACCTCTCGGAGTTTCGCGGAACCCGCATCGAGACCCACGGCTCCGGGCCAGTCGTGGCCGATGGTCCCGACGAGAGCTTCACCGTCTCCCCGCCCTCTGTCGATCCCGTCGACGCGACCGGCGCCGGCGACGTGCTGAACGGCTACCTCGCGGCCGGACTTGCGGCCGGGGACCCGCTCCGGGAGGCGCTCGCCCGGGCGGTCGCCGCGGCGAGTCGGTCGACGCTGGCCGCCGGAGCGCGCGCGAGCGTCCCCGACCGACGGACGATCGAGCGGTTCCGAACGGAATAGAATCCGTCCGTCGAGGTCGAGTGAACTCAGTCCTCGGCGATCTTGCCGCCGACGAAGCCCCCGACTGCGCCGAGTAGCCCCGCGACGGCGGCGCTGAACACCACCGCGAACGCGATCGTCGCCGCGACCACACCGGCCTCACCGCCCTCGCCGAGCTCCTGGAGGCCCTGCACCAGTCCGACCATGACGAACCCGAGCAGTACGAGCACGGGCACGACGATCAGGAGTCCCGAGACGCCTCCGGCCGTCGCCGGCCGCCCGGCGTTTTTTCGCTCGAAATAGCCCGACGCGACCCCGCCGAGTGCAGTCCCGAGCGGGACAAAGGAGAGCACAGCTCCGACGACTGCCCCGAGCAGGGCGTGTGTGCCGAACGATTCGAGGCGCTCGCCGGGCTCGCGCCGCCCCCGCTCCCGACGCCTGTAGGCGACGTACCCGACCGCGACGACGAGTAACCCGGCCCCGACGACGAACAGCCCGAGTTCGACCCAGCCCAGCAGCGTCTCCGCGAGGTCGGTCGCCTCGGCGGTGGTCAGCTCTCGGGTTCCGACGGTCGCGGTTACGTCCTCCTCCCTGAGCAGCTCCGCGATCGACTCTCGGTCGGCGACGCTCCCGACGGCCGCTCCACCGGCGATTGCGAGCAACCCGGCTAACGCGACCGCCGCACCGAGGATCCAGTCGACGATCTTGGGTAACCCCTCTCCAGGGTCTCCGACTCGACTTTCCTCCGGCTCCGTTGCGAACTCATCGGTTGACATGTGCGAGCGTACCCGACGCCACGGTATGAACCTTCGCCGCGGGTTCTCGCCGTGGGACGCCGTCTCAGCCGGACGGAGACTCGTCGTCGCTCTGTGGGACTTCCGGCAGTGCTCTCGAGTCGGTCACAGCTCGCCTTTCGTGCTCGGCGGCGAACTGCGCCGCTCGTCGATTTGCGTGGCGTCGTCGAGCGCCCGCGCGAGCGCTTTGAACAGCGCCTCGAGCTCGTGGTGGGCGTTCTCGCCGGCGATCTCGGCGTGGACGGTCAGCCCGGCGTGTGTCGCGAGCGTCCGCAGGAAGTGTGCTCCGAGCTGGCTCGTGACGCCGTCCGCGCCGACCGTCGGTTGGGAGAAAGTACCCTCGAAGGCGGCGTACGGGCGGCCGCTCACGTCGAGGACGACCGTCGCCTGGGCCTCATCCATCGGTACGGTCCGATCGGCAAAGCGGACGATCCCGCGTTTCTCCCCCAGCGCCTCGCCGATGGCTTCGCCGAGCGCGATCGCGATATCCTCGACGGTGTGGTGCGTGCCGACGGCGAGATCGCCCTCGCACTCGACGGTGAGATCGAACAGTCCGTGGGTGGCGACGGCTTCGAGCATGTGATCGAGAAAGCCGATCCCGGTGTCGACGGTCGCGTCGCCGTCGCCGTCGAGATCGAGCACCACCTCGACACTCGTCTCTGCGGTCTCCCGGCTGACCGCCGCGGTTCTCTCCTCCATGATCGATCCTGACGGCCGAGGTATTTGGCCGTTGTGACCGCCCTCGACGATTAGGGCTTTACGAGCACCTTGATCGCCTCGCGGTCGTCCATCGCCTGGTAGCCTTCGGCGATCTCCTCGAGCGAGACCGTCTCGGTAAAGACCGGCGAGGGATCGAGCGTGCCCCCCAGCACGTCCGCGAGCAGCTCATCGGCGTAGGCCCGCACCGGCGCGACTCCACCGGCCAGCCCGATATTGTCACCGAAGAAATCGAACAGCTCGAGCCCGCCCTCCATGCCGTGGGGCACGCCGACGTACCCGACGGTCCCGCCCGGCCGGGCGACGGCGGCGGCGGTCTCCATCGCGCCGGCTGCCCCGACACACTCGAGGACGTGCTCGGCACCCCCGTCGGTGAGCTCCCGGACGCGCTCGATGTCGTCCTCGCTTTCTTCGAGAACCGTCTCGGTGGCCCCGAACTGCTTTGCCAGCTCGAGGCGGTCGGCGTGGTGGCCGACGGCGACGATCTGGCTGGCGCCGAGCCGTCGCGCGGCGAGCACGCCACAGAGCCCGACCGCCCCGTCGCCGACGACCACACACCGGCTGCCCCCGGTGACCCCGGCGCTGACCGCCGCGTGGTGGCCGGTCCCCATCACGTCGGTCAGGGGCAGCGCCGCCCGGAGGGCCGCCTCGTCGTCGGCGTACCGGTCGGGAATACGCACGAGCGTGCCGTCGGCGTGGGTCGAACGGACGTACTCGCCCTGTGCGCCGCCGTTCTCGCCGCCCCAGGAGTCGCGGTTCTCACAGGAAGTGTGCAGTCCTCGCCGACAGAACTCACACTCTCCGCAGCTGATCGCAAAGGGTGCGAGCACCCGGTCGCCGGGCTCGACCCGGCGCACGTCCTCACCGACGGTTTCGACGATCCCCATCGGCTCGTGGCCAATCGGAGATGGGACATCTCGGTCGCTCTCCCCGCGGTAAGGCCACAGATCGGATCCACAGACCGCGGTGTGGGTAACCCGGACGATCGCGTCGCCTGGGCTCTCGATCGTCGGCTTCGGGACGTCCTCGACCCGGATGTCGCCGGGGCCGTGAAAGACGGCTGCGCGCATGCTACTGTTCCGAGCGAGGGCAACAAAAGCCCCGGGGTCGGGGTGCCCGACGCCCATTCGTCGTGAGGACCGCCGGCGTCGGGCCGCGACCGGGTTCGCGGGGTCTTCGGTCTGCCGGTCGCGGTGCACACGTCGCCGGTCGAGTTTCCGTCTCGGTCGCGACCGCAGCTGTCCGGGCCGATACAGCGCCGTTCGTTATCGCGTGGTAACCGCCCACCACAACAGAGACCGTACCGTCGCTGCCGTGTTCGTCCGGGCTCAGCGCCGGTGAGTCACACCCCGAGCCACTCGTCGCTTCGGACTTGGTACCCGTTGTCCCGACAGACCGTCGCCGCCTGTCTACGTACGTCCCGCGAGCTCGGGAGCGTTTCCTTGTCGTGAATCCGGTCGCGGATCCAGTCGCTGACAACTTGGATCCCTTCGTCGTCGTCGTCGGGATCGATCTGGGCGAGTTCTTTGAACGTCTTCTCGTAGGCTTTCCGCTGTGTCCACCCGAGATCTGTGTTCTGGAGCGTCGCCGCGGCTTCCACGACCTGCTTCATGGCCGCGGCGACCGTTGGCCGCTGTAGTTGCGCCCGAACGGCGTCCGGCGAGTCGAACGTCTCCTCGTCCGTCTTGGGAATCAGCGCTTTGACGGCGTAGCTCCCTTCGACGGACTCGATCTCGCGGTCGCCGACCGTCGCAGCAACTTCGGCTCCAGTTGCCGGGAACGCTAGCTCTTCGAGTGTTGCCTCAAGATCGGCGAGGTCGCCTACGTCTACCGGCTCCGCTTCGTCCCCTCGCGCCAGTTCCGTGTCGATTTCACGCTCCTGCTGGCGTCTTTCGGCGTCGTGTGCTTGCTTGTCGCGTCCGCGTTTGTCGTCTGCCATTTTATGCACTTGGCGCTCTATCGGTATAGCTCTGTGGCTGACACTAGTCAAACGGTCTCCGGCGACCCCTCGGTGAGCACGTTTATGATTCCCGGTATGTCTCTCGGATCCGGGCGCTCCGGTAGTCCGGGGGACGCTTTGTTGCCTTTCGTCTCCTGTGGACGCGGCGTGTGACTGTTTGGTGGGTCGTCGCGTTCGGCCAGGCTCGAGTGGAACGCCGACGTGTTTCGAGTGCACCGACACAGTTTTGCCCGGGCTCGCCGTCGGTAGCGAGTATGGATTACCGAGAGCTCGACGAGAGCCGTGAGTTTCTCGCCCGGCTCGAACACGGCCGGGACTGGCGCGGCCAGATCGAGACGTTTGCCGCCGAGGAGTCGATCGACGCGGCTGTCTTTTTCGGTCTCGGCGCCGTTCAGGACGCGCGGGTGTACTTCTACGACCAGACCGACCAGCAGTACGAGGCGGTCACCTTCGACGAACCGCTCGAGGTGGCGGTCGCCGTCGGGAACGTCTCCTGGCTCGACGGCGAGCGGTTCGCCCACACCCACGCCGTGTTGGGACGGCCCGACGGCACCGCCCTCGCCGGCCACCTCGACGCCGGCACGACCTTCGCGGGCGAGCTATACGTCCGGGCGTTCGAGACCCGGCTCGCCCGCGAGCACGATCCCGAGACCGACCTCGATCTCTGGCCGCTGTAATGGCTCGGAACGACCGCCCCCGGGATCGATCGCCCGAGAGAGACCGCGGCGGGACGGCCGGCGACCACGAGCAGTACTTCGCGGCGATCGAGGCCGATCTCGAAGACGCGCTGGCGGTCGCAAACGAGGCCCGCGAGCGCGGCGGCGATCCGGTCCCCGAGGTCGAGATCCCGGTCGCACAGGACATGGCTGACCGCGTCGAGAACATCCTCGGCATCGACGGGGTCGCACAACGGGTCCGCGAGCTCGAAGGCGACCGTTCCCGCGAGGAGGCCGCCCTCGCTCTGGTCGAGGATTTCGTCGACGGGGCGGTCGGAGACTACGAGACCTCCGCGGGTAAGATTGAGGGGGCGGTCCGGACGGCCGTTGCCCTGCTGACCGAGGGCGTGGTCGCAGCGCCGATCGAGGGCATCGATCGGGTTGAGATCCATGAAAACGACGACGGCTCCGAGTTCGTCAGCGTCGAGTACGCCGGGCCGATCCGCTCCGCGGGCGGCACCGCACAGGCGCTGTCGGTGCTCGTGGCTGACTACGCCCGGGCGCTACTCGGAATCGGCGCATACGAGCCCCGCGCCGAGGAGATCGCGCGATACGCCGAGGAGATCGCCCTGTACGACGACGAGACCGGCCTGCAGTACGCCCCCGGTGAGGCCGAGGCCCGGTTCATCGCCGAGCACCTGCCGATCATGCTCGACGGGGAGGCGACCAGCGACGGGGAGGTCGAGGGCTACCGCGATCTCGAGCGGGTCGACACCAACGCCGCCCGCGGCGGGATGTGTCTGGTCTTCGGCGAGGGTATCGCGCTTAAAGCGCCCAAGATTCAGCGATACACCCGCGAGCTCTCCGAGGTCGAGTGGCCCTGGCTCCAGACGCTGATCGACGGCGACTACGCCGAAGACTCCGACGATACGGGTGAGACCGACGACTCTGACGGAACCGACGACCCCGAGGAGATCGCGACCGAGCCCGACGACGCCGACCCGGTCGATCGCGCTCCCCGCGCCGAGCCCTCGAAAAAGTTCCTGTCGGATCTAATTGCCGGCCGACCGGTCTTTTCACACCCGAGCGAGCCCGGGGGCTTCCGGCTGCGGTACGGCCGGGCGCGCAACCACGGCCACGCGACCGCCGGGGTCAGCCCGGCGACGATGCACATCGTGGACGACTTTCTCGCGGCGGGCACCCAGATCAAGACCGAACGCCCCGGGAAAGCCGCCGGCGTGGTTCCGGTCGACACGATCGAGGGGCCGACCGTTCGACTCGCGAACGGCGAGGTCCGCCGGATCGACGACGCTGCTGAGGCACTCGAGTTGCGAAACGGCGTTGAGCGCGTGCTCGATCTCGGCGAGTATCTCGTCAACTACGGCGAGTTCGTCGAGAACAACCACCCGCTTGCGCCGGCGGGGTACACCGTCGAGTGGTGGCGCCAGGAGCTGGCTGCCGCCGGCGCCCCGGTCCAGGCGCTCGAAGACGCCCCCGAGATCGACCTGACCAACCCGACCCCCGAGCGGGCCCTGGCCTGGGCCGACGAGGACGTGCCGCTTCACCCCGAGTACACCTACCTCTGGCACGATGTCGGCGTCGAGCAGGTCTGTGAGCTCGCGGCCGCGGTCGAGGACGGCTCGGTCGTCGAGGATCGGCTCGTCCTCGAACACACGGAGTCCGTCCGCGAGACCCTCGAGGGGCTGCTGGTCGAGCACACCCAGGGCGAGCGGTTGGTCGTCGAGCCTTGGCGGCCGTTGGTTCGGACGCTGGGCTTTGCCATCCGCGAGGACGGCCTCGACCGCGACTGGGCGCCGGCGGTCCTGAGCGAGCGGGCCCGCGCCTACGAGGATGGCGAGAACGCCATCCGGGCAATAAACGAGATCGCCCCCTTCGCGGTCCGGGAACGGGCCCCGACCCGCGTCGGCGCCCGGATGGGCCGCCCCGAGAAGTCAGAGCACCGCGAACTGTCACCGGCGGTCCACACGCTGTACCCGATCGGCGAAGCCGGTGGCAACCAGCGGTCGATCGAGGCAGCGGCCGACCACGGCGACGAGCTCGACGGGACAAGAGGACGGGTCGAGCTCGAACTCGCCCGGCGGGAGTGTCCCGCCTGCGACAGCCAGACCTACAAGGGCCGGTGTCCGGAGTGTGGCGAGCCGACCGAGCCCGTCTATCGCTGTCCCGAGTGTGACCGCCGCGTTCCCCCGGACGAGTCCGGCCGCGCGGAGTGTCCCAGCTGCGAGCGCCTCGCCGAGCCAACCCAGATGACCACTGTCGACATCAACGAGGCCCTCGCGGACGCACTCGACGTGGTCGGGGAACGCTCCGCCGCCTTCGATATTCTCAAAGGCGTCAAGGGGCTCAGCTCCGCGGAAAAGATCCCCGAGCCGATCGAGAAGGGAATCCTGCGGGCCAAACACGGCGTCTCGACGTTCAAAGACGGCACTGTCCGGTACGACATGACCGACCTGCCGGTGACCGCCGTCCGACCCCAGGAACTCGATGTCTCGGCGGGAGATTTACGCGAGCTTGGCTACGAGACCGATATCCTCGGAGACCCGCTACGGCACGACGACCAGCTAGTCGAGCTGAAAGTCCAGGATGTCGTCCTGCCCGACGGTGCCGCCGAGCACCTGCTGCAAACCGCTGCCTTCGTCGACGACCTGCTGGCCCAGTACTACGGGCTCGATCCCTACTACGAGTTCGAGGACCGAACGGATCTGCTGGGCGAGCTCGTCTTCGGGATGGCTCCGCACACGAGCGCCGCGACGGTCGGGCGGGTGATCGGCTTCACGTCGGCAGCGGCCGGCTACGCCCACCCGTACTTCCACGCCGCGAAGCGGCGCAACTGTTTCCACCCGGCAACGACGATCCGGTACGAGACCGCAGACGGCCTCATTGAAGAACCGATCGAGACCTTCGTCGAGAAGCGACTCGAGGATCCACGGACCGATGACTTCGGCGTCGAGATCCAGGAGCTGGACGGCTCGGTCCGCGTCCCGTCGTTGCGGGCCGACGGGACGGAGTCGTCCAAGCCGGTCGAGGCCGTCTCGAAACACCCCGCCCCCGATCACCTGCTCCGGATCGGCCTCGCGTCCGGCCGGGAGCTGACCGTCACGCCGGATCACTCGATGCTCCGATGGGACGGCGGGCTCGAGGAGGTTCCGGCACACGAACTGGCGGCTGGCGACGCGATCCCGGCGGCCGGACCGGTCGCCAAGGCCGGCGTCCCCGAGCGGACGGCCGACGGTGGTCGGCCCGAACTCACGACGGTCGCCAGCGTCGAGATCCGCCCCTCCGAGGTCGAGCACACGTACTCGCTGACGGTCGAAGACACCCACCGCCTGGTCGCGAACGGCTGTCACGTCGGGCAGTGCGACGGCGACGAGGATTGCGTGATGTTGCTTCTCGACGGCCTGTTGAACTTCAGCAAGAAGTACCTCCCCGACCAGCGGGGTGGGAGCGTCGCCGAGGACGCTCGGCTGGTCGCGATCGATCCCGACGGGAGGGTTCAATTTCTCACCGTCGCCGAGCTCTGGGCGGAACTGTCGGCCCCGATCGAGATCGAGGGCAAGTTCCGCAAGCGCACCTGCGCCGGCTCGGGCTGGCAGACCTACGCCTTCGACGGGGACCACGCCGCCGCCCCACAGTCCATCGAGCGCGCGATCCGGTATCCCGCCGACGAGGACGAGCGGCTGCTCCGGGTAGAAACCCAGTTCGGCCGCACGATCGAGATCACCGCCGAGCACAGCCTGTTTCGGTACGACGACGGCATCGAGGACGTCGCCGGCGCCGACCTCTCCCCGGGCGATCTCGTGGTGGCACCCAGAGAGCTCCCGATCGATCCGGAGGAAACGACCGTCGACGTCGCGTCGGTGCTCGAGGACCCACACGTCCTCGTCGACGACCGGATCGAGGACCTACTCCGGACTGCCCAAGGTGCGACCGGGGGCGGGCGCTCGGCTGCCCAGTCTCCGGTCGCCGACCGATCGGACCCGGCAGCGATTCCCTACGATCGCCTCGCGGAGCAACTCGACCGGGCGGGCCTTTCGGTCCCGCCAGAGGCTGCGATCGCCTCGCCGGGGGCCGAAGACGGGATCGCGGGGCGGCTCGAACTTGACGAGGATCTCGCCTGGTTGCTCGGGCGCTTCGTCGCAGGTGGACGGCTCTCGGGCGGTCGACCGACGGTACGCGACGCCGATCGGCGACACATCGAGGCGGTCGTCGAGCGTGGCCGACGGGCGCTCGGGACCGAACCCCGGCGGCGAGCACTCGACGGGGCCCACGAGGCCCGGTTCCCGGCGGCGTTCCGAGCAGTGCTGTCCGATCTCGGTCTCGACCCGTCCGACCGGTCGGGCGGCGAGGCGGCCGTACCCGAGCCCGTCCGCTCGGCCCCGCGAGACCGCGTTCGGGCCTTCCTCCGCGGCGTCGTCGCCGGGGCGGACCGTTCCGACGAGGACTCCGCGACGATCGTCTGTCGGACGGAACACGAGGACCTTGCCGACGGTCTCGTCTATCTCTTGCATCGCCTCGGGCTCGTCGCGACCCGCTCCCGGCAAGCGGACGCGCCCGGGCGGCCGGTCCACGAGGTGACCGTTCCGGATACCCCCGCCGGGGAGTCGCTGAGCGACATCCTCGAGGGGGAGGTGCCTACCCACCCCGACGGTCTCCTCGTCCCGGTTCCGGACGCGCTGGGGGCGCTCCGGGAGCTGGGTATCGACGGTATCGACGACCTCGTCCCGGCGGATCTGGCACAGAGAGACGCGATGACGATCGGGGACCTGCGGGCGATCGTCGACGAGCTCGAGGGGCGCGCCCTGCCCCCCGAGGCAGACGCTCACCTCGCGAAGCTGCGTCCGCTCGTCGAGGGCGATCTCGCCTACCTCCGAGTTGAGTCCGTCGAGTCGGTCCCGTACGAGGGGTACCTGTACGACTTCCAGGTCGGCGGCGAACCGGTCTTCGCCGCGGACTGGCTGTACGCGCACAACTCCATGGACGCACCGCTCGTGATGTCCTCCCGGATCGACCCGGCCGAGATCGACGACGAGGCCCACAACGTCGACGTGATGACCGAGTACCCGCTGGCCTTCTACGAGGCCACCCGCGAGCAGCTCTCCCCAGACGAACTCAACGTCGAGATGGAGCTGATCGAGGACAGCCTGGGAACGCCCGGCGAGTACGAGGGCTTTGCCCACAGCCACGACACCTCGGATATCGCGGCCGGGCCGGACCTCTCGGCGTACAAGACGCTGGGCGACATGCAAGAGAAGATGGACGCCCAGCTCGCGCTCTCCCGGCGGATCCGGGCGGTCGACGAGACCGACGTCGCCGAGCGGATCATCGAGTATCACTTTCTGCCGGACCTACTGGGCAATCTCAAGGCCTTCGCGAGCCAGGAGTTTCGCTGTCGGGGCTGTGGCACCTCCTACCGGCGGGCGCCCCTGACTGGAACCTGTCCGAACTGCGGCGACGAGGTCAGCCTGACCGTCTACGAGGGCGCGGTCACGAAGTACATGGACACCGCGATCCGCGTTGCCGAGGAGTTCGGCGCCCGGGAGTACACCAAACAGCGCCTCGAGATCCTCGAACAGCGCATCGAGCGGCTGTTCGAAGACGACACCAACAAACAGTCCGGTATCGCCGACTTCATGTAGGGACCTCGGGCTCAAGCCCCGACGCATTCGCCCTCTCAGCCCGTAGATTCCGTCGGCCGACCCGGCCGGACTCGTCTACGGCCGCCGGAGCAAAGCCCCCGGAGGTGCTCGTGTGGATATGACCGAGGAGACGACCGGCAAGATCGACTCGACGCTGTTCGAGACCGAAATCGCACCCCGGCTCGGCGCCGACCGGGAGGATGTCGCCGTCGGCCCGGCTCCGGGGGTGGATTTCGGCGTCCTCGCGGTCGAGGACAGCGCGGTCGTCCTGGCGACCGATCCGATCTCGGTGCTCCCGGCGCTTGGCTTCGAGCGGGCCGGCCGCTTCGCGACGCGGATCGTCCTCGCGGATGCCGCCGTCTCGGGGCTGGCGCCGACGCACCTGACGATATCCTTCGCCCTACCGCCAGAGATGACCGACGAGGAGTTCGCGCGCGTCTGGACCGGGGTCCACGAGACCTGCCGCGAGCACGGGGTCGCGGTCGCGACCGGCCACACCGCGCGCTACGAGGGCTGTCAGTTTCCGTGGGTCGGGGCGGCGACCGCGCTCGCGATCGGCGATCCGGACCGAATCCGCAGACCCGACGGCGCCCGCCCCGGAGACGATCTGCTCGTGACGACGGGCCCGGCCGTCGAGGCGGTCGGGCTGTTGACGACGCTGTTTCCCGACCGGATCGACCTGCCCGCCGAGCAGCTGGCGACCGCGCAGGATCGGCTGGCCGAGACCGGCGTGGTCCGGGACGCCCACGTGGCCGCCGAGGCCGGCGCGCGTGCCATCCACGACGCCACCGAGGGCGGGTTGTTGGGGGCCTGCCACGAGATGGCCGCCGGGGCCGGCGTCGAATTCACCATCGACACCGACCGCGCGCCGACTCGTCCGGGCGTCGCGGCTGCCTGCGAGGCCCTCGGGATGGATCCCTGGACGGCGACCTCTGCGGGAACGCTCGTGATCGCCAGCCCGCCGGACGCGACCGCGGCGGTGCTTGAGGCCCTCGAGGCCCAGGATACGCCCGTCGGGGTCGTCGGTGAGGTCACCGAAGGACGGGGTGTTCGACTCGACGGCGAGCCCACGACCCCGCCCGAGCAGGACGCCTCCTGGCCGGTTTATGAGCGTCTCGCTGGTCAGCAATAGATCGCGACGATCTTGCGCGCACGACGGTTTTGGCGGGCGTTGCCGACTCCGGGGCGGGTAGATTTTTGCCCGTTCGCCCGAACCGACGCGCATGTCAGAGATCGAGGTCGCGCTCGACTGGCTGCCGAACACGAACCACACGGGGCTGTACCGAGCTCGTGCGAACGGTTACTACGACGCGGCCGGGCTCGACGTTGCGATCCGATCGCCGGCGGCCGACGATTACGAGACGACGCCCGCAAAGCGGGTCGCCACCGGCCGGTCGACGGTCGCGATCGCCCCCTCCGAGAGCGTGATTAGCTATCAAACCCACCCCGAGTACCCCTCACTCGTCGCGATCGCGGCGGTCTGTCAGCACGACACCAGCGCGATCGCCACGCCGGCCGACGGCGATATCGACCGCCCTGCGGACTTGGACGGCCGGACCTACGCCTCGTATGACGCCCGCTTCGAGGATCACATTGTCCGCCAGCTGATCCGCAACGACGGCGGCGACGGCGATGTCGAGATCGTCACGCCGCCCAAGCTGGGGATCTTCGACGCCGTCGTCGACGGCACGGCCGACGCGACCTGGGTGTTCATGCCCTGGGAGGGGCTGCTCGCCGAGCGCGAGGGTGTCCCGCTGAACGCCTTCTACCTTGACAAGTACGACGTGCCATACGGCTACACGCCGACGATGCTCGCCCGCCCGGAGACGATTGCCGACCGGGGCGAGGAGCTGGCGGCGTTTCTCGCGGCGACCGGCCGGGGGTACCGTGAGGCCGTCGCCGATCCCGCAGGCGCTGCGCGGACGCTCGCCGCGACGGCCGATCCCGATCCCGCTGACGAAGCCTTTCTCACGGAGAGCCACGAGCGACTCGCCGATGCCTTCCTGACCGACGACGGCACGTGGGGGGTCATGGACCGCGACCGGTGGGCGGCATTCGTCGACTGGCTGGTCGATGCCGAGATCCTCACTGACCTCGACGGCGAGCCCCTTCCCGTTTCGGCGGCCCCGCCGACGGAGCTGTACACGAACGAACTGCTCGACAAGACCGGTCGGTGAGTCGGTCGACGCTCCTTGGGGCGCGGCCGGCCGAGACGCCGGGACGGGGCCACAAACGCGCGCGAACACCCCTCTCGAACGGTTATCTGGACAACCTTTCTTATCCGTTCCCGCGGACATGCATATATGCGAGACCGTATTCGACCCGCGATCACCCGTGCAAAGTACGCGGCCGTCGGCGCCGCGATCGGCGCGGCCGTCGGCGGACTGATCAGCCGAAGCGCTGCGAGCACCGGCGGCGCCGTCGGGGCGCTGGCCGGCGCGACCGTCGCCGAGGCCCGCCGCAGCGTCGAGACCACCTACGAGAACGTCAAAGAGCAGGTCGGGGACACCACCGACTGACCGCGCGTTCGCACCGAGCACCAGCCGACCCGCCGACTCCCGTCGACCGGACTACCGTTACCGGGAGCCTCCCGGCGGCAACGCACCTTTTATTCGCTTTCCGCGCCACGCGTGTGTATGTCTAACTCAGGGGGGTCGTTGGACGACCTGCGCGATCGAACCGAGCGGCCGATGCGGTACCTCGCCGGTCGGTACGGCCGCGAGTACCTGCCACACCTCGCGCTGGGTGGCCTGATGACGGTCCTCGGCGCGGCGCTGTTTTCGGTCCCCGCGCTCGTGTTGGGGATCGCACTTGATGCGCTCTTCCAGCAGACCCGGCCGTTTGCGCTCCCGCTTGTCCCCGACGCGTGGATCCCCGCCTCGCAGATGGGACAGTTCTGGCTCACCGTCGGGATCGTCACCGCCTCCTTTCTGATCGCCGCCGTCGCCGGGTACGTCCGCGGGTGGGCGCTCAACCGCGTCGCCCAAGACGTCCAACACGAGCTCCGGACCGACACCTACGAGCGGATGCAGACCCAACGAATGGGGTTTTTTGACGATCACAAGACCGGCGAGATCATGTCGGTGCTGAACAACGACGTCAATCAGCTCGAGTCGTTTCTCTCCCAGGACCTGCAGGCCGGCGTCCGGATCGTCGTCACCTCGCTTGTCATCGGCGCGATCACGCTGTATCTCCACTGGCAGCTCGCCCTGGTGACCCTGACGATGGTCCCGATGCTTGCCTACGCCTCCTACCGGTTCCAGCAGACGATCGAGCCCAAGTACGGTGAGGTCCGCTCCTCAGTCGGCCGCCTGAACGCCCGCCTCGAGAACAACATCGGGGGCATCGGCGTGATCAAATCATTCGGCCAGGAGCGGGCGGAAGCCGACCGTGTCGCCGAGGCTTCCGACGAGTACCGGTCCGCGAACTGGAGCGCGATTCGGACCCGGATCGCCTTCTTTCCCTCGCTCGTATTGATCACCGCCTTCGGCTACGGGATCACGTTCGCGCTCGGCGGGTACGTCTTCCTGCAGGGCGGATTCGGGGTGTTCACGATCGGGCTGACCGCCGGGACGCTGGTGACCTTCCTGCTGTACAGCCGCCGGCTGATGTACCCGATGCGGCAGTTCGGCCAGGTGCTGAACAACTACCAGTACGCTTACGCCGCTGCCGAGCGCGTGGTCGGACTGCTCCAGGACCCGGACTTACTCTCAGACCGGACCAGCGGCACCCGTCTCGAAGAGATTGACGGTGCCGTCGAGTACGAGACCGTCTCCTTTAGCTACGACGGCGAGGAGCGGATCATCGACGATGTCGACCTCTCGGTCGAGCCCGGCGAGACGGTCGGTCTGGTCGGCCCGACCGGCGCGGGGAAGACGACGCTGACGAAGTTGTTGATGCGGCTGTACGACGCCGACGAGGGAACCGTCCGGATCGACGGCCACGACGTGCAGGACATCGATGTCCGGAGCCTGCGCCAGCACCTGGGGTATGTCTCCCAGGAGCCGTTCCTGTTCGGCGGGACCGTCCAGCAGAACGTCTCATACGGCGTCCCCGAAGCCGAGGAGGCGGCGATCGTCACCGCCCTGGAGCGTGCTGGCGCCTGGGAGTTCGTGAGCGAGCTCGAAGAGGGGCTTGACACCGTCGTCGGCGAGCGGGGCGTGAAACTCTCCGGCGGCCAGCGCCAGCGAATCGCCATCGCCCGGGCGATCCTGAACGACCCCTCACTGTTGATCCTTGATGAGGCGACCAGTCACGTCGACAACGAGACCGAGCTGGTCGTCCAGCAGAACGTCACCGAGCTCGGGGCCGACCGGACGACCTTCGTCATCGCCCACCGGCTCTCGACGGTGCGCAACGCGGACCGCATCGTCGTCCTCGACGAGGGCCGGATCGTCGAGTCGGGTACCCACGACCAGCTGCTCGCGGCCGACGGGCTGTACGCCGATCTCTGGCGGGTCCAGATCGGCGACCTCGACGCGCTCCCGGAGTCGTTCGTCAGACAGACCATCGGCACCGCAGACGACTGAGAACGCCCGCCGGTCTCATGGGTACCGTTTTGCCCGTCGAAGCCCTATCGGGGGCAATGACAGACCGACCCGAACTGATCGCAGATGTCGCCGATATCGACTGCACCGACCGGACCGCGCTGGTGACGGGCTCGACCAGCGGGATCGGGCGGGCGGCCGCCGAAGCGCTGGGCCGGCTCGGCGCGGACGTGCTGGTCCACGGTCGTGACGACGAGGCCGGCCGCGAGGTCGTCGCGACGATCGAGGAGTCTCACCCGGCCGCGACCGCCCGCTTTCTCCGTGCTGACTTCGCCGATGTCGAGGCGGTCCGAGGGCTTGCGGGGACGGTCATCGAGGAGACCGACGAACTCGATCTGCTGTTCAACAACGCCGGCGGGCTCTTTCGCGAGGGCGGGCTGACAGACCTCGGCGTCGAGTACACGTTTCACGTCAACCACCTCGCGCCGTACCTGCTGACGACGGAGCTACTCGAGCACCTCGCGGCAGACGCGCGGGTCGTAACGACGGCGTCGGCGGCCCACCAGGGATCGACGCTCGATCTCGATCGGATTACCGAGCCCGACGGGGGGATGGGAGCCTACGGGCACTCGAAGCTCGCGAACGTGCTGTTCGCCGCGGAACTCGCACGCCGGCTCGAGGCCGCCGGCCGGGACGTAACCTCGAACAGCCTCCACCCCGGTGCGATCCCCGGCACCGGGTTCACGCGCTTTCTGCCCGGCCCGGTCTCGCGGCTCGCCGGCGCGCTCGGAGCACTCCCGTTGGTCACCTCCGTCGATGAGGGCGCCGCCGAGCTGCTCGCCGCCGGACTCTCCCCTCGGCTCGCGGACGTCTCCGGGCGGTATTTCGCCGACCAGTCACTCGCCACGCCCTCCCAGGCCGCACAGGACCCCGAGGCCGCCCGTCGGCTGTGGTCTCACAGTGCCGAGCTGCTCGAGATCGAGGAACCGCTCGCCCCCGCCGCCCAGCCGTGAACCACGACCGCATCCACGCCCGGCCCCCGGACCACCACATCGAGGAGTGGTCGGCCGGGACCGTCACCGAGACCGCCGAACGCGACGGGCACTGGGTCGTGACCGTCGCCGACGCGGACGGCGGACGCGTCGAGCTAACCGTCACCTTCGCGATCCGGGAGCTGTTTCTCAGTCGGATCAACGCCGACTCGCCGGTCGGCGAGCGGGTGTGGTACCGCATCCGCGGGGACTGACCACCCGCGATCGTCCCGGCGGGCGAGGCCTGATATTCGTCGAGCCCGTCCCGAGAGTATGGATAGACAGGCGGTCCGGCGCGCGTGGGACGACGTAAGTGAGACCTACGCCAGCCGGCGCGACCCCGACGGCCCAGACGCCGCGTTGCTCGATGAGCTACTCGCACGGCTCGGCGAGGATCCCCGCGTGTTAGACGCCGGCTGTGGCGACGGTGCCCGGACCCTCGCGAACCTGCCGGCAAGGAGCGTCGGCCTCGACGTGTCTCGGCGCGGACTCGAGCTCGCGGCCGACACCGTTTCCGGAGCGTCGCTCGTACAGGGCGATATGGCCGCGCTCCCGATCGCCGCGGACGTGGCCGACGCGGTCACGGCCTACCACTCGGTGTTTCACGTGCCCCGCGACCAGCAGCAAGGCGTCTACGAGGAGTTCGCCCGCGTGACCCGTCCCGGCGGGTGGCTGCTGATGACGCTCCCGGGCGGGCGCTACGAGACGGTCCGACGGGGTTGGATGGGTGGCCAGATGCTCTTTTCTTCGCCTGGCCGCGAGCGAACGCTCGATCACCTGCGGGCGGCCGGCTACGGGGAGATCGAGACGACCACCACCGACGATCCCCTGGGAAGTTCGACCGAGTTCGTGTTCGCCCGGCTCGACTGACCGGCCCCCCTCGGGTCGAACGGTCGTCTCACCAGAGGAGAGCGGACGGAACCGTGTCCCGGGCCTCCCCATCGGGACCCCGCCTGGGCGTGATTCTTTGTGCGGTCCCTGGTCGTTGCGCGCCGACGAGCCAGTCGGCCTCCCGGTCTCTCGTGATCGGAACGGACGTGAGACGCCGGCGCCCGACGAGTCAGGGCTGCAGCTGTGTGACCAACAGGATCGACCCGCCGGCGACCGTGAGCACGGCCGCGGCCAGCAGGGCGAGCGTCAGGTCGGTCGTCTCGCCCCGCCTCGCGAGCGTATCCGCCGCCGCGGTCGTTATCAGCGCCGCCGAACCGACCGCTGCCGGGAGCACGTACGGCTCCTCGCCGCTCGTCTCCGAGGCGTACAGCCACCCCGCGGTCCCGACCGCCAAGACGCCGCCGACGGCCGCGACCCCGAACAGCACGCCCGCCAGCACGGACGGCTCTCCGCGAAACCGGACGGCAACCAGCGCTGTCACGACCCCGGCGCCAACCGTCCCGATCAGCCCCGACCAGATCGCCCCGCGCCGCGTCAGTCCCATACCCGTTCGATCGTATCTCGCTGCAGGCCGTCGCCGACTCAAAAGCGCGCAGTGGGTTCGGGCGGATTTGAACCGCCGACCTCCTCCATGTCAAGGAGGTGTCATAACCAGCCTAGACCACGAACCCTCGCAATCGGCGGTACTGGACAGCCGTAATTGAACCTTTCGCATTCGGGGGGCTCGGAGAGACTCCCAACCTATTTGCCGGCGCCGTCCGGGGCTCGTGGTATGTTCGTGCTCGTGAATCTCAAGGCCTACGAGGTCGATCCGGTCGCGATCGGCGAGGCGGCCGCCGCGGTCTCAGCGAGCAGTCCGGCGACGGTCGCGGTCGCGCCCCAGGCCGCTCACGTCGGGCGGGTCGCCGGGACGGGCGCGGAGACGTGGGCCCAGCACGTGGCACCGATCGAACCCGGCAGCCACACGGGTCACCCGCTCGCGGCGGCCGTCGCCGGGGCCGGCGCCGTCGGGACGATCCTCAATCACTCCGAGCGGCGACTCTCGCTCGCCGACCTCGAGACGGCGGTCGCGGCCGCGGAGCGTGCCGGCCTGGCGACGGTGGTCTGTGCGGCCACGCCCGACCAGGCGGCGGCCGCGGCGGCGTTCGCCCCGGACGCGGTCGCGATCGAGCCGCCGGCGCTCATCGGCACCGGAACGCCGGTCAGCCGGGCCGATCCCGAGATAGTGACCGACGCGGTCGCAGCCGTCGCCGCGGTCGACCCGGACGTTCCGGTCTACTGTGGGGCGGGCATCTCGACGGGCGCGGACATCCGAGCGGCCCGGGAGCTCGGCGCCGATGGTGTGTTGCTCGCGAGCGGCGTCGCGAAAGCCGACGATCCCCGCGCCGCCCTCGAGGAACTCGTCGCCGACCTGTAACCGCCCTCGCCTGGCCCATGCCGTGGCCGCCGGACTTCGGGTACGGGAACCTTTTTTTGCCCGGCAGTGTCGGTCCGTACCGATGACAGCCTCCGATCGAGCCGAGCGCGTCTGGAGCGACCGATGAGACGACCCGACGACACGACGAGTCGAACGGCACGGCCGGCCGAGACGGGCCACGCCGAGGCGATCGTCGGCTGTATGATGGCCGGCAAGACCAGCGAGCTGATTCGCCGGATCCAGCGCAGCCAGATCGCCGGCGTCGACTGCGAGCTGTACAAACCCGTCGTCGACGACCGCCACGGAACCGAGACGATCACGGGCCACAACGGTCTCGAAATCGATGCGGTGCCGGTCGAGAGTCCGGCGGAGATCCGCGATCGGACTACCGACCCCGGGGTTGTGGGGCTCGACGAGGTGCAGTTTTTCGCCGCCGAGCCGCTAGTCGAGACCGTCGAGGCGCTGGCCGCCGACGGCGTCCGGGTCGTCGCGGCCGGCCTGGATCTCGATTTCCGGGGCGAGCCGTTCTCGGCCACCCGCGAGCTGCTCGCCCGGGCCGACTACGTCGAGAAACTTCAGGCGGTCTGTACCGTCTGTGGTGACCCCGCGACCCGTACACAGCGACTGCTCGACGGCGAGCCCGCACCGTCTGACGACGATCGCGTGCTGATCGGTGCCGACGAGACCTACGAGGCCCGGTGTCGGGCCCACCACGTCGTCCCCGAGTGAGCTCACCGCCCGTCCGTTCGGTCGGCCGGTTCTTCGTCTTCCTCGGAGTCGGTCGCGGGATCGTCTTCGTCGCGGTCGTCGGTCTCCTCGAGCAGATCCGCGGCCTCTTCGGGAGCCATCGCGACCGAGGAGGGCGGCAGCGTGTCTGTCTGCTCTTTGCCCGCGCCGGTCGTCATGATGATGCCGAGGCCTTCCCGGACGGACATGTCGACCTCGTGGATCTGAGCTTCGGGGACGAACACCAGCCGACCGCCGGCGGGATTCGGACTACTCGGGAGGAAGACGTTCCGGGTCGGTTCGTCGGTTACCTCCCGTACGGCCGCCGGGCTCTTCCCGGTCACCAAGCCGACCGCGTACACCCCCATTCGGGGAAACTCGACCAACACGAGACTATCATAGGAGGTCTCACCGCTCGTGAACGACCCGGAGATCTGTCGCACCGCCGTGTAGATCGTCCGGACGACTGGCACGACCGCGACGAGCCGACCGAGGCTCCCGA
>CAYREK010000002.1:0-15022 GCA_964423305.1 uncultured Halobacteriales archaeon | reverse complement strand
TCGCACCGCCGTGTAGATCTCGGTGGTCGCCGGATCAATAAAAAAAAACCGACCGAGGCTCCCGAACAGTCGCTGGCCGATCTTCTGTTGTGCGAGGAATCCGAGTGCGATGATCCCGATCACGATCGCGCCGACCGCGATCAGCTGCGCGACCAGCTCGACGTTTGCCGTGTACTCCTCTAAGTTTGACTCTTGGACCACCGGCTCGATCGTCGAAAAGACCACCCCCGACAGCACCTGCAGGATATACACCGTAATCAACAGCGGCGCGATCAAGACGAGTCCGGCGATAAAGCTGTTCCGAATCGCCGTTCGGAGAGTCATACTTGCCTTGTCTGAAACCAATATCAAAAGTGTGTGGGTATCCTCGGGGCGCCGTAGACGGGTGTACTGGCTGGCGCGAGGACCTCCCGAGAGACCCCAGCTCTCAGTTCTCCCCGACGGTCGCGCGGTCGATCTCCCCGAGATACTTCTCGACGCGATCGCGGTCCTCGAGAGAAAGCTTCTCGGTCAGCGTCTCTCGTACGGTGTCGTCGTAGTAGCCGCGTCCGACGTGTTCGATCAGCCCTCGGGTCCGAAGCGCTCGGTTGCGGGCGTACGACCGGGTTCGGTCGCCGTCGCCGCCGGCGGTTACGTGTGCCTCCTGTGGGTCCATCGGTCCGTCCTCGCGGTAGACCGACAGCATCTCCCGGGTGAGCGTCTCGAGCCCCGCGATCTCGGCTTTGAGCTCGCGGACCGCGACCGGCTCCTCGCGATCATCGCCGTCGGCCGGTCGACTCTCCGGATCGTCCGTTCGGTCCATCGGCCCGTTCGACGGGCTCTCTGTCCCGCCGGTCTCGACCCGTTCGCGGGGCGACTGGGGCCCGCGGCGCTCGATGTCCTCGATCGAGAGCTCCGAGGCGGCGTTCAGCGTCTCCAGGATCGCGGCCGCGCTGAACGTCTCGCCCGGCTTGTCGGTGTCTCCCTCGACGCCGTCGCCGGTCTCCTCGCCGGACTCTTCGCCGGTCTCGGCCTCGGTGTCGTCGGCGGGTTCCTGGTCGTCTCCGGAGCCGGAGCTGGGTGCGTTCCCGCCGTCGGGCTCGGGTTCGACGGTGGGAGACGCGGCCGTCGTGCCGGCGTCCACGCCGCCCTCGCCGGCGTTCGCCAGCGCGCCCGTGCCGATTGCCGGCCCGCTCGTCGAGTCTCCGGCCGGCGTGGGGCGGGGCGGCCCCCGCATCCGCTCTTGTGCGGTCCGTCCGGGGGCGGGTCCCTCGACGCCCTGAACGAGCGCGTCGACGAACTCCTCGGCCAGTCGGCGCAGGTCGCGTGCGTCCTGTAGTTCCCGCTCGAGTTCGGCGATTCGGGAGTTTTTTTCGTCGAGCTCGGCCCGCAGCTCCGCGATCCGGTCGTCCTCGTCGTCCTCGGCGGGTTCTTTTAGCTCTGCGACGAGCTCCTCGCTGACGCTTTTCAGCTCGGGGCGCTCGAAATCCGCCAGGCCGGGCGTGGCGCCGGCGTCGAAGGTCTGCTTGCGGTAGAACTGGACCCGCTCGGTCTCGGCCCAGTCGGTCATCAGAAAGCCCTCGCCGTCCGCGAGGTCCTCGACGGCGCTCGCGTACTCGCCGTCGAGCATTCGGCCGACGACGTTGGTGTCGTTGTCCCAGGTCAGTCGGTGCCAGAGCAGCCAGTCACACTGCGTGATGAAATCCTTCTTGACGTCGGCGGGGCGCTGGCTGATACCGACGATCCCCAGGCCGTGTTTGCGCCCGCGCTTGCCGATCTTGATCAGCATCTTCCCGACCTCGCCGACGGAGCCGCGAACAGGTGGCGAGCAACGGCGGTGAGGACCGCCTCGGCCTCGCTCTCGTCGAGGTAACTCGAGACGTCGAGGATGATCGGCACGTTGCGCTCTAAGGCCAGCGTCGCCAGCTTCTCGGCGTGGTCGGGGGTGACCTGGATGTCACACTCCTCGTCGGCGCCGACGTGCAACAGCTCGTATTCCTCTTTGAGTCCGTAGTACTCCCCGTCGACGTCGACGATCAGCAGGCCGAACCCGTTGTCGAGCAGCTTCTCGGCGATCACGCTCACCGAGTTCGACTTCCCGGCGCCGGACTTTCCGGTCGCGAACCCGCGGCCGGTCAACAGCTCCACCACCGGCAGGGAGACCTCGCTTCCTGGCTCGCCGACGCTCCCGAACCCCTCGCTGATCTCGGCGACGGTGATCCGCTCGGTCTCTGCCATCCTGTTCCGGTGTCTGCGACGGACCCACATAACTCACCGTCAGACGGGTGGCACACGCCTGCGACAAGCGATAGGCATACCCGTTCCTGGCCAAACGCGGGAGTATGTCGACCGGTCCGGGGACAACGAGCGACCGTGCCGAGACGGGACAGGCAGAGACGAGCTCCGAGCGGGCGTCGCCGTCGGCCGCGACGGCCCAGGACGATGTCGGGGTCGTCTTTCTCAACTTCGGCGAACCGCCGACGCCGGACCGCGAGCGGGTACTCGCGTACTTAGAGCGGATCTTCCTCGCGAACGCCGACCTGGAGGGCGACGAAGATCCCCGGGAGCGGGCCGAAACCCTCGCCCGGCGGCGCGCGCCGGGGCTGATCGAAGAGTACAACGAGATTGGGGGCTCGCCGCTCAACGAACAGGCCCGCGGCCAGGTCGAGACCGCGACCGACCGGCTCGCGGCGCGGGGCTACGATGTCGAGACCTACCTCGGGATGCAGTACACGGAGCCGCTGATCGAGACGGCAGTCGAGCGGGCTCGAGCCGACGGGGTCGACCGGCTTATTGGCGTGCCGATCTACCCACTGTGCGGGCGATCGACGAACGTCGCGGCGCTCGACGAGCTCGAGGAGGCGGTCGAGGCGGCCGACTGGGACGTGCCGGTCCAGGGGATCACCGGGTGGCACCGACACCCCGCCTACACCCGGCTCCGCGCGGAGAACCTCGCCGGGTTTCTCGACGAGCGAGACCTCACCGTCGGCGGGGACACGGCGCTTGTCTTCTCCGCACACGGCACGCCGGTGCATTACCTCGAGGGGGGCAGCCGGTACGACGTGTACGTCGAGGAGTTCTGCGAGACGATCGCGGCCGTGCTCGGGATCGACGAGGAAGCCTACGCGATCGGCTACCAGAACCACGAGAACCGCGACATCGAGTGGACCGAGCCCGAACTCGACGAGCTGGTCGCCGAGCTGGACGCCGACCGGGCCGTGATCGAGCCGATCAGCTTCCTCCACGAGCAAAGCGAGACCCTCGTCGAACTCGACATCGATCTCCGCGAAGAGGCCCCCGACGACCTCGAGTTGCACCGCGTTCCGATCCCCCACGATGACCCCCGGATCGGCGACGTCGTCGCCGACCTGCTCGAGCCCCTGCTCGCCTCGTTCGATCCGGGCTACTACCAGCTCCGGCAGTGCCAGTGTCGCGACGAGCCCGGCACCGTCTGCCTGAACGCCCCCCGCCGATGAGCCGCCCACAGGAGCCATCCGGCCGCGGCGCCCGGCAAAACGGGACCTCCGGCGAGCCCCACAAAGTGACCGAGTCCGACGGCCCGGACCGAACGATCGGGGTCGTCGGTGCCGGGATCACCGGGCTGGCGCTCGTCCACTACCTCACCGAACGGGGGATCGACGCCGTCGCGTTCGAGGCCGACGCCGAGCCCGGCGGCGTGATTCGCTCGCGAACGATCGAGGGCCGGGTGCTCGAGTGTGGCCCCCAGCGGATGCGAAAGACCCCCGGCGTCGCCGAGCTGGCCGAGGCCGCTGGCGTCGCGACCCGGATCCTCCCGGCCGACGAGGAGCGGCTGTACGTCTACGCCGACGGCGAGCTCGGGCGGGCGCCGCTTTCCGTCTCCGAGCTCGTCCGGACGGATCTGCTGTCCTGGCGGGGCAAGGCCCGGCTGGCGCTCGAACCGCTCACCCACCCCGGACAGCCCCAGGAGTCCGCCGGCGAACTGTTCGTCCGGAAGTTCGGCCGCGAGGCCTACGAGCGGTTCATCGGCCCGCTGTACGGGGGCATCTACGCCGCAGACCCCGCCGAGATGCCCGCGGCCTTCGCCCTCGAGGGGCTCTTAGAGCGCGAGCGCGAAGCCGGCAGCCTGTTGCAGGCGTTTCGCCAGCGGGTCGGCTCGGGCCACGAGGCCCCGCCGATCACGTTCATCGGCGGCAACCAGCGGCTCCCCCGAGCGCTGTACGAGCGATACGCCGACCGGATCGCCCTCGAGACGCCGGTGACCGACGTTTCTCGGACGGATGCAGAGGGAGGTGGCTACCGGCTCTCGACGCCGGCCGGAGAGACGACCGTCGAGCGGGTCGTCGTGACGACGCCGGCCCCGACCGCCGCAGACCTGCTCGACGGCGTCGCCCCCGAGGCCGCCGGTCGCCTCGCGGAGCTACGGTACAATCCGCTCGCGGTGGTCTTTCTCGCCGCCGACCACGACCGCCCGGGCAAGGGCTACCAGGTCGGCTACGGTGAGGACCTGCACACGCTGGGGGTCTCCTGGAACGGACAGATGTTCGGCCGGGACGACGTTCAGACTGCCTTCCTGGGTGGAATGTTCGAGCCCGAGCTGGTCGGGGAGTCAGCCGATCGGCTCGGAGGCATCGCCGCCGCGGAGTTCGAGCAGGTGATGGGCGTCGAGGCGACGGCGCTGGGCGTCGAGCGCGTCGAGCCCGGCTATCCCGCCTGGGACGGCTCGTGGTGGGTCATCGAGGATCTCGAAACTCCGCCGGGGATCGCCCTCGCGACGAACTACACCGCGCGGATGGGGGTTCCCAGCCGCGTCCGAGAGGCCCGGGCGCTTGCGGAGCGACTGGCTGCCGACGAGCCGACCGACGACGTTCGCGTCCCGGCCTGATCGGGTCTCCTGCACGCAGTTCAGGGCTGCTCGCGGGCGCTCCGTCAACGGGATCGGTCGAGGAGCCGCTCAGCCCTCGAGGTTGAGGAACTTCCGATCGGGGCGAGACTGGTGTTCGGTCCCCGGCACCGAGAACAGCTCGCCGGTGTGCCAGTCGTAGGCGGTGAGTTCCCCGCCGTAGACACAGCCGGTATCGAGTCCGACCGCCCCGTCGCTGACGTACGGCTCCTCGAGAACGGTGTGGCCGAAAAACACCCGCGGCGGGCCGTCGTGGCTCTCGAACCAGAACGGACCGCCGTAGCCGTTACCCCGTGGGACCGAGCGCATCTCGAGCACGTCGTCGGGGTCGTGGGCCGCGGGCGTCCACTCGGGGTGGAGCCCGCCGTGGACGACGACCGTGTCGCCAAACGAGATCACGAGCGGCAGCTCAGCGACGGTCTCGAGGATCGGCTCGAACGGCGCCGTGTCGACGGTGCCCCGGAGCAGCTTCGTCTCGTTGTTGCCCCGAACGCTCACCGCGTGGGGGCTCTCGGCGACGAACTCTGCGACCTCCACACTCGCCGGCCCCTTCCGCACGAGGTCGCCGACGAACACCACCAGGTCGTCGCCGCTCGGGTCCAGCCGGTCCCAGAGCTGTTCGAGCTGGTCGATGCTCCCGTGGACGTCGCCGACGACGTAGATGTCGTCGTGGTCGGCGGGATCGAACCGCCAGTGGTGCTCGGCGATCGGCTCGTCGAACGCGACCGGGGCCTCGACGCCCGCCTCGGCCGGCACCGTGTACCGCTCGGCCGGCGCCGTCGTCCGCTCTCGGGTGCTCATACGCTAATGAGCGCCGAGAGCCACAAGAGTCGTGCTAGTTTGTCCATACGGTGGTATATAGCGGTATATAGTCCCGCGCCGCCCGACTCACTGCCGCGAGCGGTCTCGATCCTCTCGCGTCTCGGCCATGAGCGTCTCTTGGGCGTTCCGGACGGACTCCGAGCCGGGCCGGCGCTGGGTGTAGCTGCCGTCCGGGGCCATCTCCCAGGCCTTGCGGTTGTCCGACAGCGCCAGCTCCAACACGTGCTCTAACCGGTCCTGCAGGCGGGGATCGTGGATCGGCGCAACCGCCTCGACGCGGTTGTCGAGGTTGCGCTCCATCCAGTCGGCCGAGCCGATGAAATACTCCGGATCGCCGCCGTTGTGAAAGAAGAAAATCCGGGAGTGTTCGAGAAACCGGTTGACGATGCTGACCACGGAGATCGTCTCGCTGAGCCCCGGCACGCCGGGCCGGAGCCGACAGATGTCTCGCACCACCAGCTCGATCTCGACGCCGGCCTGAGAGGCACGGTACAGCTCCGCGATCACCGCCGGATCCTCCAAGCGGTTCATCTTCGCCGCGATCCGCGCCTCCTCGCCGGCGCGGGCGTTTGCGGCCTCCCGGCGGATCAGCTCGACGAACCGCTCGCGCATGTTGCCCGGCGCAATCAGCAGCTCGCGGTAGTCCTCGTGCAGCGACTGCCCGGTGAAGTAGTTAAACAGCTTCACAAGGTCCTGTCCGACGTCTCTGTTCGCGGTGAACAGCCCCAAGTCCTCGTAGTGTTTTGCGGTCTCTGAGTGGTAGTTGCCGGTGCCGATGTGTGAGTACAGCTCGACGCCGTCTGCCTCCTCCCGGACCACGAGGGCCGTCTTGGTGTGGGTCTTGTAGCCGATCGTTCCGTAGGCGACGTGGATCCCCTCCTCCTCGAGCCGTTTGGCCCACTCGAGGTTGTTCTGCTCGTCGAAGCGGGCCTTCAGCTCGACCATCACCGCGACCTGCTTGCCGTTCTCGGCGGCGTCGATCAGGCTCTGGATCACCTTCGAGTCGCTCGCGGTCCGGTAGATCGCCGCCTTGATCGCGAGCACGTCCGGGTCCGCTGCGGCCCGGTCGAGAAACGCCTGGACGGTCCCGGTAAAGGAGTGATACGGATGGTGGACGAGTAGGTCGTCGGCCTGAATCTCCTCGAAGATCGACCGGTCTGTGTGTCCCGACAGCCGCGGGTGCGGTTGGGGCGTCCACTCGGGAAGTTTCAGGTCCGGCCGGTCGGCTTCGAGCAGCTCGTCGAAGTCACTGAAATCAAGGGGCGCGGGCAGCCGGTAGACCTCCCGCTCGCCGACGTCTAAGTTCGTCAGCAGGACAGAGAGCATCCGCTCGGACATCGAGGCCTCGACCTCGAGGCGGACGACCGTCGCGAACCGGCGTTGCTCGATGACCTCCTCGGCGCGCTGGACGAGATCCTCCGCGATCTCCTCGTTGCGCCGGACCTCGGCGTTTCTGGTCACCCGAAAGGTGGCGTGTTCGAGGATCTCGACGTCGGGAAACAGCTGGGCTAGGTTCGCCGCGACGACTTCTTCGAGCGGGACGTACTTCCCGTCGACGGTCACGAACCGCGGGCGGTTGCCGGGGATCTTGATCCGAGAGAAGGTCGGCCCGTCTCCGGCGTCGGTGAGCACGCCCAGGCTGAGCGAGAGATTCGAGATGTGCGGAAAGGGTTTGGTTGCGTCGGCGGTCAGCGGCGTCAGCGTCGGCAGCACCGACTCCTCGAAGTGTGCGTCGAGCTCGGCCCGCTGGGCGTCGGTCAGCGCGTCGTAGGCGACGATCTCGATGCCCGCTTCCGAGAGAGCCGGCTTGAGCTCGTCGCGGTAGCAGGTCGCCTGGCGGCGCGCCATCGGCTCCGCGTACTCGAGTACCGCCCGCCAGTGCTCGGCCGGGAGCCGGCCGTCCGGGCTCGGCTCCGTGATCTCGGCGGCCCGTTGCTGTTTCAGGCCCCCGACCCGTTTCATAAAGAACTCGTCCATGTTGTCGGTAAAGATCGAGAGAAACCGCAGCCGCTCGAGCAGTGGGTTGCGCTCGTCGGTCGCCTCGGCGAGCACCCGCTCGTTGAACCGGAGCTTGCTCAGCTCCCGGCTGAGGTAGTACTCCGGCGCCTCGACGTCCTCGACGGGGGCCGGCCGCTCGGTCTCGTCCGTCCCGGTCCCGCCGTCTCCGCCGGCCGCGTCTGTGGCGTCCGCGTTGGTCCCGTTCTCCGAGCGCTCGGCTCGCCGCTCTCCTCGATCGTGGCTCGCCGTCGCGGGCTCGGAGGATCCGTCGTCTGTCATGCGTGGATAGATTCGTTGTTCGTTGGCCGGCGGGCGAAAAAAGCGTGGCGGTCAGGCCGTTCGATCGCGGTCGATCGCCTTCGCGGTCTCGACAAACGCCCGCACGGACTCGACGGGGGTGTCCTTGTGGACGCCGTGCCCGAGGTTGAGAACGTGCCCGGCCGGCCCGGCGGCCTCGATCACGGTTCGAGTGCGCTCTCGGACCGCCTCCGGAGACCCGAACAGCGCCGCCGGATCGAGGTTGCCCTGGATCGCCGCGTCGAGAGTCTCGCGGGCCTGTCCCATCTCGACGGTCCAGTCGAGGCTCACGACGTCGGCGCCGCTCTCCTCGAGTAGTTCCAGCCGGCCGCCCATCGAGCGCGCGAACACGATCGTCGGAACGTCGAGATCGGCGAGGATCCGCCGGTGGAGGGGCAACAACACCTCCCGGTAGGCCGCGGTTGGGAGCGCCCCGGCGTAGGTGTCAAACAGCTGGAGGACATCCGCGCCGTGATCGCTCTGGTAGGCGAGAAACTCCGCGACGATGTCGGCGATCGCCGCGAGCAGCGTCTCGAAGGCCGCCGGGTCCTGAGCGTAGAGCCGGCGCAACGGCATGTGAGTTTTCGTCGGCTCGCCGGCGACCGCGTAGGACGCGAGCGTAAAGGGCCCCCCGGCGAAGCCGATCAGCGGCGTCTCGACCCGCTCGTCGAGCCGCTCGAGCAGCCGACCGACGTAGGACAGCTCCGTCTCGACCGGCCGACGGGATCGGTCAACGCTCGACCGGTCGGCGGGGTTCTCGATCACCGGGCCGACGCCGGACTCGACGTGATAGGAGAAGCCGAGCGGCTCCAGGGCGGTGAGGATGTCCGAGTAGATCACGAGCCCGTCGGGATCGTAGTACTCGGCCGGCAACAGCGTGATCTCCTCTGCGACCGCCGGGGTCGTGATCGCCTCCCGGAAACTGTACTCTTCGCGTATCTCTCGGTACTCCGGGATGTGCCGGCCGGCCTGGCGCATCAGCCACACCGGCGGCCGCTCGGTCCGCTCGCCCCGGGCCGCCCGGACGAGCAGCGGGTCCTGACCCATCACCGTCTCGTCCGTGCGCCCGCTGAAAAGTTCTGGCGTCTCTTCCGCGGGTTTGGACAGGCTTTTACTCGCCGGCGGGAACCATCCGTATGGACGAGCCACGCGTTTTGATCCTCGGACCGCCGGGCGCCGGCAAGGGAACCCAGTCGACCAACATCGCGGACACCTACGGAGTCGAGCGCGTCACCACCGGCGACGCGCTCCGGGCAAACAAGGACATGGACATCAGCCACCTCGAGGCCGAATACGACACGCCACGAGCGTACATGGAGGCGGGCGATCTGGTCCCCGACGCTGTCGTCACCGAGATCGTCGCCACCGCACTCGAAGACGCGGACGGGTTCGTCCTCGACGGCTACCCGCGCAACGACTCTCAGGCAGACGCTCTCGCCGAGATGACAGACCTCGATGTCGTGCTCGAGCTTTCGGTCGGCCGCGAGACGCTCGTCCGACGGCTGACCGGTCGCCGGGTCGACCCCGAGACCGGCGAGAACTACCACGTCGAGTTCGACGTTCCGGAAGACGAGGCCGTCCGCGAGCGGCTCGTCCAGCGCGACGACGACACCCGTGAGGCCGTCGAGCACCGCCTCGAAGTCTTCGATGAGACCACTGCCCCGGTGATCGACCGGTACCGCGACCACGAGGGGTTCGTCGAGATCGACGGCGAACAGCCCCCCGAGGCGGTCCGGGAAGACATCGAGGACGCGATCCGGTCGGCCGGAGAGTAAAACGTTGATAACCACCCGGAGTCATACTCAATACTGAATGCCCCGCACCGAACAGAAAGTCGAGGACCTCGCCACCGACGGCGAGCACATGACAGACGCTCTCGAGGCGGTGCTCGAGGTTGCCGACCGGCAGGGGGCGGTCACCTGGAGCGATGTCAGCGACGAGCTCTCGAGCGGCGAGTGGGGCCGCCTGATCGAGAAAGGTCTACTTGTCGACGCCGGCGAGGGCTTCGTCGTCGACGACCCCGAGGGCGTTCGGGAGGCACTCGCCGACGCCGATCCGGTTTCGCTCGAGGAGTATGACACCGGGTGGACGAAATACGACAAAGGGGCAGCCGCGGTCGTGATGGTGTTTTTCGTCGGGTACATCTTCCCCTCGGTTCGATCGGCCGTCGGCAGCACCGTCGACGTGGTCTTCGGCCCGGTCGAGGGCCTCCTGCCCTTTTATCTCGTTATTATGGTGCTTGCCCTGCTGACTGGCATCCACTCGGCGATCATGCAGGACAACCTGATGAACCCCGAAGTGATGAGCGCCTACCGCGAGAAGAGCCAACAGCTCAAACAGCGCCGCGACGCCGCCAAGGAGCGCGACGACGAGGAGGAACTCGAGAAGATCCAGGACGAACAGGTCGAGATGATGACCGAGAACCTCAGCGTGTTCAAAGCCCAGTTCCGGCCGATGGTCTGGATTATGCTGCTCGTGATCCCGGTGTTCCTGTGGCTGTTCTGGGTGGTCCGGGACGTCGGGGTGACCGTCTCCTCGCCGGTGATCGTGCTGCCCTACGCCGGCGAGGTCGACAGCTGGACCGCCGGGCTGCTCGGCCCGCTTCAGGCCTGGATCATCTGGTATCTCGTCTGCTCGATGGCGTTCGGACAGATCATCCGGAAGGCGATGAACGTCCGGACGACGACGGGCTGACCCACAGGCAGACGCCCCGACACGCAACGCCTTTGCCTCCCAGGTCCACACACTGAGTATGTTGATCACCGTCTCGGGGCCGGCCGGCAGCGGCAAGAGCACGCTCGCGGCCGCCCTCGCCGACCGGCTCGATTACGAGCACGTCTCTGGGGGCGACATTTTCCGGACGATCGCGGCCGAGCGAGACCTGACGCCGGTCGAGCTGAACCGCGCCGCCGAGAACGACGACCAGATCGACCGCGATTTGGACCGCCGGCTCCGGGACCTCGCCCGCGAGCGCGAGGATCTTGTACTTGAGTCCCGGCTGGCGGGCTGGATGGCCGGGGAGTACGCCGATCTGCGGCTGTGGCTCGACGCCCCCTTCGAGGTGCGCGTCGAGCGCATCGCCGACCGCGAGGAAAAATCCCTCGAGCAGGCCCGCTCCGAGACCGAATCCCGTGCCGATAGCGAGCGCCGCCGGTACCGGGAGTACTACGACATCGACGTGACCGACCTGACGATCTACGACCTGATCGTCGACACCGCCCGGTGGGGCCCCGAGGAGACGACCGCATTCGTGCTCCGGGGAATCGAGGCCTACGACCCCGACGCAGACGAGGGACAGACGCCGGTCGCTGGCGTCCGCTACGAGTTCTAGTCATGCGCGGCCCCCCGGCAGAGCGCTCGCCCGCCGAGTTGCTCGCCTTCGGTGTCATCAACCTCGACAAGCCGCCGGGGCCGTCCGCCCACGAGGTCACCGGTTGGCTCCGCGACGAGGCCGCGGCGGCCGTCGCGGCCGCTACCCCCGAAGGACCGACCGTCGACCGGGCCGGTCACGCCGGTACCCTCGACCCGAAGGTGACGGGCTCGCTGCCGGTGTTGCTTGGGGACGCCACCCGGCTCGCTCAGGTCTTCGCAGACAGCCGTAAGGAGTACGTCGCCGTGCTCGAGCTCCACGGGCCCGCACCCTCGGATTTCTCCTCGGTTCTCGCCGAGTTCGAGGGTGAGATCTACCAGAAACCGCCCCGGAAAAGCGCCGTCAGGCGCCGCCTCCGAACCCGGACGGTCCACGAGCTTGAGCTGCTCGACCGCCGGGACCGCCAGGCGCTCCTCCGGATCCGGTGTGGGGCCGGCACGTACGTTCGGAAGCTGTGTCACGACCTCGGGCTGGCGCTTGGCACCGGCGCGCACATGGGTGAGCTCCGCCGGAGTGCGGCCGGCCCGTTCGACGACACCTCCCTCGTCACCGCCGAGGCTGTCGTCGACGCCCTGGCAGTCTGGCGCGAGAACGGCGATTCCGACTGGCTGCGCGAGGTCGTCCAGCCCGCCGAGCGGGCCCTCTCCGGGCTCCCCCAGGTGATCGTCGCCCCCTCTGCCGCCGAGCAGATCGCACACGGCGCGCCGGTCTACGCGCCCGGGGTGATCGGAACCGAGCCGGCCCCCGACGGCACGCCCGTTCCCGACCTCGGTGACGACGCGCTGGTTGCCTGTTACACGCCCGACGGGGCCGTTGTCTGTCTCGGCCGGCTCGTCGGCGATCCGGGAGCCGACTCCGGCCGGGTCGTCGCGCTCGAACGCGTGCTCGTCTCGCCGTGATCGCCGACGAGCACGACGAGCGAGTCCGCCCTCGGGGACATCGGTATGCTGCAGTTCTCGCCGACACGTTCGGACAGTAGTGTACAGAACAGACCACGAGCGGACACAGTCACAACACATTTGAGCCGGCCGATCGCACGGACGGGTATGGCAACTGACGGGGAATTTGAGGGCTACGGCGGCCGGCACGTGCCAGAGCCGCTCAAGGAACCGCTCGCCGAACTCGCGGCCGACTTCGATGAGGCGATCGCATCTGAGTCGTTCACCGATCGACTCGAATATCTGCTCGAGCACTTTGGCGGTCGCCCGACGCCGGTCTTTTACGCCGAGACGCTGAGCGAGCGCTACGGCGCGGACATCTACTTCAAACACGAAGACCTACTGCACGGTGGCGCGCACAAGCTCAACAACACGCTCGGGCAGGCGCTTCTGGCCCAGCGACGGGGCAAAGACCGCCTGATCGCCGAGACCGGCGCCGGTCAGCACGGCACCGCGACGGCGATGGTCGGGGCCCTGCTCGATATGGACACCACCGTCTACATGGGCCGACACGACGTGAACCGCCAGGAGATGAACGTCTTCCGGATGCGGCTGCTCGGCGCCGAGGTCGAGGAGGTCACGCGGGGCAACGAGGGACTGGCCGAGGCCGTCGACGCCGCGCTCGAGGATCTCGTCGCGAATCAAGAGGACACCCACTACCTGGTCGGCAGCGCGGTCGGCCCGGACCCGTACCCGCGGATGGTCCGGGAGTTCCAGTCGGTCATCGGTCGGGAGGCCCGCGGGCAGATCCAGGAGCTACACGGCGACCTGCCCGACGCGACGGTTGCGGCCGTCGGCGGCGGCTCGAACTCGATCGGGCTCTTTCACGCGTTCAAAGACGACGATGTCGCCTTCTACGGGGCCGAACCCGCCGGCAAGGGTCTCAGCTCCGGCCAGCACTCGGCACCGCTGTCCCAGACCGAACAGGGGCCTCAGATCTTCCAGGGCATGAAAACGAAGGTTATCGACGAGGACACGGAGAACCACTCGGTGTCGGCCGGGCTCGATTACCCTGCGGTGGGCCCCGAACACGCTGCGCTCCAAGAGCTGGGCCGGGCCGAGTACCACGGGATCACCGACGAGGAGGCGCTAGCGGCCTTCCGGGAGGTCTCCGAGGCCGAGGGGATCATCCCCGCGCTCGAACCCAGCCACGCCGTGGCGCTCGCGTTCAAGCTCGCCGAGGAGGACCGCCACGACACGATCCTCGTCAACATGTGCGGCCGCGGCGACAAGGACATGCAGACCGCCGCCGAGAAGTTCGACCTGGCCTGAGGCGGTCACTCACGCCCCCTCGGTCGTGTGACTCAGACGGAAGGTACATATCGGATCCGGCGATAGTTCCACGCGAGTCATGCGCGAGCCAGAGGCCAGCGTCGACGATACCTTCCTCTACGAACTCGCCCGCGAGCGGAAGACGACGGCGCTGGTGGGCCAGATGAAACACGCCGACAATCCCGTGGTCCGACGCCGCGCCGCGGAGCTGTTGGGCGATTTCTCGGACATCCAGCGCCCCTACGATCGCGAGGAAGTTATCCGAGAGTTGATCGCGGTCGTCACCGACGACACCGAGCGCAAGGCGGTCCGCGCCAGGGCCGTCGACGCGCTCTACCGCCACGGGAGAGCACCCGTCGAGCGGCTTGTCACCGAACTGGCCGCCTTCGACGCCGGCAAGGCGACCGACCGGACGACCGCCGAGGAGCTGGCCGGCTGGCTCCAGTCCGAGCAGCCCGAGTTCCGGATGGTCGCGGCGACGGCGCTTGCGGAGTTCGCCGAGCCGGGCGACACCGCGGCGCTCGAGGCGCTCGTCGGGGCCTTCGACGATCCAGACCCCCGGGTTCGAGAACGCGCGCTCCGGTCTTGTGGAACGATCGGGGACGACCGCGTCGTCGAGCCGGTCGCCGGCCTCGTCGAAGACGCCACCCCGCGGGCCCGGCGCGCTGCGGTGAACGCCCTCGTCGATATCGGCTCGGCGGCCGCACTCGAAGCGCTGATTCCAGTCGCCCGCGCCACCGACGAGCGACTCCGCCGGATCGCCGTCGGCCAGCTGGGTCAGCTGGGCGACCGACAACCGCTGGTCGTGCTCGTCCGGGCGCTCGAGGACGATTCCGAAGATGTCCGGCGGGCCGCGATCCTATCGCTGATCGAGCTACTCGCCGCCGGCGACCCGCAACTCAGAGACGAGATTCTCGACCAGCTCCGCCGGGCCGACCCGCCCGAGCTCGTCTCCCAACTCGTCGACATCGGAACGGAGAGTTCCCGCCCGACGACCCGGGGCGACGTCGCCTGGCTGCTTGGTCGAATCGTCGATCCCGCCGAGGACGGTGCCGACGACGCCGTCGAGGCGTTGTTGACTGCACTCGGCGACGATACTGACCGCGTCGCCGACCGGGCCGCGGCGAGTCTGCACCGACTCGGAGCCGACGCCGTCGGGACTAGACTCCAGATTTTCGTCCGGGAGGGGACTGCCTCGACGGCGGCGGTCGAACGCGCTGAGACCCTGCTCGAGGAACTCGGCGTCGGCGAGGAAGGCGAGGTCGTCAACAACTCGGTGGATTACACCTACGTCCGCGAGCCGGCCGATTACACCGAACGACGCGAGTCGGAATGACCTCCTCCCCACCGTGAATGGCGGGGTTTCCTCCGTGAGAGTCTCAGCCGGTCCAAGATTCCCCGGAAGCAATATTCCCGTCACGGTGGACGGTACTCGGGTCTGTGCGCTGTTCTTTGGGACGATGA
>CAYREK010000001.1:61480-61953 GCA_964423305.1 uncultured Halobacteriales archaeon | reverse complement strand
GCCCCGGTGACGGCGACGTCGTCACGGCCGAGACGCTCGCCCGCCTCGACCGGGCGGCCGCCGAGATTGACGGGATGGACACAGCGTTTACTCTCCCGGGCGGGCAGACCGATCTCACGACGCCGCTGTCGCTGATGCAGGCCACCGCAGCCGGGGCGCCGGACTCCCAGTTCGCGCGGAGCTTCGCCGCCGCGGCCGGGACAGAGACCACCGATCCCGCGGAGCTGCAGACGCTGGTCCCCGAGGAGAACGTCGCCGGGCTGTTCGACCAGCTGCTCGCGGCCAACCCACAGGCCGCGGAGTACGTCTCCCGCGAGGACGGCTCCTACGAGGCGCTGCGGATCCAGGTCGGGCTCGACGCCGCCGCCGAGACGGGAACGGTCGCGGACGAACTGCGGAGCGTCGCCGCGACGATCGAGAGCCAGACCGGCGGCGCCTGGAGCGTCGTCGCGACCGGTGATCAGGTCGTCAAC
>CAYREK010000001.1:48582-61270 GCA_964423305.1 uncultured Halobacteriales archaeon | reverse complement strand
AGCTCGAGCTGCGCCGGCAGGGTGACGTCTGGGAAGCCATGGAGACGACGGTGACCGGCACCGGCGGAGCTCTGCTCGGGAGCGCGGCCACCACCGTCGGCGGGTTCGGCACGCTCTCGTTTGCGATCTTCCCGGTGCTCCAGCAGTTCGGCATCATCACCGGGCTGACGATCATCTACGCGTTCCTGGCGAGCGTGTTCGTGTTGCCCTCCCTGCTCGTCGTGTGGACGCGGTATCTCGGTCCGTCGGCGTACTTTCCGGGCAACGAGTCCAACGAGCCCGACCAGTCGGGCGAGACGGCCGCGGGCGGCCAGTAGTACGGCCCACAGCGGTTTTGTCGGCCCGGACCGTAATTCGGCTCGTGCGTCTGATCCGCCCCCGAGATGTCACCGCCCCGCGGTCCCGGCACAACCGCCACGTCACCCGTGAGGAGGATCTCGAGCCGGTCGGATCCTGGTCCTGCGAGCAGCTCTCGGCGGCTGTCCGACGGGCCGACGCCGAGGGCAGGGTCGTGGTACTCGACTACGGCCGCGAGCGGCTGTACCTGGCCGACGCGACCGGCCTGACCTACGTTCCACCCCGTGGTCTGGGGCTGGCCGCCGATCCCGCACTCCGGGTCTCCGATCCCGCGGTCTTCGATCCCGAAACCGGCGCAGTCGAGTTGATCGCGTCGGTTACCGTCGCCCCGGAGTTCGATATTCTCGTCCCCGCCTTCGACTGGGAGGAAACCGACGACAGCTGGGAGCCCCCACGGCCCCGGCGCCGGAGCAGCTCTACAGGCAGTCCGGCCGGGAGTGCCATCGGTGGCTGAGACGCAATCGAGTACGTGCTATGCGGGGTGGAGCTACCGGTCGATCAGTCGTCCCAGCACGCCGCCGGGCAATCCCGCGGCGACGAGGCGGTCTGCGATCGGCGTCGGGAGAAGCGAAGCAACTCGTGGCAGCCACCGCGCCCGTCGACCGACCCGGTACCGTGCGCGCGGCCGGTCGGCCGTCAGGGCTGTCACGGCCGCGTTGGCGACCTGCTCGGGCGCGACACTCTCTGGAGCGTACTTGCGAAACTGCTCGTAGGCGGCGGCGTAGGGGCCGCCCTCGGGACGGTCCGCGGCGGCCTGCTCGTTCAGCCCGGTTCGGGTCGGGCCCGGCTCGACGAGCGAGACCGAGACATCTCGACTCCGCAGTTCCCGCCGGAGCGCCGTCGCGTAGCCGTCGAGGCCAGCCTTGGCGGCGCTGTAGGCCCCGTGATACGGCAGGGGAACGCTGCCGACGATCGATCCGACGACGACGATCCGCCCTGTCTGGCGGCGCACGGAGGGCAACGCGGCGTGGACGACCGTGTGTGCGGTGACGAGGTTCGCCTCGAGGTGCTCGCGAAACTCCGCCGGCGAGCAGTCCTCGACGGCGCCGATCGCGTACCAGCCGGCGGCGGTGACGACCGCATCAATTTGGCAACCGTTGAGTATCTCCTCGACGGCCGCAGCATCGGTGAGGTCGACGACACGGGTCTCTACCGGGAGGTCTATCGGCCGCTTGTCGAGTGCGAGCACCGAAACGTTCTGATCTGTGAGCTGGCCGACGATTCGTCGGCCGATGGCCCCGGCCGCACCAGTGACCACGACGCGCATATCGGTGCCTGGCGGGCTCCGATCTTTATCATTGTGACCTCGTTTGGATCTGTCCTGCTACCGCCCGTCTCTACCCGACATACCGGGTCGGTGCCTCGAGTCCGAATTCCCCGGCGGTGTCGCCGTCGATTCCCTCCGCGGTGTAGATGTCGGGTTTGTAGTACAGCTCGCCGGTAACGCCGTGCTCGGTCCGGAGGTGCTCTCTGACACGCCAGACGTCCCCGGTCTCGAAGTAGTTGGGCGTGTACGCCGTCAGGACGTACTCGTCGTACATCGGGAGCTGTTCGTACCCGAAGGTGGTCATCGCCTTGACCGCCCAGATCGTGCCCGCCGCGGCGTTCTCAACGAGGTCCGGCCACAGCTCCGCCGTGTACTCGCCCGACCCCGTCACCTGCCACTTTCCGATCGTCTTCTCTCGATCGAGCGCCGCTCGGTCGAGCTCCTGGACCGGCTCGCTGTCTGCCGGGGGCAGGTCATCGGCTGTGACCTTCTCTGATGGCGTGACGTCGTGTGTCTCGAATACTGGTCGCCGCCGATCAGCGCCGACTCGCTGGCATCTCGGCTCCGGAGCCAGTACTGCTCGTCCGTGATTTCAAGCGGCGAGCGCATACCGACGAGAGGGGTCTCTTGGAGACCAACCTTTGCGATCCCTGGCGAAAGTAAAAGAGAACGTCGTCACCGATCTCCGAGGGATGTCGGGCTGAGGGCGGTCAGTCGTCGCTCGCCAGCGCCGGTTCGGTCCCGATCCGGCGGTCGAGGAAGTCATCGAGCAGCCGGAACAGCCGCAACTTCTGCTCCTGATCGGAGGAGGCGTGACCCTCCTCGCCGAGTTCCTCGTACTCGAACTCTGCCCCGGCCTCGTAGCCGAGTTCTTCGAGCCGGTCGCGGAACAGCCGCGCCTGCTCGACTGGCACCCGGTGGTCGTTCACGCCGTGGACCATCAGCAGCGGCGCCGCGAGGTTCCCGGCGTACTCAAGGGGACTGCGCTCGCGATACAGGTCGGCGTTGTCCGCGGGATCGCCGAGGTACTTTTGCATCAGCTCGGTCCGGAAGTGTGGCATCGTCGTCTCGTACATCTTCTCGAGGTCGGTCAGGCCGATCCAGGCGACGCCGGCGTCGTACAGCTCGGGGAACTGGACGAGCTGCCAGTACGCCGAGTACCCGCCGTATGAGCCGCCGAACACGGCCACTCGGTCCTCGTCGAGCCACTCGCGAGCGTCGAGGACGTGCTCGGCGGCGATCGCGATGTCGCCCTGCTCGGCGCCGCCCCAGTCGTCGTACAGCGTCTCGACGAACTCACGACCTCGGCCGGTCGAACCCCGGTAGTTGATTTTCAGGACGGAAAAGCCCCGAGCGACCAGCACCTGCGTGTACAGGTCGAACCGCTTCGAGTCCCGCGCCCGTGGCCCGCCGTGGGGGTTGACGATCAGCGGGGAGGGGCGTTCGCCCGAATCGTACAGCAGCGCACCGATCTCGCGGGTCTCGTAGGGATCGTGCTCGACGGCCCGCTGTGGGGTCTCGGGCACGCCATCGGACTCGACGGTAAAGTATTCCGCGTCGGCAAACTGTGCCGGCGAGAACGGGCCGTACTCGGGCTCGATCAGCGTCTCGGTCTCGTCGGTCTCGAGGTCGTAGGCCACGAGTTCCGGCCGGGTCGTCGGCGTCGTGTGGGTCAACACTACCCGACCGTCCGCGAGGAACGGATCTCCGAGGCTGAATCCAGCGACCCCGTCTGGCAGGTCGAACTCTCGGCTCTCCCCGGTCGCAAGATTGTAGACGATCGGGACCGTTTCGGCCTCGCGGGTCCGGGTCCCGAGCACGCGCTCGCCGTCGGGTCCGAACGCCGACGCCGACTCCTCGTGGTCGCCGTCGCCGAGCCACCGCACGGCGTCCTCCCGCAGGTCGTAGATCCCGATCCGGCTCAGATCCTCGGTGTTGTCTCCGACGAGCAGACGCTCGCTTTCGGGCCCCCAGTCTGCGGGCCCAGCCTCGGCACCGACCTCGCCGATCTCGAGATTCCGGACGTTCGAACCGTCAATGTCGGCGACGTAGACGTCCTGGTTGTCGTAGTCGTCGCTCTCGTTCGTGGTGAACGCGAACCGCTTGCCGTCCGGACTGATCGTTGCCCCGCCGGCAGCGCGCTCGTACTCGGTGAGTTTCGTCGTCTCGCCGGCCGGGACGTCGTGGCGGTAGATGTTCATCTGCCCGTCCCGCGAGGAGCCCACCAACAGTACGTCCCCCTCCTCGCTCACGTCGTTGAGGATCACCTGGCCGTCCATCTCGACGACCGGCTCGCGCTCGCCCGCCCGCGAGAGGGCGTGGATGTTGTTTTGTTCGTCGCCGCCGTCGTCAAGGTGGAAGTACACCCGGTCGCCGTCGGCGTCCCACCGCAGGAACCACCGGGCGTTGCGGGGCACCTCTCCGTCCGACCACTGTTCGAGCTCCCCCGTCTCCGTGTCGAGCACGTGTAGTTCGTTGCGTCCCGTCCCGTCGTAATAGACCGCAATCTCCTCCCCCCCGGGGCCGACCGTCGGGTGTGCGAGCGTCGGGAGTCGGGCGAGTTCTTCGAGAACGCCTGTCGCTTCCTCGTCTCCGTCGGACATACCCAAACAGTGCCGTCACACACTCTTGAACGCTTTGCGAAACTCTCTTCGGTTAGCGATCTGATGTGTCCGACAGCTGTCGTCCCGACGCCTCGTGAGCACCTGCGACGGCCGCGGCCAGCGTGTCGCCGTCTGCGGCGTAGACCAAGTGTGAGTCACACCCACAGTCCGAGGCGCCGAACGAGCGGACCGGTTCGAACTCGGCGGCCAACGCCCGGGCCACGGCACACTCCCTGTCAGTGCCCGCGCCGGTCCGCACGACCGCGGCGATCCGGGTCTCGGGGTGGCCCAGCAGGTAATCAATGTGCCAGTGTCGGGTGTCGCGCTCCCCGCGGGCCAGCTCGCGGTGACGGTGGACCCGGGCGAACCCGCCGCTGCCCAGGGCGCTGCCGGTGTAGGCGTACCAGCCCGCGTCGAAGGCGATCTCCCCGAGCGCGCCGACGGTGAGGGTGTCGGCGCTCGGCATCGCGACCAGCAGCGTGTATGTCCCGCCGGGGGCCGTCATCGCGAGGCGCTGATCGGGCCCGACACTTAGCCGCGACGATCCGTCGCCGGCCCGGGGTTTCAAATCCCTGGCCGCGAAAGCGGTGGGCATGTCCGGGTCGGAACTGGTCGCCGCGGTCCGCGAGACCCTCGGGCAGGACCCCGAGACCTTTCGGACGAAGGCGATCGAGGAGGCCGAACGGCTCAAAACGGAGGTCCAGGACGGCACCTTCGACAACACGCAGGCGCTGGTCGGCCTCGAACTCGAGCTGTACGCCGTCGACGACCGGACCAACGCCCTCCAACGAGTGCCTCGGCGGCTGCTCGGACTCATCGGCTTCGAGAAGGAACTTGGCCTGCACAACGCCGAGATGCAGACCTCCCCCCAGCCGCTCTCGAGTTACGGCCTGATCGCCCAGGAAAACGAGCTCAAGGCACACCTTGTCCCCGCGCTCGAAAAGACCGCGGCCGAGCAGATCCGGCTGGTCGCGGACGGTATCTGGACGATCCCCCCGACCGGCGAGACCGCACTCGAGTATCTCACAGACACCGTCGAGCACAACGGCATCACGGTCGCGACGAACCTGAGCGACGCCATCCGGTATCACACGATGGCAAACAGCGACTACCCGGCCGGCTGTCGGCTCGAGGCGCCGAACGTCTCGGTTAGCTCGGAGACGCTGATGCCCGAGAGCCTGATCACGTCGATCCAGCCCCACTACCAGGTCCCCCACGCCCCCGACCTCCCGGAGTATTTCCGGTACGCGATCCGGGTCGCCGCGCCGCTGCTCGCGTTGGGCGTGAACTCGCCGTTTTTCCCGCCGGAGCTGTACGACGACGCCCCTCCCGAGGAGATCGTCGCGAACGCTCACATGGAAAACCGAGTTCACGTCTTCGAGTCGGTCATGAACCCGCCGGAGAGCAGCGACGAGCCGCCGAAGGTCGCGTTCCCGCCGGACTTCGAGACCGTCGAGGCGGCAATCGACGACATCGCGGCCGACCCGACGATCGTCCCGAGCGGCGTCACCGAGTCCGACCGGTTCGACGACTCGCTTGTACACTTCCGGCACAAACACGGCAGCTACTGGCGGTGGGTGCGCCCGGTGTTCGAGGCACCCTCGCGGTCGGCGGCAAACGCCCGCATCGAGTTTCGGCCCCTGCCCACCCAGCCGACCGTCCTCGACTGTGTGGCCTTCGCGGCCGTGTTCGCCGGGCTGATGGAGAGTCTCCCCCGCCGGGAACACCCCGTCCGGCGGCTCCCCTGGGAGCGCGCCGAAGCCAACTTCTACCGGGCCGTCCGAGACGGACTCGGAGCGCAGCTGGACTGGATCACCGCAGACGGCACCGAGACGACCGACATCGAGGAGATCTGCGGGGAGTGTCTCGAGTACGCCCGCGACGGGCTCGAACTGCGGGGGCTCTCGACGGCCGAGGCCGAGCGGTACATCCGGCCGCTCCAGGAACGCCTGGACCGGCGGACGACCCCCGCCCGCTGGAAACACGAGTTCGTCGAGCAGCAGGTCGCGGCAGGGACGCCGCTCACCGAGGCGGTCTGGTCGATGCAGGCCGCCTACATCGACGCCCAGCGCGAAACACTGATCGAGGGATCGTTCGTCGACTGGCTGTGACCGCCGGCCCAGTAACCAGTACCGTCTTTACCCCGCCGGGCGTTGTTCCGGTAGCGGATGGACACCCGACCGAGCGCAGAGACGACCCCGCGTCGCCTGCGGTATCGCCCGCGGCGTCGAGCGAAAACGCGATCACCGACTGACCGGAGATGACCGACTGGACCGAGATCTATCGTCCGTCCTCGCTGTCCGAGCTCCGCGGCAACGACAGCGCCCGCGACGACCTGCGCGAGTGGGCCCGAACCTGGGACGAGCATCGCGAGGCAGTGATCGTCCACGGCCCGCCGGGCGTGGGCAAGACGTCGGCGGCACACGCCCTGGCCGCGGATTTCGGCTGGAAGACCGTCGAGCTCAACGCGAGTGACTCCCGAACGAAAGATGACATCCAGCGGCTGGCCGGGCGCGCGGCGCGCAACAGCACCCTCGACGGCGGGGGCGGCCGCCAGCTGATCGTCGTCGACGAGGCCGACAACTTCCACGGCAACGTCGACCGGGGCGGGACCAAGGCGGTCACCGAGATCGTCAACTCGGCCGGCCAGCCGATCGTGTTGATCGCCAACGACTTCTACGAGATGTCTCGCGGGCTGCGCAACGCCTGCCAGGAGATCGAGTTCCGGCCGGTCTCGGAGCGGTCGATCATCCCGGTCTTGCGGGACATCTGCCGCAAAGAGGACATCGAATTCGAGTCGGCAGCGCTCGAGGCGATCGCCGAGGCAAACGGCGGCGACCTCCGGGGGGCGATCAACGACCTCCAGGCGGCCGCGGAGGGACGAGACCGGATCGAGCGCGCCGACGTGGTGACCGCCGATCGCGACCGCACCGAGGGGATCTTCGACTTTCTGGACACGCTGATCAAAAAGGCCGGGCCGCAGGCAGCACTCGAGGCCAGCTACGATGTCGACGAGACGCCCGACGACCTGATCAACTGGATCGAGGACAACATGCCCAAAGACTACGCTGGCGCGGAGCTGATCGCCGCCTACGGCTTTCTCTCGGCGGCCGACCGATGGCTCGGGCGCGTGCGGGCGACGCAAAACTACACGTTCTGGCGGTACGCCGCCGACAACATGACCGCCGGCGTCGCCGCGGCCAGGGACGGCCAGAAGGGTGGCTGGACTCGATACGGCCCGCCCAGCTACTGGTCGAAGCTCGGCCGCTCGCGAGGCACCCGCGAGACACGCGATCACGTCGCCCGCCATATCGCCGCCGAGAACGGCGTCAGCCTCGAGACCGCCCGCCGGGAGGTGCTACCTTTCTTGCGGGTGCTCACACACCACTGCAAGAACCGCGAGCTGACCGTCGCGATGGCCGCCCGCTACGAGCTCGAGGCCGAACACGTCGCCTATGTGACCGGCAGCGGCGAGACCACGAACAAGGTCGCCTCGATCGTCGAGGAGGGCCAACAGCGCCGCGAGGAGCGGGCCGTCGCGGGCTCCGCCGGGGCGTTCGCCACTCCCGAAGACGACGAGACAGAGGAGTCGGCCGACGAGACCGTCGATTCGGAGAGCGAGCCCGAGTCGGCCGACGACCCCGAGTGGGGGGCCGAGCCCGTAGACGAGGCCGATGAAGAGTCAGGCCCAGAGGACTCCGATCCCGACCAGCAGGCCGGACTGTCGGATTTTCTCTGAGTTCCTCCACCGTTACTCCGAGTCGCCGCCCGTGTCGGCGTGCTGACCCGTTGAACCAGACGCGTGTTCCGATTGAGAACGCGCCCGACCCATCAGATAACCCAGAATCGAGCGAGAGGGTCGATCATAAACTACCCTCACTCAATGCGACCAGCCGACACCCGTACAAACTGTTCCGGACGCTCCCGGAGAGTTTTCCGGGCGGACACTCAACGCCGGGCATGGCCGACTCCGGAGACCGACCGGCGGTGTACGACTCGCTCGACGGACAGGTCGCCCTGGTTACCGGCGCGACCCGCGGCATCGGTGCGGCGATCGCAGCCGAGTTGACCGCGCTGGGCGCGACGGTGTACGCCGGCGCCCGCGACACCGACGATGTCACCGCGGCCGACCAGCGTGCGGTCCGGCTCGACGTTACCGACGAGTCGGAGATCGCGGCGGCGGTCGACCGGATCGACACGGAGGCCGGACGGCTCGACATCGTCGTGAACAACGCCGGGATCTTCCCCCGGGAGTCTACCCTCGCCGAGATGGACCTCGGGGCCTTCGACCGGGCTATGGCGGTGAACCTTCGCGGCCCGGCCGCGGTGACGAAACACGCCCTGCCGCTGTTGCTCGAGCGTCCGGGCGGTCGAGTGGTCAACGTCTCCTCGGATCTCGGCCAGCAGGCGACCCTCGGGGGCTCGTACCCGGCCTACCGGCTCTCGAAGATCGCTCTCGGCGGGCTGACCCAGTACCTCCACGCCGAGTACGCCGAGGCGGGGCTGCTCGCGAACGCGGCCAGTCCCGGCTGGGTCCGCACCGACATGGGCGGGTCCGAGGCGCCCCGCAGTCCCGCTGAGGGTGCAGACACCCCGGTCTGGCTCGCGCGCTTTCGCCCGGAGAGCCCCGGCGGCCGGTTCTGGAAGGACCGGGAATCCCAGCCCTGGTAGCCGGGAGCCCCCCGCTTTTTATCGGCGAGACGTACCGCCGGTATGGACCTCAGCGACGTCCGGGTGCTCGATCTCACCCAGCTGCTTCCCGGGCCGTATGCGACCCAGCTGCTCGCCGACATGGGCGCAGACGTGATCAAAATCGAGCGTCCGGACGGCGGGGACCCGGCACGTCGGTTCGTGACCGATCCGTCGCCGGAGCTGGCCGGGATCTTCGAGGCGGTCAACTGCGGCAAACGGAGCGTTGCCCTGGATCTCACCGACGAGCGCGCCCGCGAGGCCTTCTACGAGCTGGCGGCCGACGCCGACGCGGTTATCGAGGGCTTTCGCCCCGGCGTGGTCGACCGGCTCGGGATCGACTACGAGACCCTCTCGGCCCGGACCGAGGGGCTGGTGTACTGCTCGCTGACCGGACACGGCCAGTCCGGCCCCGACAGCGATCGGCCGGGACACGATCTCACCTACGCAGCGGCGGCCGGCTTCCTGGACGCGACACGCCCGGCGCCCGACGCCGCGCCGGTCCAGCCCGCGGTCCCGGTCGGGGACTTCGCCGGCGGCTCGCTGGCGGCACTGGCGGTTGTGAGTGGCCTCCTCGAGCGCGAGCTCGGCGACGGATCCGGAACGTACGTCGATCTCTCGATCACCGACGCACTCGTGTCCTTCTGTCAGCTGCTCGTCGCCGACGGGTCCGCGGCGCCGGCGGAGACGGTTCTGGGCGGGAAGTACCCCTGCTATGACCTCTACGAGACCGCAGACGGGCGGTACCTGGCGATCGCAGCCCTCGAAAAGCGGTTCTGGGAGCGGCTGTGTGCGACGACGGACAACGAAGAACTGCTCGACGCCCACCGCGCCGACTCCGAGCGTCGGCGCGAGCGGGTCCAGGAGACCCTCGCCGAGACCTTCGCCGGCGCGCCCGTCGAGACCTGGGAGCGCCGGCTCGAGCGGGCCGACGTGCCCGCGGCCGCGGTCGAGTCCGCCACGGCCGCACTCGAGGATCCGACGATCCGCGACCGGCTGGTCCGCGAACGCGCCGCAGGCGAGCGGGTCGGCGTCCCGTTTGGATCCAGCGGCGGCCAGGGAGGAGATCCACCCGCACTGGGCGAGCACACCGGAGCCGTCCTCGAGGCCGCCGGCGTCGACCCGGCGACGGTCGATCGCCTTGTAGATCCCGACCCATCCGAGGGGTAGTCACTTTCGGACGACTCCCTCGATCGCCCCCGAGAGGACGCGCTCGCCGGGCTCGTTTTCAGACCGAACGTCGGCGGTCAGCTCGAACCGATCGGCCGATTCGGTCACCGTCTCGGTCCGCCAAACGCAGGTGATCGCCTCGCCAGTGTAGACCGGTCGCTCGAACTCGCGGGAAAACGACCGCGCGAGCACCTCGAGATCGCCTCCGATCCGGGTCGGCAGCGTGGCGGTGAGCAGCCCCTGCGCGATCGGACGACCCTCCTCGTCGAGCTCGGTGTGGCTCGGCTGTCGGTCCCCCGAGAGCTCGCCGAACGACCGGACATCCGCGATGGTGAACGTTCGCCGCCGACGGTGGACGGCACCGTCCTCGGGCCCGTGTAGATCTCGGGCCGGCTCAGTCCCCGGCGCTTGCGGCCAACACCGGCCTGTCGGTCTCGAGGATCACCGACTGCGTGGTCGAGCCGAAGATCGCCTTTCCGGCCGGCGTCCGCTTGCGCCCGGCGACACAGATCGCGTCGACATCGTGACGCCCCGCGGCCTCGATCAGCTCCGCCGCCGGATCGCCGCTCTCCTCGAGCAGCTCGTGGTCGATCCCGGCGTCCTCGAACCGTTCGACGACGCGGCGGACGGCACCGACCTGACTCACCGACGCGCCCTCTGGATTCTCCTGAAAAACGTGCATTACCAGCGCCTCGACGGCGTCCTCGGCCGCCGGTAGCGCCGCGACCGCCTCGGCCTGGACTCGTGCCCGCCGTTCGTCCGTGTCGATCCCGAGCAACACCCGGTACATGCTCGTGATACTCGGCCACCACCGATATAACTCCCCGGGTCGGTCGGGGTCGGGACCGTCGGTCTCTCTACCGGGAGAGCCGACTCGCAACCGTTCTTTGGGGATTCATGTTGGCCGGGCGATCCGAACCGCCCGACACCGCCCCGCCGCGGCACAACGTATATGAGGGGACCTACCATACGTTCAATTAGAACTATGTCCCGGTCTGCACTGGTCGGAAACGTCACCGCGATGCTCGAGGACGCGGGCTTTCTGGTCAGCGACCGGTGTTCGATCCGACCAAAGAGCTTCGACGTGGCGGCCCGGCGCAGCGAGGACGTTATCCTGGTCAAGATCCTCGGGAACATCGACGCCTTCGACGGTCGGACCGGCGCGGAGATGCGGCGGCTGGGCGAGTACCTCGGCGCCGCGCCGCTCGTGATCGGGCTCCGGACCCGCGACGAGGAGTTAGACCCTGGCGTCGTCTACTTCAGACACGGCGTCCCGGTGCTGTCTCCGGACACCGCGATGGACCTGTTCGTCGAGGACGTGCCGCCGCTCATCTACGCGGCCCCCGGCGGGTTGTACGTCAACATCGACAGCGAGGTGCTCGCTGATGTTCGCGAACAGCGGGACTGGTCGCTCGGGCAGCTCGCACAGGAGCTGGGCGTCTCCCGGCGGACGGTCTCGAAGTACGAGGACGGTATGGACGCGAGCGTCGAGGTCGCCGCCCAGCTCGAGGAGCTGTTCGAGGCGCCCCTGACCTCGCCGGTGTCGCTGCTCGACGACGACGAGTCGGTTCGGGACATCGACGATCCCGAGGATCTGACCGACGACGCCAACGCGACGATCGTCGCGCTGTTGACTCGGGTCGGCTACGAGGTCCACCCGACGGTCCGGGCGCCGTTCAAGACCGTCAGCGAGGACGGCAAGTACGAGCAGGTACTCGCCGGACACTCCGAGTTCACAGAGGCCGCCGAAAAGCGCGCACGGATCATGTCCTCGGTCGGTCGGGTCACCCGGACCCGGTCGGTGTACGTCGTCGACCGGGCGCCGCGGGACGCCGTCGACGACACCGCGTTGCTCGAAGAGTCGGAGGTCGCCGCGATCGACGAACGCGAGGAGTTTCGCGACCTCGTGCAAGACCGCGTCGACCGCGAGCCGGCCTGATAGACGCCGCCTGCGTGTCTCGGCGGCCTGAACACGGGGTTTCATGACTGTGCTAAACTGTCGCGACTGAGACGATCAGGCGTAGGTTTCTTCGAGATACGCGACGATGTCGTCGGACTCCGGCATTCCGTCGATCCCGTGCTCGTTGTCGATCAGAACCGGCACGCCGGTCTGGCCGCTGACCGCTTGCACTTCGGTCCGGTCGTCGTGGCTGCGGGGGACCTCGTGGGACTCGTACTCCAAGCCGAGCTCGGCGAGCTTTCGCTTGACTTTCGCACAGTACGGACAGCCGGGCAGTTCGTACAGTTCTAGCTGTGTCACGGCCCACAGTACACGCTCGTCGAATATGAACCGGACGGTTGTGTGCGCCCCCGGCGGTCGACCGGGCGTCACCGATCCGCGAGCAGCTCCGAGGCGGTCACGAGCGACTCGAGTACGATATCGTGGTCGGCGAGGAGCTCCTCGGCACCCTGCTCGCGGTCGACGACGACCAGGGCCCGGTCGACGACCGCCCCGGTCTCGCGCAGCGCCTGTACCGCCTCGAGGGCGCTCTGGCCGGTCGTGGCGACATCCTCGAGCACCACCACGCGCTCTCCCGTCGTAAATTCCCCTTCGATCCGGTTACTGGTGCCGTACTCTTTCCGTTCCTTTCGGACGATCAGG
>CAYREK010000001.1:40271-48572 GCA_964423305.1 uncultured Halobacteriales archaeon | reverse complement strand
GTAGGGCAAGTCGGCCGCGACGCTGGTCGCCGCGGCCAGAGGTACTGCACCGAGCGCGACGCCAGCGAGGGTCGTCTCGTCGTCGACCTGCCGGGCGAACGCGGCCGCGATCGCCGACAGCGTCTCAGGATCGGTCTCGAAGACGTACTTGTCGACGTAGTACTCGCTCGTGGCGCCGTGTGCGAGCTCGAACTCGCCGAACCGAACGGCGCCAGTATCGCGCAACAGCGTCGCCAGCTCGCTCATACCGGGCCGACGGGGGGCCGGCTAATGTGCCTGCCGGTCGTCCGGTGAACGCAACCACTATGCCCGCCGCTGACCCAACAACACACGAATGGATCTCTTCGGATCGAGCGGCGTTCGGGGTGTCGCGCCGGGGGAGCTCACTCCCGAGCTGGTCCTGCGGGTCGCACGCGCCGCCGGGGCGGTCTTCGAGGCCGAGCGGGTCGCACTGTGTCGGGACACGCGCGAGACCGGGCGGCTGCTCGTCGGCGCGGCGGCCAGCGGTCTCGCGGCGACCGGCAGTGATGTCGACCGGCTGGGCGTCGTCCCGACGCCGTCGTTACAGGCTTACTGCGAGCGCGAATCGGTTCCCGGGGTGGTGATCACGGCTTCGCACAACCCCCCGGAGTACAACGGCGTCAAACTCATCGCCGCCGACGGCGTGGAACTCTCGAACGAGCGACTCGAGGCCGTCGAGTCGCGGCTCGACGACGACGGCTACGCCGCCTGGGATCAGACCGGCTCGATCCGGTCGGTCGAGACCGCGAACCGCACCTACCAGCAGGAGCTGCTGGCCGCGCTCGACCGCGAGGCGATCGCCGACGCGGACCTCCGGGTCGCGATCGATCCCGGGCACGGCGCCGGCGCGCTCACGAGCCCCGAGCTGTTCCGCAAGCTGGGCGTCGAGGTCCGGACGATCCACGCCCAACCGGACGGGCACTTTCCCGGCCGGGATCCGGAACCGGTCACCGAGAACCTGACAGACCTCGGGCGGCTGGTCGCGGCCGCCGACGCGGATCTTGGAATCGCACACGACGGCGACGCCGATCGGGCGATGTTTTTCGACGAGACCGGAGCGTTCGTCGAGGGCGACGCGGCGCTCGCGGCGCTTGCGGCCGCCGAGCTCGGGGCCGGTGACGTTGCGGTATCCGCGGTCAACGCCTCACAACGGCTCGTCGATGTCGTCGAAGCTGCCGACGCCGAGCTCCGGCTTACCCCGATCGGGAGTACCTACATCACGACGGCTATCCGCGAGCTCCGGGCCGACGGACGGTCGGTGCCGATCGCCGGCGAGGGAAACGGCGGGATCCTCTTTCCCGCGTACCGGATCGCGCGCGACGGTGCCTACACCGCCGGACGGCTGTGTGAGCTGCTCGCGGCCCGGGAGGCGCCGCTCGGCGAGCTGATCGCTCCATACGATGCGTACCACAACGTCAGACACAACGTCGCCTACGACGACAGTGTGGAGCGCGCGGCGATGCTCGAGGCGATCAACGCCGCGGCCGAGGCGGCCGACGGAACCGTCGACCGGACCGACGGCTGCCGGATCGGGTACGACGACGGATGGGTCCTCGCGCGCCCGAGCGGCACCGAACCCCTGGTGCGGGTCTACGCCGAGGCCCGTGACCCCGACCGCGCGACGGCGCTCGCGGCGGACATGCGCGATCGCCTCGCCGCGGTCTGATCCTCGACTCGGAGTCGTCGATGGTCGAGCCGGTCGGGCAACGCCGGTCAGAGCACCGGAAACTCGTCAAGCGCGGCCCGGAGCCGCCGGCGTGTCTCGCGTGCGGCCGCCAGCTCGCCGGCGAGATCCTCGGTTGCGATCCGCTCGCGCTCCTCCGCTGTCAGCTCCGTCTCCGCGAGGACGCTCTCGCGCAGCCGGTCGTAGTCGGTCTCGCGGGGAAGTGCAGCGACCGTCCGGAGCCGCTCGACGACCGCCGGCGCGAACCTGTTGAGCACCGCGGTCAGCTCGCGACACTGGTACTCGAGGAGCCCGGCGGAGGGCGGCGGCCAGTCGATCTCAAGCGGTTCGGCATCTAGCCCGGCGAGGTATGTCTTCCGGCCGGCGACGGCGTTCTCGAACCGCCCCGGGTCGTCGACGTAGTGTTCTAACTTCCCGCGGGAGTACTCGGCGTACTCGAGTAGAGTCGGGATCGGTTCGGTCCCGACGGGGCGCTCGGCGACGTAGGCCCGCAGCGACTCGGGCGGGGGTTCGTACTCGACCAGCGGGTACCGCCGGGTCGACGACAGCCACGCGAGCACCTCGCGGGCCGGCGTCTGCCTGCGGTACTCTGTGAAGGCCGCCTCGACGGCATTGTTGTACGCCGCGATCGGCTCCCGAAGTCGCTCGCTCGGAGCGGCGAGGTCGGCCTCGCCCAGCCGCACCAGCCGGTCGAGCTCGTCGATCTCCCGGCCCAGCTCCCGAATGGTCCGTTCGATCTCGCGGCGCCGCTTGCGGTAGGCGTCGAGTGCCCGTTCGTGTTCCTCGAGACGCTCGACGAGATCGGCGACCGGCGCGAGCTGTTCCCGGACCGTATCGAAATCGCTCGTTTTGAAGTACCGCTGTTGAAGTCGCTCGTCTGCCTCCTCGAAGGTCTCGAAAAGCAGGACATCCTCGTGGATCCGGTTCATCGTCGCGTCGAGCTGGCTCTGGAACTCGACGATCGTCTGGAAGTCGCCCTCGTCGCCGGTCACCTGCGGTTCGTACCGATCCAGCAGGTCGACGAACGACTCGTAGGCTTCCCGGAGCCGTTCGAGGTCGGACTCGCCGATCTGCTCGACGCGCTCTCGTGCGGCCGTGACCCGCTCGTGGGCAGCTTCGAGTTCGGCGACCGGATCGGCTCCGTCAGCGTCTGCGCGCTCGGGGTCTGCCTCCCGGTCCGGATCAGGCGTAGACATCGTCGGGGTTGAACACTTGTTCGCCGACGACCTCGCCGTCGGCCGACCGGTAGAAACACGACCGGAAGCCGGTGTGACAGGCGCCGCCCTCCTGCTCGATGCGGTATAGCAACGCGTCACCGTCACAGTCGACCCGCACCTGCTTGACGTGTTGGACGTGGCCGCTGGTCTCGCCTTTCTGCCAGAGCTCCTCGCGGCTTCGGGAGTAGTAGTGTGCCAGGCCCGTCTCCCGGGTCCGGGCGAGCGCCTCCCTCGAGGCGTACGCGAGCATCAACACGTCTCCGGACTCGGCGTCCTGGGCGACGACCGGCACGAGTCCGTCCCCGTCCTCGAAGGCGATTTCCGGCGCGTCTGTCTCCATGTTCGATACTGGGGCGGTCCGCGAAATAGGTCTTATTGTCACGCCGCGTCCCCAGCACAAACGACTGTTTGACTCTCGTTCATCGGTTTAGGGTCTCCGTCCGAAGTCGACACGTGAACCGACGACAACTCCTCGCCGGGCTCGGGAGCGGCTGTGCGGTGGCCGCTGGCTGTCTCGAGACTGACGGCGACACGGACGACACTGATCCGAACACCGCGGACGCGCGCCCGCCGGACGATCAAGCCTTCGAGCGGCGACTGTCGATTACAGCCGTCGACGTCGTGCCCGCAGACGTTCCGGTGGCGTTCGACGCCCGCGTCGCCGACGAGACGGTCACGGCCGCTCGAACCGGTGCACTCACCGTCTCCGTCGAGAACACCGGCGACGGACAGCGGGAACTCTCGACGCCGTTCTACAAAGGTCCAAGTCGAGACGACGCGCTGGTCGTGTACTCGACGGAGACGCCCGACGCTCCGGCACAGACCGACGGACCCCGGTGTGACGAGCCGTCACTGGAGTTCACCGACGAGGGCCGGCTAAGACACACACTCGCACCTGGCGGGACGGGGACAGACCGACTGCTCGTGGTCGCCGGCGCCGACACGAAGCGGTGTCTGCCTCCGGAGCAGTACCGGTTCGAGCAGACGCACACGATCGACGGCCAGGAGTTCACCTGGGGATTTCGCCTCGCGGTCGCGAACAGCACGCTCGACTCGATTGAGGAGCGTCGCTACGAGGCCTGTTCACGCGAGGTGATCCCTCGCGAGCAGTTCCCCGAGCCGGTCCAAACGGAACTCGACGCCGCGCTCGGATCCCAGTACGTCACCGACCGGGTGTCTCTCAGAGAGGCGATGAACGTTGACGAGTCGTTCGTCTCGATCGGAGACACGTACTACGATCCGACCGTCACGCCCGACGGGAGCGACGAGGTGCTCGAACTCTGGCCGGTTGAGCCGAAGGCCTTGTCCGATCCCCGATCACTCATCGTCGAGAACCGCCGCGACGAGCGCGTGACCGTAACTGCGACGCTGACCGCCCCCGACGGGACGACGCTACTCGATGCGTCACTCGCCCGGGAACCCAGCAGTCGCGGAGAACTCGGCCGCATCGTCCGTGTCGGTGCCCACGAGTTGGCGCTCACCGTCACCGGGCCGGACGGATCCGAAACGACACTCACGGGAGAGCTACCGATCACCGAGAGCCGCTTCGAGACGGTCGTCGTCGACGAGGAGATCTCTTTTGCTGGGACGGTCGCCGAGCTGGGAATGTGTCGGTATGGAAGCCGCTGATCGCTGCCGTCGGGACTGCCTTTGGTCGCCGACCGGTGGTTCCGCATCTCGGCCAGACAGATTCATACCCCGGGAGTGACCACGATAAGTCATGCAGACCTGGAAGGTCCTCGGGCTCGCCTCTGCCGTACTCGTAGTCTGGGGCGGCGTGATGCTGGCCGGCGGGTACCGCCCGAGTCCCCTGATCGTCGGGGTCGCGACAGTCTTCGTCGTCGTCTCGCTGTACATCGGCGACCTGATCGGCCGGCGGCTCGTCGAGGAGTGACCACCCGCGACCAGCGCGGTCGCCGAACGGGTTTTGCCCTCCCGGCCGAAACGACAGCCGATGGGATCCGGGCAGTACGTCTACGTCCTCGAGTGTAGCGACGGCTCGTTGTACACCGGTTACACGACGGATGTCGGCCGGCGGGTCGCCGAACACGACGCCGGCGACGGCGCGAAATACACCGCCGGACGGCGACCAGTCCGGCTCCGGTACGTGGAGTATCGGACGAGCCGGAGCGACGCACAGTCCCGCGAATGCGAGATCAAGCAGCTGTCCCGCGAACAAAAAGAGCGGCTGGTCGCCGACCGCGACGATCGCGTCGCAGTGGCCTTTCCGAGCTAGCTCCCGAGCCGGTCAGTCGTCGACGTCGAACTCCGGTTCGGGCTCCGAGTCGCGGTCAGGAGTATGCTCCTCGATCTCGGGAGAGCCGGCCGAGTCGTCGGTCTCGACGACACTCTCGGTCCAGTGTCCCAGCCGGAACCAGGCGACCGCAACCAGGAAAGACAGCGTCGCCCCCACCGAAAAGGCAATCCAGATGCCCTCGACGCCGACGCCGAGCCCGCGCAGGGTACGGTTGGTGCCGGGGATCGTCACCGCGGCGCCGAACGCGACCGCGATCGCAACCGGGAGGCGAAATACCCACCGCGAGAGCAGCGACAGGGCCATTGCGACGCCGGTCTGGCCAGCCCCTCGAAAAGCCCCCTGCAGAACCATCGTGCCGCCGAACAGCGCCCAGGCCGGCGCGATGATCCACAAGAACGCCTTGCCCTCCGCGACGACCGCGGGATTGTCGTCGAAGATCCCGACGAGCGGCCCGGGTACCAGCACCGCCACGGCGGCCGCGGCGGTCAGCAGTCCCATCGTCGTCCCCGTCGCCACCCAGGTCACGCGGGCGGCCCGGTCGGGGGTGTTCGCACCGAGGTTCTGACCGACGCCGGTCGCGGTCGCCTGTCCGACGGCGCCGGCGACAGTCCAAGTGACCGACATCAGCCGGACGCCGATCCCGTAGGCCGCGATCGCCGCCGTCCCGAACGGCGTCACGAACGCCGCCATCACGACCGCCGCGGAGCTCCGGGCCCAGCCGTCGATCGCCGCCGGCGACCCGATCCCGATCAGTCGCCGGAGCACGGTCGGGTCGGGGACGAGATCCCGGATCCGGAGCCGCACGCCGAACCCGCCCCGTAGTAGGACGTACACGCCGGCGCCAGCCGCGAATGCCCGCGCGATGAACGTCGCCCAGCTGGCCCCGCGGGCCCCCATCGCCGGGAACGGACCCCACCCGAGGATCAAGAACGGATCGACGATCACGTTCACGCCGGCCGAGACGACGATCAGCCACATCGCCGTCTTCGTGTCACCGGCCCCCTGCAGCGAGCCCCGGAAGGCAAAGAACAGGAACGTCAGCGGCAGGGCGAAAAAGATCACCTCGATGTACGCGAGCGCGGCATCGAAGACTGCGTCCTCTGCGCCCATCAGCGAGAGGATCTCTGTCCGGAGGGTCCACCCGAGCGCCGCCAGCACCGTCGAGACGACGACGGTCAGCACGATCGTCTGTGCGACGACCCGATCGGCCTGGCGGTCGTCGCCGGCTCCGACGTGCTGGGAGACGAGCGCGATCGTCGCCGCGGTGATCCCCATCGCCGTCGAGATGAACAGGTACGTGAGCGGAAACATCAGCGACACCGCCGCGACCGCCGCCGAGTCGACCCGCCCCACCCAGAACAGGTCCGCGAGGTTGTAGACCGTCTGGAGGAGATTTCCCACGACTAGCGGCCACGCAAGGTTGAGCAGCTTCGGCGCGACCGCTCCCGCAGTCATGTCGACGCGTTTCCGGTCGGACCCCGCCACGGTCCGCACATCGAGCTCGAAACGCAAGTATACCGGGGTACCGGGCGAGTCCGATCCACTTATTCCGCTGGCGAGCGTATCTATCTGAGAATGACTGACCCCGAGTTTGCTGTCGTCGAATTCGTGTTGACGACGAGTTTCTACAACGACGCCGACGAACTCGACGCCGACGACCTGCCGCCCGCACACCGTCGACCGTTCTGGGCCGACGCCAAGATCGAGCGCCCGCTCACGCCGACCGTCGACGCCGCCCGCGAGGCCACCGGCGTCGAGCGCCCCTGGGACGCGATCTCGGGGCTGATGTTCACCGACCACGACAGCTTCTCGGGGACGCTCTCGCTGACCGACCGCGGGCTGGCCGAACAGTGGTATCTTGACCGCGCCGACGACGACCGCATCGAGGCAAACCCGACGCTCGCGGCGGAGTTCGCCGACCAGCGGGATGTCTCACTCAAGCGGGCCCGGGAGCTGACCCGTCCGGCCCGGGCCGATCGGGCCTACATCGACTCGCTGCTCGAGCAGTACTTCGACGAGGAGGAAGACGAGATGCTCGATCTCGTCGACGTGCGCGTTCCCGCCGAGATCGAGCTCACCCTGGAAGACATCGTGCTCACCGACGAGCAGGAAGGCGAAATCCACAAGATCGTCAAAGCGATCGAACACCGGGAGTACCTCGCGACGATCGGGCTGCGCGAGATCGGCAAGCTCCTGTTTGTCGGGCCGCCGGGCACCGGCAAGACATCGGTTGCCCGGGCGCTGGCGCGGGAACTGGACCTGCCGGCCGTCGAGGTGAAGCTGTCGATGATCACGAGCCAGTACCTCGGCGAGACCGCCAAAAACGTCGAGAAGACCTTCGAGGTGGCGAAGCGACTCGCCCCCTGCGTGCTGTTTATGGACGAGTTCGACTTCGTCGCGAAGACCCGGGCCAGCGACGAACACGCCGCGATCAAGCGGGCGGTCAACACGCTGTTGAAAAGCATCGACGAGGTGTCCCTGATCGACGACGAGGTATTGCTGATCGGCGCCACCAACCACCCCGACCAGCTCGACTCGGCGGCCTGGCGGCGGTTCGACGAGATCGTCAACTTCCCCAAGCCCGACGTGACGATGCGGGCGGACATCCTCCGGATCGTCACCCGGGAGATGGACATCGCCGATTTCGACCCCGCAGAGGTCGCCGACCGCACCGACGGACTCACCGGCAGCGACCTGCGACTCGTGTTGCGCGAGGCCGTGCTCGGCGCACTCACCGAGGACCGGACGACGCTCACCCAACAGGACCTCTTAGACGCCGTCGCCGAGGTCGAAGAGCGCGACACGCTGAAAAACATGGATATGATCGAAGGCGATCACGACGCCCTCGTCGCCGGCGGACTCGCAGACGGCGGCCACGAGCACGACCACTGAGCCGTCGCTCGGCCACTCGGGTCGCCGCGCTTTTTATCGCCGCGGTCGTCTCGTGAGTCGATGGAAGTGACGCTGCTGGGGACGGGCGATACGACCGGCACGCCGACCGTCGGGTGTGAGTGTGAGACCTGCCGCCGCGCCCGGTCGCCGTCCCCGGCGCTTCGCGAGTGACTCCTCGAGCGCGGTGCGACCGTCAAGGGCGGCTTCGAGCGGACCCGGTTTTCCGTGCA
>CAYREK010000001.1:33242-40261 GCA_964423305.1 uncultured Halobacteriales archaeon | reverse complement strand
GTCGGACCTCCTCGACGCCATCGAGGGCTTCGAGGAGCGGGACAACCTCAAGAACATGGACATGATCGAGGGCGACGCGGACGCGTTGGTGGCGGGCGGGTCCGACGGCCACGACCACGACCACTGATGGAGATCACGCTGCTCGGCACCGGCGACACGACGGGGACGCCCACCCCGAAGTGCGACTGCGACACCTGCGCCCGCGCCCGCGAGCGCGGCGTCGAACGCACGCGGTTTTCCGTCCACGTCCGCAACGAGCGCACCGACGAGTCGCTGCTGATCGATTTCAGTCCCGATTTTCGCCGGCAGTTCCTCCGGGAGACGGTTCCGCTGCCCGACGCGGCGGTGGTTACCCACATCCACTTCGATCACCTCGATGGGTTGGGAAACGTCTACCGGCTGCTCGAGGAGATCGACGTCCACGCGGCCGATCGAACCGATCCGGTCACCGGCGAGAGCGTCGCCGAGACGATCGCGAACGACTACGCGTATCTCGATCCCGTGACAGTTCGCCCGCAGTCTCCGTTCGAACCCTTCGAGGCCTGCGGGTTCGAACTCGATCTCGTGCCCGTCGAGCACCCGCCACTGTCCTCCTACGGGCTGGTCGTCGTCGATCCGGTCGCCGACGCGACCCTCGCGCTGACCGGCGACACCTCGTACGCGATCTCCGATCGGGCCCGTCGGGCGCTCGCTGACCCGAACCTCCTGCTTGCCGACGCGATCGTGCCGGCTTCGTTTTGTGACCGGCACCCGCTGGGCGGGGCCGATCACGGGCCCGACGGTATCCCCCGAACGTTCGGTACCAAACACATGACCCGCGAGGGCGCGCTCGCCCTGAGCGAGCAGTTGGGCGCCGAGCAGACCCGACTCGTTCACCTCGCGCACTTCTACCCGGCCGAGGAGGCCTTCGACGCGCCGCTCGCGGTCGACGGCGAGCGGTTCGTGCTCGGGTAGTGGGGATTCCCGAGCGGCCGTAGAGACCGCTCCGGCACAAAACACTTTATTATAGCTGTGAGTCCCGCCTCGTATGTCGAATCTCCAGTCGATGAGCAAACGGTTACTCGAAAGTATTGCCGCGGCGGCAGTGGAGGCGACGCCGCGGCTGGCGCTCGCGGTGGGGTTTCTGTTCGCCGCGGGCGTCGCCGTGCGACTGGTCGCCGGTCGTGTTCGCGGCCGGCTCGACGTGGCCGTTGGGAACCCCGCTCAACAGCGGCTACTCGAGCTGTTCGTGCGGATCGTCCTCTGGTTTGTCGTCGGGCTGGTTACGCTTGCCCTGCTGGGATACGAGCAGCTCGCAACCGCACTCGGGACCGCCTCGGGCTTTCTGGCTCTCGGTATCGCGTTCGGACTCCGCCAGGCGCTGGGCGAGGTGATCGCTGGGGTCTATCTGATCAAAGACGAGCAGTTCGTTCGCGGACGGCAAATTACTACCGACAGCGAGACGGGAGTTATCGAACGCGTCGGTCTCCGCCGCACGAAACTCCGGAGTAAGGACGACCAGAGCCTGACGGTTATCGCAAGCGACCGTATCGAATCGAAGTGGAAACGACACCTGGAGGAGCGATCCTGACGGCACTCGTGGACACACTTCGGGCGTGTCCCGTACGGTTCGTGGCAATCACGACGCAACAGCGTGGTTCGTGCCGCGACAGGCGCCGGAAGACAAATCCAAAGCAGAACATTAAGACCCGCTCGAATCGTGCTAAAATTAGTGACAGATTCCGGCGACTCGGTCGATGACTCTCCGGACGGCGACAACGCTCCTCGTGACTCGATCACCGAGGGGAGTCTGATCAGGCCGCTGGTGGCGCTCGCGTGGCCGATCGTCGTCATCCAGCTGCTGCAAGTCACGTACAACATCGTCGACACGCTGTATCTCGGTCGGTTGTCGGCCGAGGCTGTCGGGGCGATCAGCTTGGCCTTCCCGCTTATTTTCCTGCTGATCGCCGTCGCCGGCGGGTTCACCACTGCGGGGGCGATCCTCGTCGCACAGTACACCGGCGCCGAGGGAGACGAGTCGGCCGGACTGGTCGCCGGCCAGACGGTTACGTTCGTCTCGCTGCTCTCGGTCGTGATCGGGATTGGCGGGTTCTTCTACACGCGTCCGGCCCTCGAGCTGTTGCCGAGCGACGCCGACACCGCCGCGACGGTCGTCCCGCTGGCGGCCGATTACATGGAGGTGCTCTTTCTTGGCATCCCGCTGATGTTCGGGTTTTTCGTGTTCTCGGCGCTGCTCAGGGGCCACGGCGATACCCGGACGCCGATGTACGTGGTCGCCCTCTCTGTGTTTGCGAACGTCCTGTTGGATCCGTTCTTTATCTTCGGCTTCGAGGGCAACCCGCTGTTTGGCTGGCTGGGGTTGCAGGCGCTTGAGACGTCGATCTACGAGGCGACGGGCTTTGCCGGGCTCGGAATCGAGGGGGCGGCGCTCGCGACGATCCTCTCGCGCGGCGTCGGGACCGCGATCGGACTGTCACTGCTGTTTGGGACATCCGTCGGGCCGGCGGTGAAGTTTCGCCACCTGCGCCCGAACCGCGAGTTCGTCGGCGACATCGTCCGCCTTGGTACGCCGTCGATGGTCGAGCAGTCGACCAGCGCGCTCGCACAGATCGCGCTGACGGCGATCGTCGTCACGTTCGCGCCGCCGGTCGTGGCCGCCTACGGGCTTGGCAACCGGATCGTCTCGCTTGTCTTTCTCCCCGCGCTGGGGCTCGGGCGGGCGATCGACACGATGGTCGGCCAGAACCTCGGGGCCGACAAGCCGGACCGGGCCGCCCGGTCTGCTTGGCTCGCCGCCTCGACGGCCGCGGGGATCATGCTTCTGGTGGCAGTGATCGCCGTGGTGCTCGCGGAGCCGATCATCGACGTGTTCATCGGTGATGTCGAGAACGGGCCGGCCACGATCGCGAACGGCATCGAGTACCTCCGGATCCGCTCGGCCGAGTTCGCCTTCCTGGGGGTCACGCAGGTTCTACTCGGGGCCTTCCGCGGGGCCGGAAACACCAAGACGGCGATGGCGATCTCGATCGTCACCCTGTGGGTCGGACGGGTCGGGACCGTCGCGGTGCTCGTGTTCGGCCTCGGGTGGGGTCCGACCGGAGTCTGGGTCGGCATGGCCGTGGGCAACATTCTCGGGGCGGCGATCGCGGTCCCGTGGTTCCTGCGAGGGACCTGGAAACGGAAGTACATCGACGAGGCGGACGGGGACGTAGTCGACCGGGGCGGGCCCGAAGCGAGTGACCGAGCGTCGGCCGAGGACTGACCCGAGAACCCGCCGAACTCACCGATGGTCGCTTTGAGAACACCGCGACCGATAGGCGTGAGCCCGCCTTATCCGAACCGGTCGAGTCCAGCCTGTCCGCGGCGTCTCCCCTCCGGATCGGGCCGCCAGGGCGTACGCTCGGCGCGCAGCCGGTCGACGTTCGGGGTAGGCGCCTCGGCGGGCTCGTGACCGTCACACGCGGGGCCACACTCGGCGGCGGGATGCACGAGTCGCCCCTTCCAAGGACAGTACGGCAGTCCCCCCTCGGGCTCAACCCGCGCACAGGCCGGCAGGTCGTAGCTGCGCCAGCCTTTCCCGTAGGCTCGCTCGGCGACCCGTCGACGGAGCTTGGCTTTCGCCGCCATGGAGACGGGGGCGATCTCCGTCTCTCCGGGCTCGCGGTCGAGAATCTCGACGCCCGGCGTTTCGACCGGGAGTTGGTCGGCCGGCCTGATCACCGTCCGCTCGCCGGTCTCGGGATCGAACCGCCAGACACCGACCGGATCCGGGAGTCGGTGCAGCTGGGCGCCGGTCACGTGCGAGGCTGTCGCCAGCACCACCCGGTCGAGCGCTGCGAGGTGGACATCGGTCAGCAGCTGGGTTTCGAGCGCGCCCGGGCGGTCGAGATCGGGTTTGTTCTCGACCCCGACGATCGGCCCGAACCAATCGGGGTACCGGGCGACCTGCCGGACGAGCCGCCGGCCGCCCCGGCGCTCGGGGGCGAAAAATCCGACTTCGAGTGCGCGCTCGGTCGCGTCGGCGGCCCGCTCGGGGTGACAGTCGAACGCCTCCGTTGGATCGCGGGCGGTTCCCGGGCCGACGGCGCTCTCGATCGCGGCCGGTGGGATCGTCGCGGGTGTGATCGCCGCCCGCTCGTCGAACTCCGGGCCGGGCTCGATCATGACGGTGTCGAGAGTGCGCCTGCCGTGGACGCCACAGCCGAGCTGGCGGCTTACGATCGCCTCGCGCTCACGCTCGAGGTACGCACACAACGCCAGCTCGAAGCCAAACTCCCGCACGATCGAACAACGGAACCCGCGATCAAAAGCTTGCCCCCCTCCACGCGGCTTTTCGCCGAGTGCCCGATAGTGTCGGCGTGCACGTCAACGACACTGGCCTCGACTGGGACGAGTACGATCGCGAGGGCGCCACGTTCCGTCGCAAAGAGCTCTCGACGGCCGCCGACGCCGACGAGCTCGGCTGTAGCCTGTACGAACTCCCGCCGGGCGCCCGGTCGTGGCCGTATCACTACCACAGCGCAAACGAGGAGGCGCTGTACGTGCTGGCCGGCGACGGCCGGCTGCGCGCTCCGGACGGCGCCCGGTCGCTGACCGCCGGCGACTTCGTGAGTTTTCCGGCCGACGAACGGGGCGCCCACCGGGTGGTCAACGACGCCGACGAGCCCCTGCGATACCTGATGGTCTCGACGATGTGCGAGCCTGACCTGACCGTCTACCCCGACTCTGAGACGATGGGTGTCTTCGTCGGCGCCCCACCCAGGGGGCGCGACGAACGGAACCTCCACGGGTTCTACGCCCTCGAGGACGATCTCGCGGTCTAGGACTCAGTCGCCGACGCCGTCGAGGACTCGTAGGCGGCGAATCGCCCGAGACAACTCGCAAACAGCAGGTTTATCACCGCCAGGCGAAAATCTGTTGTAGGATTACTCTCGCGATGACAGCACACAACCAACCGGAGGTGAACATCGGGCTCGTCGGGCACGTCGACCACGGCAAGACGACCCTGGTGCAGGCGCTCAGTGGCGAGTGGACCGATCAGCACAGCGAGGAGCTGAAACGCGGGATCTCGATCCGGCTGGGGTACGCCGACGCGACCCTGCGGGAGTGCCCGGACCGCGAGGCCCCCGAGCGGTATACCGTCGCCGAGGAGTGTCCCGACGGCACGGCAAGCGAGCCCCTGCGGACGGTCTCGTTTGTCGACGCGCCGGGCCACGAGACGCTGATGGCGACGATGCTCTCGGGGGCGGCGCTGATGGACGGCGCCGTGCTCGTTATCTCGGCCACCGATCCGGTGCCACAGGCCCAGACCCAGGAACACCTGATGGCACTGGACATCACCGACATCGACAACATCGTCATCGTCCAGAACAAGATCGACCTGGTCGACGGCAACCGGGCCCGAGAGAACTACGACCGGATCCAGTCGTTCGTCGAGGGCACCGTCGCTGAGGGCGCCCCGATCGTGCCCGTGAGCGCACAGCAGGGGATCAACATCGACCTGCTAATCCAGACCATCGAGGAAGAGATTCCGACGCCCGACCGGGACCCGGACGCAGAGGCGGAGTTCCAGGTCGCCCGGAGCTTCGACATCAACCGCCCGGGCACCACCTGGGAGGGGTTGACCGGCGGCGTGCTGGGCGGCTCGCTCTCGCAGGGCCAACTCAGCGAGGGCGACCGGATCGAGCTCCGCCCGGGCCGGGAGACCGAGACCGGCGGCCGCTCGGAGTGGCAGCCCGTCGAGACGACGGTACGTTCGCTCCAGGCCGGCGGCGATACGGTCGAGACTGCCACCCCCGGCGGGCTGCTCGGAGTCGGGACCGGACTCGACCCGGCCGCGGCGAAAGGCGACGCGTTGGCCGGCCAGGTCGCCGGCCCGCCAGGCACGCTGCCCCCGATCCAGGAATCGTTCACGATGGATGTCTCGCTTCTCGATCGGATCGTCGGCGAGGGCGACGACGAGATCGAGCCAGTCTCGACGGGCGAGCCGCTGATGCTGACGATCGGGACCGCGACGACAGTGGGGTCGGTCACGAGCGCCCGCGGCGAGGAGTGTGAGGTGCGACTCAAGCGGCCGGTATGTGCCCGCGCCGGCGTGAACATCGCGATCAACCGCCGGGTCGGCGCGCGGTGGCGGCTGATCGGGTACGGAACTCTCCAGTGACGGTGACGGTCGTGTTCGACACGAACGCCCTGATGATGCCCGTTGAGTGTGACCTCCGGCTGTTTGAGGAGCTCGATCGCCTCGTCGGCGACCGCCGCCAGCTGGTCCCCGGGGCCGTTCTCGAGGAGCTCGCCGACCTCGCCGACGGGGCGAGCGAACCGGCCACAGCGGCACGCGTCGGGCTCGATCTCGCCGACCGGTGTGCTCGACGGGAGACAGACGCAGACTACGCCGACGACGCCGTCGTTGAGCTGGCGCTGACACCGGGAGGAGAAGAGACCTACGCCGTTACCAACGATCGGCCGCTCACAGAGCGGCTGCTCGCTCGGGACGTACCGGTAATTAGTTTACGTGGGGAGAACGTACTCGCGATCACCGAACCGTAACAGCGACTGAGTTAGTATGTACAAACGGGTCACGCTACGCGACACGGTCGAGGTACCGCCGGAGCATCTCGCGGATGTCACGCCGGAGTTGGTTAAGCAGCTGCTCCAAGACAAACTCGAGGGTCGGGTCGACGAGGCCGTCGGCTCGGTGGTCTCGGTGATCGAGGTCACCGATGTCGGGAAGGGTGCGGTCGTCCCCAACGAGCCCGGGGTCTACTACGAGGCCGAGTTCGACGCGCTCACCTTCGATCCGCAGATGCAGGAGGTCGTCGACGGCGAGATCGTCGAGGTCGTCAGCTTCGGCGCCTTCGTCGGAATCGGTCCCGTCGACGGACTGCTCCACGTCTCGCAGATCTCCGATGAGTATCTCGCCTACGACGAGGAAAACCAGCAGCTTGCCTCTCGGGAGTCAAACCGGACCTTGGGCGTTGGCGACAGCGTCCGGGCGCGGATCGTCACGAAAAGCATCG
>CAYREK010000001.1:30404-33232 GCA_964423305.1 uncultured Halobacteriales archaeon | reverse complement strand
CGCAACCCGCGGGACTCGAAGATTGGCCTCACCGCGAAACAGATCGGTCTCGGCAAACACGGCTGGCTCCAGGCCGAACACGAACAGCGAACCGCACAGGCACCCGAGCCGGGTGAGAGCTGATGGCCGACCGCCTCGCCTGTCGGGAGTGTCACCGCGTCCAGGACACCGAGGAGGCCGAGGCCTGCCAGTCCTGTGGCTCGACCTCGCTGACCGAGGACTGGGCGGGATACGTGATCATCGCACACCCCGAGGAAAGCGAGATTGCCGTCGAGATGGAAGTCACCGACCCCGGCAAGTACGCCCTGAAAGTCCGGTAGGCCGGCCGTGACACTCGAGTTGCCTCCGGCGTTGCGCTCCGCGCTGAAAGACCCGCTGGGGCCGATCGCCGCCGATCCGATCGCGGCTGTCGAGACTGCGGTCGACTCGGGGATCACCGAGATGTTCGTGGTCGCCGTTGGTGATGTCGTCACGAGCGACCTGCTCGCGGCCGGGCACACGCCGGCGGTCGCGGTCGTCGACGGCCGAACCGAGCGCGCCGCAGTGTCCGATCGGGTCATCGACCGACTCGCTGCCGGCGACTTTTCGGCCGAGCTGACCGCCACAAACCCGCCGGGGACGATCACTCCCGAGCTCGCCGCGGCGATCCGGACGGCTCTCGGGGACGAACCGGCCCTGATCCAAGTCGACGGCGAGGAAGACCTGGCGGCCCTCCCCGCAATTTTAGCGGCGCCCGCGGCCGCGGTCGTCCTCTACGGCCAGCCCGGCGAGGGCGTCGTCGCGGTCGCCGTCGACGAGGCAACTCGCGACCGGGTGCGGAGACTGCTCTCGCGGATGGACGGCAATCCCGATCCGATTCTCGCGGCGCTCGGCGAGCCCGGGTCGTAGGGTCGCCCGAGTTACCGGAGTAAGAGTACGTATCGGCTGAGCGACCGGTGAACACGGCGCTCGAACTCCGCCCTGACCGCCCAGCCCGCCCGCTCTGCCGCCGCGTGCCAGGGGCGGTCGGCGACGATCACCCCGCGGTCTGCCACCCGTCGCGCCTCGCCGAGTGCATCGGCGACCAGCGTCTCCAGCTCGCCCTCGATCGGGGACTGGCGGCCGTAGGGCGCGTCGAAGACAACGCAGTCGACGGTCCCTGCGCCGAGTGGCAGTCGACCCGCGTCACCTCGGAGGACGGTCGGCCGAGCGACGCCGGCGACGCCGGCGAGGTTCTCGCGGGTTCCCGCCACCATCTTCGCCTGGCTGTCCAGTCCGAGCACGTCGGCCCCGACCAGCGCGGCCTCGATCAGGATCCCGCCGGTTCCACACATCGGATCCAACACCCGCCGTCCCGGCGCTGCCCCGGCCATGTTCGCGACCGCGCGGGCGAGCATCGGATCCATGCTCCCCGGCTGGAAAAAGGGTCTATCCGTCGGTCGACGCCGGTCGTAGTCCCGCGGAGTCTCGCCGGCGAGCCAGCCGAGCACCGCCTGCTCGCCCGCGAACAGCGCCCGGAGCTCGTGGTCCGGCTCTTCGAGGTCGATCTCGAACCCCGCGTCGACGAGAACGGAACCGAGCGCCCGCTCGGCCCGCTGGGTGTCGACACCCGTCGTCCCACGGACATCGACCGCCCGGACGGCCGCGCTCGCCCGGGCCCGATCGATCGTCGCCCCCCGTACTGCCGCCCGCGCGTCCTCGACGGTCGCCGCGCTCCCGGCAAGTCGCTCGCTCGCGCGGTGAGTGAAGGCGAGTCGATCGAGACCCGCAATCGTCCGGGCCGTCGCGAGTCCAGGCGCGATCGTCTGAACGCCCTCGAGTACTTCCGCGGCCTCCGCGGTCGCGAAGGCGTCGTCGGTCCCGACGAGTTCGAGGACGTACACGCCGGTATTTGGCTCCGGCCCGAGCATGAGCGTGTCGGTGTCTGGGACCGCCGAGTATGGTCACGGTCGGCGGCCGACCTCCGGGCGACTGGGGCTACTCGGCCGGCTCGACGCCGGTCCCGGCCGCGACCGCCCCGAGGTCGATCCGGCCGTCGGGCATCGGCACGCCCTCGTAGGGATCTTCTGCGAGCAACAGCGAGCCGTCAAGGTCGGCGTACTCGGCGAGCGGCGAGAGGTGACACCCTCCGGCGATCGAGGCGGCACTCTCGGTCATACAGCCGATCATGATATCGAGCCCGTGGGCCTTCGCGGCGAGGATCTGGCGCAGGGCCGGCCGGATTCCGCCGCATTTCATCAGCTTCACCACGACCACGTCGGCCGCTCCGGCCACCCGCGGCACGTCGGCCGCAGTCACGCAGGACTCGTCGGCCGCGATCGGCAGCGGCCCCTCCGACAGCGCCGCGAGTCCCGCAAGATCGTCGGCCGGCAGGGGCTGTTCGACGAACTCGACGCCTCCCTCGGCGAGCCAGGCGAGTTTCTCCCGGGCTGTCTCACGATCCCAGGCCGCGTTCGCGTCGACCCGGATCCGGGCCTCCGGCGCGGCCGATCGGACCGCCTCGAACCGCGCCCGGTCGTCTTCGGTCCCGAGTTTTACCTTCAGGATCGGGTAGCCCGCCTCGCGTGCCCGGCGGGCTCGATCGGCCATCCCCGCCGGCGTGTCGATCCCGACCGTATAGGAGGTGACCGGCGCCCGGCCGGGGTCGAGTCCGAGCCGCCGGTACAGCGGCTCGTCGGCGCCGCGAGCCGCAAGGTCGTGGATTGCGATCGACACCGCCGCCCGGGCGGCCGCCTGTTCGGGGGCGATCTCCGCCAGCTCGGCCGCAATCTGTTGTTGGTTCGTCGGGTCGGCGCCATCGACGGCCGCAAGCAACTCGGGCACGACCGCGGCGGCGCTGTCGGCGGTCT
>CAYREK010000001.1:0-30394 GCA_964423305.1 uncultured Halobacteriales archaeon | reverse complement strand
TCGTAGTACGCCGACGGCCCGGCCGCGCCGTAGCCGACCCGACCCTCGGCGTCGGTCAGCGCGATCGTGATCGCCTCGGAGGCGTCTGTGCTTCCCCGGGAGATGGTAAACGTCTCCGCAAGCGGCAGCGCGACCCGATCGAAGGTCGCCTCGGTGATCGTCGTCACAGGTCGGCGAACGGGCGGCCCTTTGCCGATTCGAGACGGTCGAACTGGTCGTCGGTCAGCTCGACGGCCGCCGCCCCGAGGTTCTCTTTGAGCTGGTCGACGGTCCGGGCGCCGATGATCGGCGCCGTAACGTCGGGGTGGCGGATCTGGTAGGCGATCGCCACCTGTGCCGGCGTCGCCCCCGTCTCCTCTGCGACCGCCCGGACGACATCGAGCACGTCGAAGTTCCCGGCGGTGAGATACCGGTCGGCCCAGCCCTCGCCGTCCGAGGCCGTCGAGTCTTCCGGAGGATCCTCGCCGCGCTCGTACTTGCCGGTGAGAAAGCCCTGTGCGAGCGGACTCCACGGACAGATCCCGACTCCAAGCTCGCGACACATCTCGGTGTACTCGCCCTCGATCTCCCGGTCGACGAGGTTGTACCGGGGTTGGGTGACGGTGAACGGCTCGAGCCCCTGCTGGCGGGCCAACTCGTTGGCGCGGGCGATCTTCCAGGCGTTTGGCTGGAATGTGGAAGCCCCGAGGTAGTGTACCCGTCCCTCGTCGACGAACCGCGCGAGCGTCCGCATCAGCTCGCGGGCCGGCGTCTGGTCGTCCCACCGGTGGATGTACAACACGTCCAGGTAGTCCGTGCCGAGCCGATCGAGGATCAGCTCGAGCTGCCGGCGGAGGTGTTTGCGGCCCAGCCCCCGGCCGTTGGGGTCGTCCTCGCGGGTCGGCCAGTAGACCTTCGAGGCCAGCACGTACGCCTCGCGGTCGCGCTCTGCCAGCCACTCGCCGATCCAGCGCTCGCTCTTTCCGCCGCCGTAGACGTCGGCCGTGTCGATGAACCGGCCCCCGCCGGCCGCGTACGCGTCCAACAGCTCGTGAGCCTGTTCGCGGGTCGCCTCGGTTCGCCCCGCAGCGGTCTCGCGGCCGAACCGCCAGGTGCCGAAGGCGATCTCGCTGACCGACAGTCCCGTCTGTCCCATCCGGGTGGTGCCTAACTCGGCGTCCATGCCTGACACCACAACCGGCCCCTACAAATGTCGTCCGGCTCTGCTCGCCCGGTCAGGCGAACAGCTCGCGGGCCTGCTCGATCGCGGTCACGAGCTGGTCGATCTCCTCGCGGGTGTTGTACAGGTAAAACGAGGCTCGGGCGGTTGCGGTCGAACCGAACTTGTCGTGTAGCGGCTGCGTGCAGTGGTGGCCGGCCCGCACCGCGACGGCGAGCCCGTTGAGGATCTCTGAGACGTCGTGTGCGTGTACCCCCTCGATGTCGAACGCGACTAGCCCGCCGCGGGGGTCGCCCGCCGGCGGCCCGAGCACGCGGATGTCGTCGAATCGCTCGAGTTCTGTCAGGGCGTACTGTGCGAGGTCCTGTTCGTGGCGCTCGATTGCCGCCAGTCCGATCTCGTCGAGGTACTCGGCGGCCTCAGCGAGGCCGATCGCCTGCGCGATCGGCGGCGTACCAGCCTCGAACTTCCAGGGGAGCTCGTTCCAGGTGGCGTCGTCGAAGCTGACCCGGGAGATCATCTCCCCGCCGTACTGGAACGGGCTCATCTCCTCGAGCAGCGCCTCCCGTCCGTACAGCCCGCCGATGCCGGTGGGCCCGACCATCTTGTGTCCCGAGAACGCGTAGAAGTCGGCCCCGATCTCTTCGACGTCGACCGGACGATTCGGTACCGCCTGGGCGCCGTCGACGAAGATGTGGGCGCCGTTGTCGTGGGCCAGCTCCGCGAGCTCTTCGACCGGATTGATCGTGCCGAGCGTGTTCGAGACGTGGACGACGCTCACCATCGCCGTCTCCGGGCCGATGAGCTCCTTTGCGTGGTCCATATCGAGGTAGCCGTCCTCGGTCACGCGGATGTACTCGACCGAAGCGCCGGCCCGCTGGGCGATCTGCTGCCAGGTAACGAGCGAGGCGTGGTGTTCCATCTCGGTCAGCACGACCGTATCGCCCGGGTCCAGTTCCTCGAGTCCCCAGGCGTAGGCCACCAGGTTCTCCGATTCGGTCGTGCCACTCGTGAAGACCAGCTCCTCGCGGCCGTCGGCGCCGATGAACTCCGCCAGCCGGTCGTGGGCATCCTCGTAGGCGAGGCTCGCCTCCTGGGAGAGCTGGTGGAGGCCGCGGTGGACGTTCGCGTTCGTCTCCCGGTAGTACTCGGCGATCGCGTCGATCACTCGGTCGGGAGTTTGGGACGTGGCCGCGTTGTCAAGATAGACGAGCTGTTCGCCGCCGAACTCCCGCTCGAGGATCGGAAAGTCCTCGCGGAGCTCGGCGACATCGAGTTGCCCGTCGGAGCCGGTCGTTGCCATTGCATAGGAGAGGTGCCGAGGAAACAACACTATTTCGATCGACTGAGTCTCGCGGCAGTCCCGGCGACCACCACCGGACAGCAGACAGAGCTGCCTACAGCCACACCAGCTGGGCGTGTCTGGTGCCGTCGAACTCGAGGACGTTTTCCTCCTCGACGAGCCCGTGCTCGATCGCCAGCCCGACCGCCCGTGCGCCGACCAGGTTGGCGGTCGTACACCGCGTGAGACTCTCGACGACGCGCTGTTCGTCGGCCCGCTCGCCGTCGTAAAACTCGGGGTCGACGGTCAGGGAGGCGTCCCCGCGCTCGAAGTGCTCGCCGAGCACGTCCGCGTCACAGACCGCCACGATCCGCCCCTTGGGCGTGTCCCGCTCGGTGAGCAGCAGCCCGGGCATCTCACTCCTGTAGCTCCTCGTCGATCAGCTCCTGTTCGTTGCTCGTGCGGAGCTGTTCGGCCTCCTCCGCAACCTCCTCGGCGCGCTCGTCTTCCCCAACCCGCTCGAGTGCGATCGCCTTCTCCTCGAGCAGGTCCGCGCTCCGGTAGCCCAGCCGGACGGCGTTGTCGAAGGCGGTGAGCGCCTCGTCTGCGAGCCCCCGCTCGTTGAGGAAAAATCCGCGGTTGTACCAGGCCTGGCCGAACCGCGGATCGATCTCGACGGCCCGCTCTGCGTGTTCGAGCGCCTCCTCGGTGCGACCGAACTCCCAGAGTGCGTACGCCAGGTTGGTTTCGGCGGTCGCGGCGTGATCTGCGTCGCCGTCGATGTCGATCGCCTCTTGATAGGCGCCGATCGCGGCGTCGTACTCCTCGAGCTCGGCGTGTGCGACGCCCTTGTTGACCCAGGCCTCTTGGGCGACGCGGTCGTCGTCCGCGTACCGAGCGGCCCGCTCGAAGGTGTCCGTGGCCTGTTCGTGGCGGTTGATCCGAACGTACTCGAGGCCCACCCCCAGCAGCTGTTCGGCGTCGACCTCGTCGTCCGCGATGTTGGCCTCGTCGAGCTGGTCGGTCAAGGCGTGCGAATCGACCGGATCGACCGCGTCGGCCTCGGGATCGAGCTCGGGATCGATGTCGAACGGGTCGTAGGGATCGTCGAATCCCTGGCCCTCGGAGAACTCGTGGTCTTCCGGGTCGTTTGCCATACTACCGATTTGCGACCGCGAGCATTAAGGGCTGTGTCCCGAACGTCGGGGCGTGCGACTGTTCGTTAGTGTCGATCTCGGCGAGCTGGGCCCCGAGATCGAGCGGCTCCAATCACCGTTCGAGGGCGCCGACGGACTGGCGTTCACCGACCCCGAGCAGGCCCACGTGACGCTTACCTTCCTCGGGGAGACCGACCCCGAGCGCGTGCCGGACCTCGAGACCGCCCTCCGCGGGGCCGTCGAGGACGCCGGCGTCGAACCCTTTCGAGCGGCCGTCGGTGGCCTCGGCGTCTTCCCGCACCCGGGATACATCCGGGTCGTCTGGGTCGGTATCCGGGAGAACGGCGGCGCGGGCGAGCTCCGAGCGCTCCAGGCGGCCGTCGAGGAGCGGACGACGGCGCTTGGCTTCGAGCCCGACGATCACGAGTTCACCCCCCACGCGACACTCGCCCGGATGAACCACGCCGGCGGGAAAGAGCTCGTTCAAGAGGTCGTCCAGACTCGTGATCCCGACGCCGGGACGGTCCGGGTCGAGGAGATCCGGCTCACGGAGAGTCGACTCGACTCCGAGGGCCCCGAGTACGACACCGTCGCGACAGTCGAGCTCTCGTCCTAACTGCTCTTTTCGGCGCCGCCGTGAACGCCCAAACCCGGCGAAACGACCGAAAGGAACACACATTTACGCCCGGCCGAGAAGACACAGGCATGGGAAAGAAATCGAAGGCCAAAAAGAAGCGTCTGGGAAAGCTCGAAAACCAGAACAGCCGCGTGCCGGCCTGGGTAATCGTCAAGACCGATCGGGACGTGATGCGAAACCCCAAGCGCCGCAACTGGCGGCAGAGTGACACCGACGAATGAGCGCCGACGGATTCGAGGAGCGGATCGTCACGGTGCCGCTTCGCGAGGCGCGTTCGGCCCCGAACGGAGAGCTGGCCAACGCCGCAATGTCGATCGTCCGGGAGCATCTCGCGACCCAGTTTTCGGTCCCCGAATCGGCCGTCCGCATTGACGCCTCGATCAACGAGGCGGTCTGGTCGAACGGCCGGTCGAACCCGCCGAGTAACCTCCGCGTCCGGGCGGCTCGCTTCGATGAGGACGAGGACAGCATCGTCGAGGCAGAGCTGGCCGACTGACGGTGTTTCGCGCCGCCTTCTCGGGCTCGCCGTACGTCGGCGTGTTCGCGCGTGCGACCGACGACTGTCTACTCGTCCGTCCCGACCTCGAGTCCGACCGCATCGACGGACTCCAGTCTGAACTGTCGGTTTCAGCGGTCGAGGCGAGGATCGGTGGCGCCGGGACGGTTGGCGCGCTCGCGACGGGCAACGCACACGGCCTGCTGGTCAGCAGCCGGATCAGCGAGCGTGAGCGCGACCGGATCGCCGCGGCCGTCGAGGTGCCGGTCACCGAGCTGCCCGGGCGGATTAACGCCGCCGGCAACGTCGTCCTGGCCAACGACGCCGGCGCGTACGTCCACCCGGAGCTGTCAGACGAGGCCGCCGAGACCGTCGAGGCGGCGCTCGACGTGCCCGTCCAGCGTGGCGCAATCGCCGGGGTGACGACGGTCGGAACGGCGGCCGTCGCCACCAACCGCGGCGTGCTCTGTCACCCGAAAACCAGCGACGAGACACTCGACGCGCTCGAGGAGCTGCTCGGAGTGCCGGCCGACATCGGGACGATCAACTACGGCGGCCCGCTGGTTGGCTCGGGGCTGATCGCGAACGACACCGGCTACGTGGTCGGCGAGCGGACCACTGGTCCCGAACTCGGGCGGATCGACTCCGCGCTCGGCTACGCCGGCAAGTAGCCGTCGACCGCGGTCCGGTGACCGACGCGTCTCCCGGCCCGTTCTCGGGTTCTTTAGGTATCTTTAATGTCGCGAAGATCAAACCACAGCCTGTGAACGAGTCTCAGCGCACCCGCGGGAAGGCGATCCACCGGGAAACCGGCCAGACGTTCTATTACGCCACCCGGTTGCTGCCCGAGGACATCCGCGAGCAGACCTACGTCCTCTATGGCTTTTTCCGGATCGCCGACGAGGTGGTCGACGGCGACGACCAGCTCACTCCCGACCAGCAGCGGGCCCGGCTCGAGGAGATTCGCGCGGCGGCGCTCGGGGAGGCGCCGACCGACGAGCCGGTGCTCGAGGCCTTCGCCGAGGTCCGAGCCGAGGCCGGCATTCCCGAGGCCGAGGTCGACGCGTTCATCGACGCGATGCTCGCGGACATCGACACCGATCGCTACGAGACCTACGAGGCGCTCGCGAGTTACATGCGGGGTTCGGCGGCCGCGGTCGGGAACATGATGCTCGCGGTGATGGGAACTGACCACCCCGACCGGGCCCGCCCACACGCAATGGCGCTCGGAAACGCCTTCCAGCTGACCAACTTCATCCGGGATGTCCGCGAGGACATCCGCGATCTCGACCGGGTGTACCTGCCCATGGACACGCTCGGGCGGTACGATGTCACCGTCGACCAGCTCCGCCGCGAACAGCCCTCCGAGGGCTTTCGCCGGGCGATTAAGTTCGAGCTCAACCGCGCCGAGCAACGCTACCGCAAGGGCGTCGCCGGCATCGAGTACCTACCCGAGGGGGGCCAGTTCGCAGTCCTTCTGGCCGCGGTGTTGTACGCCGAACACCACCGCCTGATCCGCGCCCAGGAGTTCGACGTGCTCTCGACGCGCCCGGAGCTGTCCCGGGCCCGGAAGCTCTGGCTGGTGGCCCGGACCTGGTGGAACTGGCGCCGGTTTCAGGACCCGGTCACCGTGTTCCGGCGGGTCAGCGCGGTTCCGGCCGACGGCGGCGTCGCCGACGGCCCCGAGCACGGCGTTCCCCACCCGGAGTAACCCACCGTTCGGCTCGACCGCCCCGACTCACCCGGGCTCGTGGCCGCGTGGATCGGGACTTCGAGCCCGCCGCCGGAGCGCAGCCGCGCCAAGGGCGATCAAAACGCTCCCGAGAATCCCCGACAACACCAGAAACGTCACCGCCCACCCGAACTGATCGGCCAGCAGTCCAACCCCGACCGACCCCGAGGCGCCAAAGATCATGTAACTCGTCCGGACGAGGCCAAATCCGAGTCCCTCCTCCTCGGGGGCCATGTGATCGAGAAACTTCGGAAGCATCGTCGCCCCCCAGCTCATCGCGATCCCGATCAGGACCGTCGCGACGAGGACGCTCTCGAACCCGGGCCCGACCACGAACAGCGCGTAGCCGGCGACGCCGGCGGCCATGCAGACGCTCATCGCGGCGTCGCGGCCGATCCGATCCGAGAGCCAGCCCATCGCCGGTTGGCCGGCCCCCTGGACGAGAAAGTACCCCGAAAAGACGGCTCCGGCAAGCGGCGCCGAGTAGCCCCGCTGTTCGACTAGGAAGGTCGGGAGAAACGAGGCGGTGCCCTGCCAGACAAAGGCCCCGAGCACCGACACGACGAGCGTGCCCGCGATCGGGGGCCGCGAGAGCAACTCTCCCAGCGCGGCAGGCCGAATCCGGTCTGCGATCGGCTGCTCAGGCCGGGCGGCGGCCGTCTGCGGGAGCCCGACCGCGACCAGTCCCAGCGCCGGGATCGCCGCGGCGACGCCGAGGGCCACGGCCAGGCGCCACCCGAACGCCGACCCGACCGCGGCGACGACGACCGGGACGATCACCCCGGCGACCGGCGCACCGGCGCTGTGGATCCCGATCGCCGTTCCGGTGTTGGTGAACGTTCGCGAGAGCAGCGTCGTCGCGACGCTATAGTGCAGTCCCGCGGCCCCACCCAACAGGACCGTCCAGAGCAGAAAGACCGCAAACAGCGGCGAAAGGGCGAGCAACAGGCTCGCGACGGCGGTCCCGCCGACCGCGACCAGGATCACCGGTCGCTCGCCGAACCGGTCCCCGAGCAGCCCGCTGGGAAACTGTGCGAGCGCGTAGGCGAGCCACATCCCCGACAGCGCCAGCCCCACCTGCCCGTTCGAGACGTCGAACTCCGCGGAGATGGCGGGCACAACGGGACTGATCGCGAGCCGGGCGGCCATCGTGACGAAAAACGCCGTCGTGGCGGCGGCCAACACGATCCGGTTCGTCGATCGTTCCATCTCCTCGGGATCGCGCTTAGGCCGGCAAGTAGCCCACGGTTTCGGCCGCTGTCTCCGCTTGACTACCGCGATACGGGCGCTAGACCGACGAAGTCGAACCGGTCCAGCCGGACCAGTCCGACCGCGAACAGCCCCGCGATCGCGACCGGAATCCACGCTCCGTAGAAGGCGCTGACCGCCCCCCACAGGACGACGAAACTCACCATATCATCGAGGATGTACGAACACTCCTCGACCCGCGCGAGCAGCGCCGTCCGGTCGAAGGCAAGATCGATCAGAACCGTCGCGACGGCCGCGCTGAGCACCCAGCCGGCGTAGTTGGCGTAGGGAACGCCGTAGAACTCCTCGGTCCCGAACTCCCAGAACCCGAGCGCGACTGCCGCCGGATCGAGCACCAAGTCGACGGTCACGACAACGGCGGCGACGGTCGGCACCCGCACGAGTGCCGACCCGGCCCGCTCGCCGAGCAACAGCACCGACAACAGGTAGCTGTTGAGCACCAGCGGGATGAAAAACACCGGCAGTGCGACCGGGATCAGCCCGAACAGCATCGGCCCGAGGGCAACCTCGTAGCTGAACTCGCCGTAGGGGATCCCGGTGCTCGCGCCGACGAACTCGACGGCGTAGGTGTATGCGATCAACACGCCAAGTGCCGCCGCTCCTCGGCGGTCGATCAACGGGACGATCCCCGAAACCAGCGGCAGCCGCATCACGAGCACGCCCGAGAGGATCAACAGCGGGTGGAAGGCGATCGGGTCCGGCAGCAGTCCCTCGGCGCTCGCGAGCAACAGCGCCGCGCCGGTGATCGGGAACACAACCGCGATGGTAAAGCGATTCTCCGCGACGATCCGATCTAAGAGTGCTTCGGCGGCCCGACGGTCGGTAACCGCACGCAGCAGCTCCTCACGGCTCGGGACCGGCCGCGAGAGTCCCGGCCCCGACCCGTCGCCGCTCATGCTCCGGCCGCCCGACTGGCGGGCGATCGGTCGCGATCAGCCATACTGTATCACCCAGATCCCGCCGAGGGTAAACGCGGTCCCGGCGAGAGTGTTCAGGATCGGGAACCACCAGTACGCTCGGGCGATGTCGACATCGGCGGCGACGATCGCGGCCACGAACGCGGGGTAAACCCCGAGCACCGCGCCCAAGTACGGGTGGACCAGCCCCATCAGGACCGCCGCGATCAGCCAGACCCCGGCACAGTAGCCCAGCGTGGGACGCTCGTCGAGAAGCGTCGCGGTCGTCTGGACCCCGGCGGCGCGGTCTGGCTCGATGTCGGGGATCGCCGAGAAGGTGTGCATCCCCATGGCCCAGACCCAGCCGCCTGCGATCGCCAGCCCGGGCGGGAACTCCCCGGCGACGGCCGCGTACCCGACTACGCCCGGCGTGACATACAGCCCGTTCGAGACCGAGTCGAGGATCGGCGTCGTCTTGAACCGCAACGGCGGCGCGCTGTAGGCAGCCCCGAGCAAGAGAAAGGCCGCCATGCCGGTCAGTCCCTCGGGGGGCAGCGCCGGGGCGAACGCGAGCCCGAGGACCGCGGCGGCGAGCACGGCGATCCCGACGCCGGTGCCCCCGGTGTACCGGACCTCTCGTCCCTCCTCGGCCTTCTTGGGGTTGAGCTGGTCGATGTCGGCGTCGAAGATGTCGTTCACGCCGTAGAGGTAGACGTTTGCCGGAACCAAAAAATACGCCAACAGGGCGACGGTAATCGGCTGGAAAAACTCCGTCGGCGCGGTCGCGGCGAAGACGACCCCGACGGCGACCGGACCGGCGAGATACAGCCAGAACCGCGGCCGGGAGAGCCAGAACAGATATCCCAGAAACGTCTGCTCGGAGGGGGCGAGCCCGGCGAGTCGGTCCGTCACGTCGGTCACGCGTGATCGACTCGGGGTTCCGTGTTATTGTTTCTGTCCTTCCGTGCGAACCGGCCGCCCCTGGAGCCGCCGAGTTACCGCCGGAGCGGCGACGAGCAGACAGCCCGCGAGCGCGAAGACGGGGACCTTCCACCGGCTGCCGACGACGGCTCCCGGCGTCGCGAGCCCGACCGCGATCACGAGGCCGAGGGCCGCGCCGACGACGGCCGCCCGCCGGGGGGTCCACCACGGCGCCGGGTCGGGAGCTGCGCCAAGTTTTACGAGCAGGGCCCAGCCGAGCAGTCCGCCGGCGATCGCCCCAACGAGAGTGGCCATGCGGTCGGCCCACGGCCCGAGCAAGGCAAGCGCCGCTGCACCGAGCCCGAGCGCCAGCACGGTCGGTACGTCTCCGCCGACTGCCCGCCGGACCCACAGCGCGGCCGCGAGGTAGGCGGCCCCGACGACTGCCCCGCCGAGGATGTCCCCCGGGTAGTGAACGCCCAACACAACTCGGGAGACACCGACGGTCGCGGCGATCGCAGCTGCGGCGGCGAGCCGGTGGCGCCGCCGTCCGATATCAAGATCGACCGCGACCAGCCCCCAGAAAGCCGTCGCGGCGATGGTGTGTCCGCTCGGGAACGCGTCGCGGCTCGCCGGCTCGGCGCTGGCGTACAGCGGTTCGAACAGCGTCGGTAACGCCGCCTCGGGGAACGGCGGCGCGACCATCGGTCGCGGGGCTCCGAAAAACGGCTTGGCCGCGGCCGTCACCGCGTAAAAACCCGCCACGATCCCGATCCAGGTGCCGGTCGTCCGCCGGTCGCCCAGCAGGTACGCCGCGGCCACGGCCGGTCCGATGACGACGGCGCTCCCGGCAAACGAGCACACGAGCAACGCCACCGCCACGGGCTCCGGCGTCGCCTCGACGACCGTCTCGACGACCGCCGGATCGAACAGCATTCACCGCCGGTTGGCCGTCGACCGATTAACCCGTTGTGGTTCACACGTCCGGGCCCGCGGCCGGCGTCTCTCGCTTCCGACGACGGGTTTCGAAATCCTGATACACGCGAGCGCCACACCGAACGGTGATGGGTTGCCTGCGGCGAGGCTGGCGGACGCTGACCGACTCCGACCGGCGCCGCGAGCGGCTGGCACTCGCCTTTGGCATTCTCACCGGGTTGTTCGGCATCGCGATCAGCGCAAACGAGTTCGCGAGCTCGCCGGAACTGGATTTCCAGGCGTACTACTTCGCCGGACAGGCGGTGCTCGACGGCGAGGCCTTCGTCGGCCCGGCGATCAAGGAGGGGAGTTTCCTCACCGACAAGGAGTACGTCTACGCGCCGATCACGGTGTTCGTGTTCGTGCCCTTCGGCGCACTTCCCTCCTGGCAGGTTGGCTACCTGCTCAACGCCGGACTGTTGACCGCCGTCTTCTATCTGATCGGCCGGCTCAACCTCGAGTACCTCGACAGCCGGGGGGTCGCCCTCGAGCGGGTCGACCGGTGGCTCGTCCTCGGGTTCTGTCTGTTCTCGGGGCACGCAATCTTGGGTGTCTACCGGGGCAACGTCGACCCGATCATGTTGCTTTTGATCGCCGGGGGCTTTCTGGCCGTCGAGCGGGGCGATCAGCTCCGGGGCGGCGCGTTGTGGGCGGTCGCGGCGCTTTTCAAGCTCTTTCCGGCCTTCCTGGGGATCTGGCTGCTCTACCGGCGGGCCTACCGCGCGATCGCGGCCGCCGTCGTGGTCGGGCTCGGGGGGCTCGCAGCCGGCGTTCTCGTCTTCGGAGTCGACGCTCACGTCCGGTTTTTCGAGTTCATTCTCGAGGAGCGCAGCCGGGCGCCGGCCTTCGAGGGCGGGCTCGATCCGACCTACAAGTGGTTCACCGTCCGACGTCCGCTCTCTCAGATCGCCGCGGTTCCCGGAAATCTGCTCTTCGCGCTCTCGGCGGCCGTCGTCGCACCGGTGGTGTACGTCCTCTACCGAGACGCCGACTCCGAGACCGACCGGCTCGTTGCCTTCTTCGCGACGATGGCGGCGCTTTTGATCAGCGTCGTCCCGTCGACGCTGAACTACGTGACCTACCTGTTCTTTCCGCTGGTCGCGCTGTTGTACTTACTCGAGGACCGACGGGCCCGCCGGCTGCTCATCGCCGGACTGATCCTCGTCAGCGTCCCCGTCTATCCACAGGAGATCGCGTTGCTCGTTGATATCGCACCGATTCCGCCGGCGATCGGAGAGCCGATCGTCGCTGGCAGTCGGGAGATTCTGACCTACGCCTCGGTGCCGCTGGTTGGGTTCCTGTGTTTCCTGGCCGCGGCGGTCCGTCAGGTTCGGACCGTTCCGCCCGTCCGCGACGGGACCGACCGATCCGTTCGGGGCGACTGATTCGTTCTCGACCGGTCGGTTGCGGGCCGTCGCCGTTCTCTTTGCGCTCGTCGAAACCGGAAAACAAAACCCTCATGCGACTCCTCGCGGACCTACGCGCATGGACGCCCCGAACGTGCTCCTCGTCGTGCTCGACACGGCCCGGGCCTCCCGGGTCTACGACGCGGAGCTCATGCCGAACGTCAACCGGCTCGCCGGCGGGGCCGCGACCTACGAGTCCGCCTACACGACCGCGCCGTGGTCGCTTCCCTCGCACGCCTCGCTGTTTACCGGCGAGTACACCGGCGAGCACGGCGTCCACGCCGACGCGCGACAGTTCGCTCCCGACGAGCCGCCGCTCGCCGCACGATTCCGGGCGGCGGGATACCGGACGGTCGGGTACTCGAACAACTTCTGGATCAGCCCGAGCTTCGGATTCGACGCCGGCTTCGAGGAGTTCGAGGTCGGCTGGGAGCTGTTCAGCGGCGGCAAGGGCTTCGCCGAGGTCGGCAAGGAGCAGGCCGGACTGCTCGGCCAGCTCCGGGCGTTCGCGCCGAAGCTGCTCTCGCTCGACGCGCCAAAGACGCTCCTCAACGCCGCATTCCTGGCGACGGTTTGGGACCGCCACGACAGCGGCGCCTGGTTCACCACCCGGCGGGCGAAGCGGTGGCTCGACGGCGACGAGCCGTTTTTCATGTTTCTCAATTACCGCGAGCCTCACCTCGCCTACGAGCCCCCCGCAGAGTACATAAGCGAGGTCACCCCCGAGGGCGAGACCCCACCCGACCCGGGGGCGGTCAACCAGGACCCGTGGGCCTACGTCACCGGCGAGGCCGAGATGGACGCAGCGGAGTTCGAGAAACTCGAGATCCTGTACGACGCCGAGCTCCGGTACCTCGACGCCCGCCTGGGACAGCTGTTCGAGGCCCTCGACGACCGGGGACTGCTCGACGAGACGATCGTCGTGGTCACGAGCGACCACGGGGAGAACCTCGGCGAACACGGCCTGATGGACCACCAGTACTGTCTGTACGACACGCTGTTGCACGTGCCGCTTGTCATCCGCGGACCCGGCGTCGCCCCCGGGCGCAGGGAGGGGGTGGTCGAGTTGAAGGACCTCCACGAAACGCTGCTCGCCGCCGCGGGACTCGAGGCCGAGCCGACGGTCGATCTGCGCGGCCGTCCGGACCGGGAGGCGATCGCCGCCGAGTACCGGGCCCCGATGCCCTCGATCGAGCGGCTCCGGACCGAGTACGGCGAGCTCCCCGAGTCGGTGCTGGCCTACGACCGCGGGCTCCAGGCGATCCGGACCGACGACTGGAAGCTCATCCGCGGCACCGACGGCTCCGAACGGCTCTACGATCTCCGGACCGATCCCGGTGAGCACGAGGACGTGAGCGCGGCTGCCTCGGAGGTTCGTGACCGGCTCACAGACCGGCTCCGCGATCGGCTCGTTCCGATCGCCGACGACGAGTCGACCGAGACTGACACGGACGTACCCAACGCAATCGAGGACCGACTCGAGGATCTCGGATACCTGCAGTAGTGACCGTCACCCCAGGAGACTCTCGGCGTGTCGCCGGAGCTGGCGGCGACCGCGGCGAGTGTTCGTGTGTCGCGCCAGTCGACCGACGGACTGCCCAAGCCACGCCGCCTTCCAGAGCCCGGCGACGGTCTCGTAGGCCGGCGGCAGCGATCTGTGCGCCCGGTAGCCCGCCCGCAGCGCCGCACGGAGCCGGTCGCGCTCGCCGGCCGGCGGGCGAAACCAGTCGACAAAGCGCATCTCCGCCCGTGCGAGGGCGTACCCCGGCGTCGAGACGTGTGCGTTCCCCCAGTCGAGCAGCGCCGTGATCCGGTCGTCCTCGACGAGGAGGTTTCCGGGGAACAGGTCGCCGTGACACAGGACCGGCTCGCCAACCGCTCCCGCGGGGAGGACCTCTCGGAGCCGCTCGGGCACCCACGGCCGGAACGGCGACCGGACCGCCAGTTGCCCGTCCGATCTGGCCAGTCCGCCGACGCGGTCGAACTCCTCGAGTGCGTGGAGCTCGCCCAGCGCGGCTCCGACCCGGCGGACGATCCGCTCGCGGGATGTCGGATCGAGGTGTTCGTACTCGGGGACGGCGCCGGGCCGAAACTCGTAGAGTGCCCACCGTCGGTCACCGATCGTTCCTGTCGCGAGCACCGCCGGTACCGGAATGTTCGTCCGCTCGGCCACCAGCGCGACGACCAGCGGCTCGATCACCTCACCCGTCCGGACGCTCGGCCCGCCGATCTTACAGACCGCCCGCTCCGGGGTCGACTCTCCCGAGAGCCCGAGCACGTGCGTCTCCGCGACCCGCCCGCCGGTGGCCGGCTCGCTCGCGGTCACGACGGTCCCGGGCCCGAAGGCGGCCTCGGCGATCCGCTCGATCCGCGTCGCCATCGACTCATGGTGATAGCCCCGGGGGTTAGTCTCTGGCGGGATCGTCTCGCAGCCGTCCCTCGGCGATTTCCGGCCCCGGGGTCGAGTCGTAAAAGGTATCGCAGTCGATCCTGAACGGCGAAGAGAGATGATCAGTCGACGGCAGGCGGCCATCGGCGTCGTATTCTGGCTGCTCATTTTCGGTGGCTTCGTCGCGCTGGCCGGCGTCGGTGATTTCATCGAGACGGCGGATCAGATCTCGCCGGCGCGGTTCGCCGTGATGCTCGGCGCTAACGGCCTTGGGGTGCTCGCGATGGGACTGGCGCTGTATGTTATCGCCCACAACGTCGGCCTGGGATTCTCACCGATCGAGAGCGTCTTTCTGAACACGACCGTCGGGCTCGCACACAACCTGACGCCGTTCGGGCAGGCCGGCGGGATCCCGGTCTCCGGGGCCATCCTCTCGCGGCAGACCGACCGTCCCTACGAGGAGTGTCTCGCCGTGCTCTCGGCGAAAGATATCGTCGGGTTCGTCCCGGCGATTCTCGTCTTCGTCGTCGGCGGGGGATATCTTGCGCTGTTCGGTCGGTCGGTCCCAGGACGACTCCGCCCGCTGGTCGCGGCCTTTACCCTCTTTGTCGTGATCGTCGTCTCGGTCGCGGCGCTGGTCTACCGGTACCCGGAGCCTGCCTACCGCGTGTTGAGCCGGCTCGTCGCCTGGGTCAACCGCACGGTCGCGCGACTCCCCTTGATCCCGAGCCTCGACCCGACCGAGGTCCAGACCCGGCTGGATAACTTCTCTGAGTCCATCGGCTCAATCGCGTCGAACCCGCCGACCGTGGTGGCTGCGAGCGCGCTGACGACGACCGCCATCAGCTCGCAGGGGATCTTACTGTGGCTCACGCTTGGCGGCGTCGGAGTGGAGCTGTCGCCGGTGCTGGCCGTCTTTATTATTCCCGTGTCGCTGCTCGCCTCCGGACTTCCCTTGCCCGGCGGGAGCGGCGGCGTCGAGAGTTTGCAGGTGCTGTTGGTCGTGGCGGCCTCGGGCGCGGCGGCGTCGACGGTGATCACCGCCGTCCTCGTGAGCCGCGGGCTCGTCTACTGGACGCCGATCATCCTGGGCTCGATCACGCTCTTTGTTATCGAGGTCCGCGATCGACTGGCCTGATCGGTTGACTGTCGGCACCCGGTCGCGGGCTCCCGGCCCCCGAGCGGAACGGTCTAAGCTCGTGGGGGGTACTGTCGCCCGTGCCGGCTGAGACCCCTCGCGCGCTCGGTCGTCGGGAGGCAGCTGCGGCGATCGTTGTCTGGGCGCTCGTGATCGGCGGGCTCGTCGGGGTCGTCGGCGTCGATCGGTTCGCCGACGCAGCGAGTGCGATCTCGCCGGCCCGGCTCACACTGTTGCTCGCCCTCCGCGGCCTGGGAGTCACGTTCGCCGGTCTCGCGCTGTATCTTATCATCCGGCGAGCCGGCCTGGAGCTTCCGGTCGTCACGACCGTCTTCGTCAGCACCGGGCTCGGACTGGTACACAAGCTGATGCCGTTCGGACAGGCCACCGGGATTCCGGTCGCGAGCTGGCTGCTCGCCCGGTGGACGGCCGCGCCCTACGAGCGGTGTTTCGCCGCGCTGTCGATGCGGGCGCTCGTCGGGTTCGTTCCGGCCGGCATCGTGTTCGTTGGCGGCGGTGGATATCTCGTTGCCTCTGGTCGCCCGGTTCCGGCGCGGATCCGACCCGTCGTCGTCGCCTTTGCCCTGGTGGTGCTCGCTGCTGCCGCGATCGTCGTGGTCGGGTACTGGTGCCACCGGGCCGCCCGGCGGCTGCTCGAGGAGGGGCTCTCGACCGCTCTCCGGGCCGGCAACCGGTTGTCGCTGATATCGTCGACCGAGGACTCCGAACTGCGCGCCCGCGTCGGCGGCTTCGCCGCGTCGATGCGTACCCTCGGGACTGCCCCGCTGACGGTGACCGGTGCTGGTGGGCTGTTGACCGCCGCGTTCCTCACACGGGGGGCGTTGTTGTGGCTCACCCTCGACGCTGTCGGCGTCTCCGTCTCGCTCGTACTTGCCTTGGTCGTTATCCAGCTCTCGCTGCTCGCCTCCGGGATCCCGATCCCCGGTGGAACCGGCGGTATCGAGGGGCTGCAGATCCTCCTGTTGGTGACCGTCGCCGGCGCACCGACCGCCCCGACGGTCACGGCGGTCGTGATCTCCCGAGGGCTGGTCTTCTGGACCACGATCGTTCTCGGCTCGCTGACGCTGGTCGGAATGCGGGCCCGAACCCGGACGTTCGGGGCCTGAAACGGGCAGTCGGCCCGACGCGGCGGGATCGACACGAATATTTCCCCGGGTCCGCTCGGCAGAACTAATGGTCGATCACCAGTTCGTCGAATCCGACTGGGATTACGCGATCGTTCTCGACGCCTGTCGGTACGACGTGTTCAGCGAGGTCTACGACGAGTACCTCGACGGAGAGCTGACCAAGCGGATCTCGCCCGGGTCTTCGACCCCCGAGTGGGCCTACCGGACGTTCACCGGCGAGCACGACATCGCTTACTTCTCGGGCAACCCATTTATCAACAGCCTCGGCATTCCGCTCAACGAGCTCAAGTGGGGAGCGAGCTGTGATTACGAGTGGTCCGCCGACGAGCACATCCGGACGGTGATCGACGTTTGGAAACACGGCTGGGACGACGATCTCGGGACCGTCCCGCCGGGAAGTCTCGCCGCCTCGTTTCGCGAACGCCGGGCGACGGCCGCCGACCACGAGCGCACCGTCCTGCATTACATGCAGCCCCACGCCCCCTTCCTCGGGCGGGGCGACGGGCGGAAACTCACAACGATCCGCGAGGGCATCAAGCGTCAGGGCAACCGCGAGCGGGACGACCGGGCCGCGGACGGCGGGACCGTCCTCTCTGCGGTCGGCGATCGCGTCCGGCCGGCCGTCGAGTCGGTCCTCGAGGGGAGCTCGCTGGCGATGAAGGCCGGCTTGTTCCTTGAGTTAGACGCCGCAGAGGCCCTCAGCGGCGGAACCCGCGAGACGGCACTCCAGTACCACGAGGAGAACCTCCGAATCGCGCTCGAGTCCGTCGCCGAGCTGGTCGAGGAACTCGACGGCCGCGTCGTGGTGACCGCCGATCACGGTGAGGCCTTCGGCGAGCAGGGAATTTGGGAACACCACATCGAGACGCACATTCCGCCGCTGGTCGAGGTCCCGTGGCTCGAGCTCGAATGATCGCCCCACTGCCCCGAGATCCGGGTCTCGCCGGTCACCCGGTAGTTCGGTCCGGGAGGTGACCGGTCGGTGAAGATCGGCTTCTTTACCGACTCGTACTTTCCGCGGATCGACGGGGTTACCTACACGCTCTCGCTGTGGCGCGACGCCCTCGAGGCGGCCGGCCACGAAGTCTGGATCGTCTACCCCGAGAGCAGCTACGATCCGGGAGAGCACGAGCTTCCGGTTCCGTCCCTTCCCAACCCCTTCTATCCGGGCTACCGCGTGCCGCTGGGCCGGCGTCTCTCTACGCTCCCCGAGCTGGATCTGGTCCACTCCCACGGGCCCGGCCCGGCGGGCCTGTTAGGGCTGTACTACGCCCGCCGGCACGAGTGTCCCTCGGTGTACACCCACCACACGCCCATCGAGGAGTACTTCCACCAGAGCATCCACAACGAGTGGTTCGCCGACCTGCTCGCCGAGGCGTACGTGCCCGTCGAGACGGCCGTCCTGCGGCGGTTCGATGTCGTCACCGCCTCGACCAGCCGAATCGACCGTCCGGTCGAGCACACCGAACTGCCCGTCGGCATCGACACGGAGTTTTTCTCGCCGTCGCCGCTTCCCGACCAGGCGCCGGACCGGCAGCCGCTGATCGGGTACAGCGGCCGGATCAGCATGGAGAAAAACGTCGGCGAGATCCTCGCCGCGGCCCGCGAGCTGTCGGCGTGTGACTTCCTGATCGTCGGCGAAGGTCCCCGACGGGCGGCCCTCCAGGAACGGGCGCCACCGAACGTGACCTTCCGTGACTTTCTGCCTCGAGAGGCACTCCCCCAATTTTACTCGACGATTGATGCCTTCGTCACGGCCTCGACGGCCGACACGCTCGGACTGTCGACGCTCGAGGCAAACGCCTGCGGAACCCCCGTCGCTGCGCCCGATGTCGCGCCGTTCAGCGAGACGATCGGTCCGGACAACGGGGTCCGGTACGAGTGTGGCGACACCGCAGCGATGACCGGCGCGATCGACCAGTGTGTCTCCGGGTCGTGGTCGACCCGATCGGCAGTCGCCGAGTACGCCGTCGACGAGACCATCGCGGCGCTCGAAGAGATCTACGAGCGACTGCTCGCCGAGGGGCCAGGGATGCTGACGGCCGGCACGACCCCATAGGCACGCTCGCTCGGACGGGTACGGAACGCACAAGACTGTGCCAGCACAACGACTCTCATGGACGGCGAGACGGCAGTTATCACCGGAGCGAGTCGGGGGATCGGACGGGCGGTCGCGGAGTCGTTCGCGGACGCCGGCGCACACGTCGTCGTCTGCGCCCGGAGCCGCGACGAGCTCGAGTCCGTCGCGGAGGACATCCGCGCGGACGGCGGCGCGGCGACGGCGGTCCGAGCGGACGTCCGCGACGAGTTCGACGTCGAGCGGCTGATGGAGCGGGCGGCCGAGCGAGGCGGGGGGGAGATCGAGTACGTGCTCGCGAACGCGGGGGTCTATCACGGCGAGTCCGGCGAGACGCCTCTTCCCGAGGAGAGTTACTCGGTGTTCGACGACACGATCCGGACGAACGTCCGGGGCGTGTTCGCGACGCTGAAAGAGGCAGTTCCACACCTCGCCGAGGACGGGCGGATGCTGGTTTCCTCGGGCGTGGTCGCCCGAAACGCCTACCCCGGGTACGGCGCCTACGCGGCCTCGAAGGCGGGTGCCGAGGCGGTCGCCCGCGGGGTCGCAGCCGACATCGACCAGCCCGTCGGTATCATCGACCCGGGGCAGGTCTCGACGGAGCTGACCGGCGCCGACGCGTACGATCCGGACGATGTCGCCCCGCAGTTCGTGTGGGCCGCGACCGAGGCGCCCGCCGAGACCGTCGACGGCGAGGTCGTCGACCGCGGTGACTGGCGGAAGGCGACCGCGTAGGCTACAGCTCTCGGCGTGTCGCCGGATCGTCGAGCTCCCAGAGTAGCTCCGGCAGGAACGCATCAAGGTGCTCGATCACGCGGCGCTCGCTGACGTTCAGCCCCTCGCAGTGTTCTCTCGCGGTCTCGCGCACCGAGACGTGGATGTCGCCGTCCTCGACGTGGACGCCGAGGGGAAACACCGAACACCGCGCTGGTTTCCAGTCGTGTTCCGCGTGCAGCGCACAGAGGCCGTCCTCGCGCAGAAAGTAACAGGCCTGGCCGTCCGCGTCGACATCGTGCTCGCGGTCTTTCTGCTCTTTTGTTACGAAGGTCTCGCCGTGGGCCTCGGTCGTCGCGGCCGACAGCGGGGCGTGGTCGGCGAGCTCGAAGAGATCCTCCTCGTACAGCAAGACGCCGTGGTGACAACACCAGGTGCAGCCGTCGACACACTCGAAGGTCAACTCTGGATCGAACTCGACGACGGCCTCCTTTCCCGGATGGACTTCGACGCGACGGTGAGTGTCGGTTCCCGTGCTCGCCGATTCGCTCACGTGGTAGTTGAGGATCGGCGATCAAAGAGTCTAGCGATCACCTGACCTCGAGGTCGCGCAGGTCGATCACGTTCTCGCGCCCGATTCGGAGCTTCTCGATCGTCCCCTCATCGGCCATGGCGGAGAGCACGCGCGAGGTCTTCGAGTCCGACCAGTCCAATCGATCGGCGATCGCGGCCTGTCGCATCCGGCCGCCTTCCTCGCCCAGAAGCGCCACGACCCGGTCCTCGTCGGTTGCCAGCTGGCCGTCTGGGCCTCCTGTTACCCCCGGCTCGGCGTCCTCCAATGCCCCCCGGGACGTGGGGTCGACCGAATCGTTCCCGCCGGTCACGTCGTCTCCGTCGGCGTTCTTTCGTCGTCGGGCGTAAACGACCCCGAGTGCGAGTCCCGCCGCCACGGCGCCGGCAGCGAGCAGCGACACCGGCACGAAGAGTCCGCTATCGGTCCCGGGTCCGGTCCTCTCGCCGTCGTCCGGCGATCCGGGCGCCGCGGAGTCACCGCCGGTCCCGTCGGCGGTGAACCGAACCTGCGGCCGCTCGTCGGCGAACGACCGCGGACCGTTCCATTGGAGTTGGCCGCCGTCCCGCTGGTCCGGCACCGGGTCGACACTCGCCGCCTGGTAGTCCGCGGGCCCCTCGATGAAAAGCAGGTCGTCCTCTTGGAGGAAGAGTCCACCCTGGAACACGTCCCCGACCGAGACCGACTCCTCGTCGGCGACGGCGAACCCGGTCCAGTCGAACCGGTAGCTGAGATACCCCCACCGCTGTGGGAACTCTTCGGTGCCCGTCTCGGCCGCGAAGCCGGTCACGTTCATTTCCCGCTCGGTGTCCACTCGCGCGTTCTCGAGCACGCCGGTTATTCGATCCTGGAACCGATCGACGAACCGGGATTCGTTTGCCGCAAACTCCTCCTGAAAGGCCTCGAACTCCTCGATCGACGCGTCCGTGTCTCGGGCGATCCGGATCGTGAGCGTCCACTCCGCGGTCCCGTCGGGCGCGAGCGCGATCCGCGTGACCGTTGCGTCGGCCTCGGGGACCACTTCAGTCTGTGGAATTAGCTGTGCGGAATCCTCTCCAAATGTTGCCGATCCGACGCGGTCGACCGACCGGTCGTCGCCGGCGTCGGCGTCGGTCTCAGCGAGCGCGGGACCCGCGGCCGCCGCTCCGAGCGAGAGCCCGACCGCGAGACAGAACAGAGCGACCCAACGGATCGACACAACTCTACTTTCCCCGCTGTCGCGCATAAGCGTGGTGCTCTCTCCCGGTGCAAACCAGTGCAAATCGGTGCAACGGTCCGCAACGACCCGCAAACCGCGACAAACCGCCGGGACGGTCTCTCCCGTTCAAGTCCCCGGGAGCGTGAGAGACCGGTGATGTCACGCTTACAAACTGCACTCGTGCTCGCGCTCACCGCGGCGGTCGCGGTCGGGATGGCGATCCCGGCCGGCGCCGCGGCGGGCCCGACGAGTTCGACCGAACAGGTAGACGACCAACCGCCCGGACAGAGCGTCTCGGCAGAGGTCGGCCAGCAGCTCTCGACGGTGCTGTCGCTAACGGGCGCCGAGGTCCGTAGCGAGGCGGCAGACGCCGGGTTCGAACAGCGGTTCAACCGGAGCAACGCGACCGAGCGGGGCGAAGCCGTCGCGGATCGGGCGGCCGTGCTCTCAGAGCGTGCGGCGGAGCTGCACGCCGAGTACGAGACGCTCACCGAGGCGATCCAGTCCGGCGAGATCGAGGGCGTCGCGTACGCACAGGAGATCGCTTCGCTCGCGGCGACCGCGAGCACGGTCGAAACGAGCCTCGACCGGCTGACAGAGCGCGCCGCGACCCTGCCCGAACCCGAGCGGCGGGCGCTGAACGTGACCGACGCGGACCTGGCCGCGGTCTCGGAAGAGCTCGGACCGCTGTCCGGACAGACTGCGGCGGCGATTCTCTCCCAGTTTACCGGTACTGTCAGCGGCGAGATCGAGATCGGGACCGACAACGGACTCGAGATTGAAGTCGAGAACGAAGACGGCGAGCGTTCGACACAGCTCGAGCGCCCTCGCGACGGTGACGGGAGCTTCGAGCTGAGCCAGTCGACGGCGCTCGCGAACGCGAAAAGCGCGCTCTCGGAGCCGGCGACCGGCGCGTGGGTGCTGACGAGTTCGAGCGCTGACGACGGCGCTTACGAGTTCGAGTTCGAATTCAACGGCCCCGGCGAGGGCGAAGCTGAGGTGGCCGTCGACGGCCAGACCGGCACGGTCTTTCAACTCGAGGAGTCAACCGAGTCCGCGGACGACGACGAGGACGAAGGCGACGAGCGGCTCGCGATCGAGCTGATCGAGGGCGAGCCCGCCCCCGGCGCGAACGTCACGCTGCTTGTCACCGACGGCGGACAGCCGGTCTCGGGCGCGACCGTCGAGCTCGGTGAGGCTGTCGTCGGCACGACCGGCCCGGACGGCACGGTCGCGCTGACGCTCCCGGCTGACGGGGCCGAGATCGAGGTGACCGACGGCGAACGAGAGGGCGAACTCGAGTTCGAGTTCGCGGACGACGAAGAGGACGTCTCACTGGGTGCGACGGCCGACATCGAGAACGGCACCGTGACCGTCTCGGTAGTTCTCGGCGACGAACCAACTGAAGGTGCGCTCGTGACCGCAAACGGCGCCGTCGTCGGCACGACCGGTCCGGACGGCACTGTCTCGTTCCCGGTACCCGACGACGACGAACTCGACATCGAGACCGAACACGGTGACGGCGAGGCTGAGCTCGAGTACGAGTTCGACGAGGAGGAAGACAAAGAAGACGAGCGAGAGAACGGTGAGGACGATGAAGAAGACGAGGACGACAGTGAGGAAGACGACGAGCGAGAGAACGGTGAGGACGATGAAGAAAACGAGCGAGAGGATGAAGACGGACAAGAAGGCGACGAAGAGGATGAAGAGGACGGGCGAGAGGAGGACAGCGACGACGATGACGGCGAGAGAGACAAGGACGACAGCGAGGAAGGCGAGACCGAGGAGAACGAAGACGACGAATGACAAGTCCACACACTAATCTCTCGGAGTACCGGCCGAGTCGCGGCACCATCGGGCGAGTGGTACTCGTCGCGGCGATCCTCGCCGCCGGCGCCGTGGTGGCGCTCGGGGCGACCAACGACGCGACGGCGGCCAACCCCACCGAAGAGGCGGTCGTCGTAGGCTTAGACGAGAGCGGCGACGCAACGCTCACGCTCACGACCACGTTCGATCTCACCGACCCCGAGGAGCGGACAGACTTCGAGCAGTTCCAGGGCGACCGGCAGCGCCAAGAGGCGCTGCTCGATCGCTACGAGGACCGACTGACGAACGTCGCGACGGCGGTGAACGCCAATACAGACCGCAAGACACGCGTAGTCGAGCCGCGATTCGACTCGCGGACCGAAGAGGATGGGACCATCGGCGTTGCGGCCGTGACCGTCACATGGGAGCGGCTCGCCGCCGTCGATCGCCATCGACTCCGGCTGACCAGCCCGTTCGACGGCGGGTTCGCCCCCGATCGGACACTGATCGTCGAGGTTCCCGACGAGTACCGCATTGCAGACGCGACTCCCGAGGCGGCTGTCGACGACCGCACGGCCACATGGGGCGCGAGTCAAATCCTCGACGGGTTTGTCTTGACTGCTGCACCAGCCGACGGGGCAGGCGACGCAGACGCCACCGGCCCCGGATTCGGACTGCTCGTGGCGGTCGTCGCTGGAGCAGCTGTCGTGATCGCCCGACGGTATGCCAACTAGTTGGGGACATCGACGGTCACTCTGTGTTCGAACGAGGTTGTCGTTCTCGCTCCCGAACTGAGTGCAGCCGAGGATACTTGCACCCGGGCACGAAATACGTGTAGTGACATCGAAGAAAATCGTGATCGTGGGCGGCGGGGTGATCGGCTTGACGGCGGCGTTCGTGTTGGCGAAACGCGAACTCGCAGACGAGGTCGTACTGTTCGAGCGCGAGTCGTCGCTCGGCTCCAAGAGTACCGCGACCGCCGGGTGTGGCCTCCGGACGGTCTACCGGCACCCGGTCAACATCGATCTCTCACGGAAGGGACTCCAGTTTTGGGCGAACGCGGTGTCGATTCTCGGGGGCGATATTGGGTTTCGACGGAACGGCTACCTGTTTCTCACAGACGACGACAACATGGCCGGGCAGCTCGACCAGGAGGCAGCAAGGCAGGTCGCAAACGGTGTCCCGGCGACATACGACGCGCCGCCGGCCCAGGTCGAGACGGCTCCGGGACTCGCCTACGACCGGTACGGGGCGAGTCTCTTCTCGCCGACGGCGGCGCTAGCCTCGCCGGAGAAGATCGTCGACGCCGTCGCGGGCGCCGCGAAGGCCGAGGGTGTCGAGCTCCGGACGGACGCGCCGGTGACCGATCTCGAGCCGACCGACGACGGGGTCCAAGTCACGGTCGACGGCGAGACCGAACGTGCGGATATCGTCGTCAACGCTGCCGGGGCCTGGGCCGACGCGGTCGCCGGACTCGCTGGCGAGTCGCTCCCGATTACGTCCGATCGGCGGCGGCTGTCGGTACTCGACGCGAGCATCTCTCCCGAGGCGCCTCTGGCCGTCGATGTCGACACGGGCGCGTACGTGCTCCCGCGGGCCGACGGTCGGCTGTACGCCGGCGGCAAGTTCCGCCCGGAACCTGAGCAGGTCTCTCCGGACGACCCGGCGGCGTTTACCACCGAGTTCGACCCCGCGTACGGGGATAGACTGCGGACGAACGGCGGACGGCTGACCGATCTGGTTGCCGACGCGACCGTCGTCGACAGCTGGACCGGCCTGTACGCGATGACCGACAGCCGCGTTCCGATCATCGACCGGCGCCGAAACATCGTCCACGTCACCGGATTCAGTGGCCACGGGATCATGCAGGCTCCCGGCGCCGCGATGGTTGTCGCGCGGCTGCTCGACCCCGACCAGACCGCGGCCCGCCCGCTCGCGGCCCTCTCCCGTGACCGGGCCGTCACGACGCCGGACATCCAGTTTTGATGACTCTCGCGTACTTCTCGTGTCCGGGCTGTGGGGCGGTCGTCTCGGGACCGGCTGTCGATCCGCCGACCGTCTGCGAGCGCTGTGGAGCGAGCGACCTCGAACCGCTTGCCAACGACTCGGCCGCGGCGGCATATTTCGCCGCCGAGCTCCGGTGACCAATTCTCGGCAACCATGCCGACGCTCTACGAGAGTGCCCGAGATCGCCGGAGATCGAACCATCTGTGCCCGGTTCCCGCCGCGCAACGTTCAAGCTCCGCGCTGCCCACTATAGAGTATGCCAGACCAGACCGACGATCCGGCCCAGCGATCGGACGCCGAGTGGCGACAGGACCTCACCGACGAACAGTACAGGATCCTCCGGGAGGCCGGGACCGAACCCGCCGGCACCTCGGAGCTGCTGCACGTCGACGAGGACGGGCTCTTCGAGTGTGCCGGCTGCGGGGCCGAACTGTTTCACTCCGAGCAGAAATACACCTCCGGCACCGGGTGGCCGAGCTTCTGGGACCCGATCGGAGACGACGCGGTCGAAACCCAGCGCGACGCCGGGCTCCTCGGGTTCCGAACCGAGGTGCTCTGTGCCCGGTGTGGCGGTCATCTCGGACACGTGTTCGACGACGGTCCCGAGCCCACCGGGAAACGCTACTGCATAAACGGCGACGCGCTCGCGTTCGACCGGGACTGACCCCGACGCGTGCAGCGAAACGTCGGTCTGATCGACGCGGCCGGGCGGGTGCTCGCCGGCGTCGCGCTCGTGGTGCTCGCCGGTCTCGCCGCCGCCGGAACGATTACCGTGCCGGTTCTCTCGGCGCTCGCGCTCTGTCTCGCCGCACTCGTGGTGCTCATCGAGGGCCTGACCCGCCGGTGTCTGCTCTACCGGATCCTGGGTATCGATCGGTGCTCGGTCGACTGACTCCGGGCGTGGCCTCGTCCCGGCTCTGAATCCCATCTCTCCATCGGGTCGGCGGACCCACCGCTACCGAGACCGCGGGCCGCCGGCCGCCCGGACCGGGTTTTGGCGTGCGACCGTAGGATTCAACAGCGCGCAAAGTGCCACCACAGAGTATGTCCGAGACGGTCGCGGCGGCGCTTGCGGACGTGTCAGTCGACGGACGAACCTGCCTCGAAGCCGGCGCCGGCGCCGGCAACGCGACCGCTACGCTCCGCGATCGCGGCGCTACGCCGGTCCTTGCGGTCACAAACGACGCCGAACGCGCCGGGACGGTCAGCGCGCGGTTCGCGGGCGACGGGCGCCGAGACGCTGTACGCGGATCTCCGGTCCGTTCCGCTGCCCGACGACGCGGTCGATCTCGTGACCGCACACGCCCTGTTCAACGTCGTGGCGACGACCGAGATCGCCGCCGTGATCGCGGAGCTGACCCGCGTGACCGCGCCCGGTGGGGAGCTCGTCGTCGACGACTACGACCCGCTCCCGGCCGGCCCGGTCCGGGAGCTGTTCGGGGCCGCAAACGCTGTCGGGGAGCTCGCCGCCTCGCGGCCGACCTACACGTTTTATTCCCGAACGCACCTCCGACGGCTGTTCGAGGGGTACGGCTGGCGTCACGAGCGAACGAAGACACTCTTAGATCCGGTGCCCTGGGACGGCGAGTTACTCGACACCCACGAGCGGCTGATCGAAGAGGACGCGGCCGCACTCTCCGAGGGGCTCGCCGAGTCGCTTTGCGAGCGAGCCAAGGCGGTCCGGGACCGGGCCGGCGACGGCGTCGACGCTGGGAAGATGTACAGCCTTCGCTTTCGACTCCCCGAGTAGGGGGCTCGAACGTCTGTCAGTCCGTCTCGACGGTGCGCTCGGGATCGTAGGCCCCAAACCACTCGTCGAGGGTCTCGAGACGGTGGACCGCCCGGTCGGGATCACCGACGTTGTGGTGTTCGTTCTGGTAGATCACGAGTTTGGCGTCGACGCCCCGCTTGCGGACGCTGACGTACAGCTGCTCGGACTGTGAGGGCGGACACCGGTGGTCGTTCTCGCCGGCCATGAGAAGCAGCGGCGTCTCGACGTTCCCGGCGTCAGTAATCGAGGAGGCGGCCTCGTATGCCTCCGGGCGCTCCCAGGGTAGCCCGAAGTCGGCCTCGAGCCAGTTCTGTGAGTCGTCGGTTCCGAACGACGAGCGCAGGTCGTAGATGCCGTGTTCGGCTGCGGCCGCGGCCCACCGGTCGTCTCGCGTGACGAGATAGCCCGCGTTGACGCCACCCTGGGAGAATCCGGTCGGGAACAGCCGGTCGGGATCGGCCCAGCCGCGGTCGAGGAGCTCGTCGACGCCGGCCAGCAGGTCCTCGACCTCGAGAGTTCCCCACGCGCCCTTGAGCGACTCACAGAACGCCCGCCCGTAGGATGTCGAGCCATGGTAGTTCACCCGCAGCAGGAGGTACCCCCGCGAGGTGAAATACCGGTCTTTGAACCGAAACCCGGGTGCGTCGTAGGCCATCGGCCCGCCGTGGATGTCGAGGATCAGTCCCCGTGGCTCGGGTTCGTCGGGATCGAACTCCGGCGGCGTAACGGCGATCGCTTCGACCTCCTCGCCGCGGGCGCCCGGGAACCGCAGGCGGTGAGCCTCGGGCGCGGGGTGGCGCTCGTGGAACTCGGCGTTGAAGTCGGTGAGCCGCGTCCGCGGGTCCTCGGCCCCGGGATCGGCGGCGAGGTCCCCGGCTGCGATCGCGTAGAGGCCGCTCCCGCCCGGCGTCGAAAACTCCGCTGCGACGGTGCCGCCGGCGTAATCGACGACGCCGATCGTCTCTCCCCGCCCCTGGAGCCCGAACGTTCGCTCGGGGCCGCCCTCGAGATCGAACCGGGCGAGTCGGGTCTGACCCTCGTCGGCAATCGGCGCGAGTAGCGTCTCCTCGCCCAGCCACCGGGGGCGGCTGAGCGTCCGGTCGAGTCCCGCAGAGACCGCCCGGCGCTCGCCGTCCTCGAGGACGAACAGCTCGGTCGGAACGTACCAGTTCTCCGGGTCGCGGCCGGTGAACGCGAGCCGTCCTTCGGAGCTCCACGTCGGATCCCCGACCGTGAGCGTCCCGTCGGTGAGTTTCCGCCGGTCGGTCCCGTCGGGATCGATCGTGTACAGGTCCCGCGCGTAGGTGTCGTCGGGCCGGTCGGCGTGGGTCGCGACGAACGCGATCCGACCCGATGGCCCCCACGCCGGGCTCAGCCCGCCGAACCCTCCGTGGCCGCCGTCGTTTGCGGCCTCGAGCCGCTCGGTCTCGCGGGTCTCCGCGTCGACCACGAACAGGTACGTCGTCACCTCGTCGAGGTATCCCCGGCCGTCGAACTTGTGCTGGAGCCGTTCGGTCTCGATCGCCCCGCCCTCCTCGCGGCGGTCGAGCCTCTCGCGCTGGTCGTCGGTGGGATCCCGCGCAGCGACGACGAGTCGATCGCCCTCGGGGCCCCAGTCGAACGCCGAGACGCCCTCCGAGCGGGTCGTGAGCTGACGGGCGTCCCCGCCCCGCTCCATGTCGAACGCCCACACCTGGGTCTCGGGCTCGCCGTCTGATTCGTCGCTCGAGTCGGCGTCGTCTGACTCCTCGACCGGATCGTCTTCGCTCTCAGAGTCCGCCTCGCGGCCGACCCGCAACTCGGGGTCTTCCTCCCTGGCGGCGAGAAAGGCCAGCGTCGAGCCGTCCGGGCTCCAGGCGGGGCTGCTCGCATCCGAGGCCCGGGTCAGGCGGTGTGGTTCGCGTGTGCCGTCGGCGGGGACGATCCACAGCGAGGCGACGGTCTCGTCGTCCTCGGGGTCTGACTCCCGTGTCAGCACGGCTACGCGGTCGCCCGCCGGGCCGACGGCCGCGTCGGCGACGTGCGTGAGATCGTACAACGCCTCGGCGTCAATCAGGGTCTCTGCCATGGATCGGCTGACGGCCCCGCGGTGATAGTCCTTTCCTCGGCGGTACCAGCGGGTCCGGACGGCCGTGTGAAGTTCCGTACGCAAACGTGGTCTCCGGAGGCTCCCGGAGCCGTCCGGACCACTCATATACAGCTTCTTGCCGCCGCGGGAAGAGACGAGTCGTGTGCATCCGAGCACCCCGGTCCGGGATCGACTCGATCGTGTCGTCTCCGCGGACGGGTCCGAACTCGCGGCGGTGGTCTGCCGTGACGGCCGCGCGTCAAAGAGCAACGGTCTTAGCCTGCACTATCGAATATACACTACGACAGGATGCCCGCGTTGCCACGCGGCTCCAGGAGCCACCCACATCGATGACTCCACCCTCAGATTCGACCCGACGCGACGCCGAGGTACCGGCGGTACTGTTCGACATGGACGGCGTCTTACTCGACGGCCGGAGGAGTGTCCCGGGGACGTACGAACGGGCGGCCGACGAGGCGATCGACGAGCTCGGGCTCGATCCCGACGACGATCAGCAGGCGGTGCTGCGTGCCTACCGGTGTGACAAGACCGTGCGGGCGGTCTGTCGGACGCTCGAGACCGACCTCGAACGGTTCTGGCGGCTGAAAGAGCGCCGTGCCAACGCCCTCGCCCGCGAGCAGTTCCAGGCCGGCGAGCGCACCTTTCAGGACGACATCTCCACGGCGGTCGCGGTCGCGAGCGAGCGCCCGGCCGCGATCGTCTCGAACAACCGCCACGACACCGTCGTCTTCGCGGCCGAGCGCCACGAGATCGGCGCGGCAGTCGACGCCGTCCGCGGGCGCGATCCGACCCCCGCGGGCTTTCGTCGCCGCAAGCCTGATCCCCACTACCTGATCGAGACGATGGCTAAACTCGGCGCCGACGCCGGCGTCTATGTCGGCGACCGGGCCAAGGATGTCCTCGCCGCCGACCGAGCCGGGCTGGCGAGCGTGTTGCTCGCCCGGCCGGGCCACGCCGAGGAGGAACTGCCCGAGGAGACCACCCCGCAGGCGACGATCCGGTCGCTCGGGCAGCTGCCCGGTGCGCTTGAGCGACTCGACGAGCCCTCGTGATCGGCGTGCTTTTGATGAACGATGGTTCTCACGGGTGGACACTTCCCGCATTTTCCGTAACACAGAGAACGAATTGGCCGGAGAGAACCCGACAGGAAGCAGAAACTCTCCTCGGTACATCCGTGATTCTTGAAGATATCGAACTAGTTCGTCGTATCACTTTCAGCCCGAGACCGATGACACAGAGCAGTATCCGATGTACAACGTGATTTTCCGAGCGTCCACAAACGCCGGTATAGATGTCGATAAAGTCACTGACCAGACTGATCTGTCGCTTGGATGGTTTAGCTGAATGCAGGCGCTACGCCCCCTCCCTCAACGAGCACCGCAGTCCGCGCCAGCGGACAAGGAGCGCAGTAGGGCGGGGAGACAGCGTCCCCAGAAATCTCTGATTTCTGGTGTGCGAACGAATCGCAGAGCGATTCGTCCACGCCGTCTTCCCCTGTTCGTACACGTTCCGGTGATTGTCTCACAGGCCCACGCAAGCAGTTTTACCGGAGAACG